>CALFLM010000052.1 GCA_937880075.1 uncultured Romboutsia sp. | reverse complement strand
CTTTCTATACTTCCAAATGCAACTCTGTGTATCATAACTGGTCTATGTTTTTCACCATCTTGACCTATATAAGTTATGTCAAATCTTTGAGGTAATTGCATATCTAATTGTATAGTCCCACATTGCCATGTTCTTCCTAAACAATCTCTTAGGTGGAAGTCTATTTTAGGACCATAAAATGCTCCATCACCTTCATTTAATATATAAGGTAAGTTAAGCTCTTTTAAAGCTTCTCTTAATCCATTTTCAGCTGCTTCCCAATCTTCATCCGAACCTATTGAGTTTTCAGGTCTAGTTGATAATTCTAAGTGATATTCAAATCCGAAAGTCTTATAAACTCTATCAATTAAGTCTACAACACCTTTTATTTGATCCTTTATCTGTTCTGGTAACATGAATATATGGGCATCATCTTGAGTGAATGCTCTAACCCTCATAAGTCCATGTAATGCACCTGATAATTCATGTCTATGAACTCTACCAAGTTCTGCAACTTTCATAGGGAACTCTTTATATGAATGTGGCTTAGAGTTATAATATATTAAAGAACCTGGGCAGTTCATTGGCTTTATAGCAAATTGTTGCTCATCTATATCTACAGTGTACATATTTTCTTTATAGTTGTACCAATGCCCTGAAGTTTCCCATAATTTTTGATTTAATATTATTGGAGTTTCTATTTCTTGGTACCCATCTTCTCTATGTATCGCTCTCCAGAACTTTAATAACTCGTTCTTAAGTTCCATACCTTTTGGTAAGAATAATGGGAATCCTGGACCTTCTTCTGGTATAAAGAATAAGTCTAATTCTTTGCCTAATTTTCTATGGTCTCTTTTCTTAGCTTCTTCTAACATGTGTAAGTATTCTTCTAAGTCTTTGTTCTTCTCAAAAGATATACCATATATTCTTTGAAGCATTTTGTTCTTTTCATCTCCACGCCAATAAGCTCCAGCTACACTTAATAATTTAACTGCTTTAACTTTTTTTGTTGAAGGTAAGTGTGGTCCTCTACATAAATCTGTAAATTCTCCTTGCTTGTAAAAAGATATTACTTCCCCTGCTGGTAAATCTTCTATAATTTCTACTTTATATATTTCATTACTTTCTTTTGCCCATGCTAAAGCTTCTTCTCTTGATAATTCATATCTTTCAACAGCTATATCTTCCTTAGCTATTTTCTTCATTTCCTTTTCTAACTTTTCTAAGTCTTCATTAGTTAATCTATGATCTAGATCTATATCATAGTAGAATCCATTCTCTACAGTTGGCCCTATTGCAAATTTAGCTTCTGGATATAATCTCTTTATAGCTTGAGCTAATATATGAGCTGATGTATGTCTAAATACATCTTTACCTTCTTCATCATCAAATTTGAATAAGTTTAATTCACAATCTTCTTTTACTATATGATTTAACCCTACAACTTTTCCATTTACAGATGCAGCAACTACTGCTCTAGCTAAACCTTCGCTTATAGACTTAGCTATTTCCATAACTGAAAGTTCATTTTCGAATTCTTTCACAGATCCGTCTTTTAAAGTAACTTTTATCATTTTATTTCCTCCTTAATTAATTTTTTATAATAAAAAACTCATCCCAAATAAATATATTGGGACGAGTATTAATTCGCGGTTCCACCCAAGTTGAAGTATTTAAGCACTTCCTCTTGATGACTATAAGGTTGTCACCCGAACACTTTCACATTTTACAAATGTTAATAAGTTCAGCTCCAAGGTAGTTTTCAAATAGTCATATTAAGATAAGCTTCCAGCCTATGACTTATCCTCTCTGTTTAATTGTTTCTATTTTACTCTTCCTTTTCATTGCTATTTTTTAGTTATTATATTTAAATTATATCAAATACTTAATTTAGTATCAATAACAATATTTTATATAAATATTGTTATTATTCCTTGAACTATCCCTATAAAAAAACCTAAGATAAGTCCTAATATTTCAATATTTCTTAATTCATGTTTTACAATTTGTAATATTATCGTTTCCAATTCATATAAATCTAATTCATTAATTTTATTTTCTACTATTTCTTTTATATTTATACGACTATTTGCTTTATTTATTATTTCTTCAGATAATTCATCTATTCCTTCTCTTATTTCATCTTCGATTATTTCAGAAACATAATTTTGAACTAAGTTTCTTATTGTGCTAGGAATAAGCGTCATCTTTTCATTAAGTATTAACTTTACTCTTACTTTTATGTAATCAATTATGTTTTGTTTATCTTGATCTGTTATTATATTATCTGTTATTTCATCAACAGATATAAATTGATCTTCCACTACCTTTCCTATATTAGTAGCAATTTCTGCTTTTCTCTTTGGTATCATCCCAATTATATCTATATTAAGTATTGGTATTTTTATTGGATTTATTGGCCTAAATATTAATTTTATAGCTATTACATTCGTTATATACCCTATTAACCCTCCTATAACAGCTAAGATTAATATCCTAATTATATTATTCATGCTAAATTCTCCTTTTATTCCATATTAAATTATAATTAATTATAAATATAATATAACACTAAAAAGGTAACTTTTTTAACTATATCTTTATAATAAGTAAAATTAGCATGAATTTAGTTTCTATTGATACATATTACTTTATCACCAAATATTGATTTAATTATTTCTATTATTTCTTTAGAAGAATTATTATTCAAGGAATCTATTATTTCTATTTTACCTGGACATAATGTAAGAATGTTACTCATTAAAAAATCTTCATAATTCAAATTTTCTTTTATTACCATATTCATCATTTCTTCATCATTTATACTATCAATCTTATTACCATCTTTATCATAAAGTATAAATGAACTATCTTCTTTTATATGTATTCTTAAAAGTTTTAATTTTTCTTGCTGAATGTCAACAAAGTATTTAAGTACATTAATAAACTCATCTTGATCTTTTTTTATAAAGTACTCTTCCCATGCTAAATCTACTATAGTCGATATATAATTATTAAATTCCTTCATTCTAAATTTTACAAATCCTTCTATGTTTATATAGTCTTCATTTAATATATAATTATATATTTTTTCATGTAAAGATTGCTTTATTATAAACTCTTTCTCTTTAAATATATTTAATGCACACATATATATCTTTTGAGCTTCTTCACTAGATTCAGAATTATATTTTTTTATTACATGTTTTCTAAGAAGTTTATTTTTCATTATATCAATTATCAAATCAGCAATTTCATCTACAATTTCTTCATTATGTATTTTATCTTTACTATTATTTTTTAGTACTACCTCTATACAATCATTATTGTACATATATTCTTTTTCAAGTTTGTGGTTGGTTAATAACTTTTTAACAGATATTTCATCTTGTCTGTTTAAACTTAAATAAATATCTTTATTTGTCATTTTCTCACTCCCTTCTAATATCTAGTCAAAGTACCTAAAAATAAAATTCTTCTACTTTTATTATTTCTCCATATTAAATTTTAATTCATTTTATGAACGACACTGAATGTCATTACCTTACATTTAATTATCATCTCAGTATACAATCTAAAAAACTAAACTTAATCAATCTCTCTATTCATGAATTCCTCTTCATAAACAATACCAAGCATAGTATATGAAACTTTATATGTATTTTAATTTTAACTATAATGTTTATATTTTTAATAAATTTAATTATTACTTATATATTTTATATATATATGTTTTAATTAAAACACTTCATTAGGTAAAGTTATTATTGTTTATTGTTCAAAATACAATAAACAATAAAATTATTTTATAATGTAGAATTATTATTAGAACATATATATTATAATATTTTAATATGTGATGAATTATCATATTAAGTGCAACACCTAAAAAGTGTATAAAAAAATGATAGCTTAAAGCTATCATTTTTTATCTTTCACCTTTTTTATATGGATTTCCAAGTGCTGCTGGAGCCTTAGAACTCATAACAAATAGTACTAATACTACTAATGTCATTATATAAGGTATCATTGATAATAAATTTTCATTTATGCTAAATGGTAATTCTGGGTTTCCAAAGTATACAGATAACGCTGTTGAAAAACCAAACAGTAAACATGCAACCATCGCCCATTGTGGTCTCCATTTACCAAAGATTACAGCAGCTATAGCTATATACCCTTGTCCTGATATTAATGTAGGTCTAAATGAAGAAACAACAGCTAAACTCATTGATGCTCCACCTAACCCTGCTAATATACCTGATATTATAACAGCTATATATCTAGTTTTTGCAACACTTATTCCTAATGTATCTGCTGCACCTGGATGTTCTCCAACGGCTCTTATTCTAAGTCCAAATTTAGTTTTATATAATACATACCATGCAACAGCAACTAATATAAATGCTAAGAAAACTGTAGCATATGCATTAAATATTGTATCTAATATACTTCCTGATGGGAACAATCCATTTAATGGTCTTGGTATTTTTTGTTCCATTGGTATTGTTGGTGTCATAGTTGCACCGTCAAACATTATTTTAGATGCAAATAATGCAACACCAGGAGCTAATAGATTTATTGCAACCCCTGATATAGTATGGTCTGCATTAAAAGTTACAGTTGCTAATGCATGAATTAAAGCAAATAAACCTCCAGCTAAACCACCTATTATAAATGCTAACCATGGATTACCTAGCATATATCCTGCAGCAGCACCTGCAAAAGCACCTATAGTCATCATACCTTCTATACCTATATTAACTATACCTGAGTTCTCTGAAAATACTCCACCTAATGCCGCAAATATAAGGGGTGTAGAGTACATTAAAGTAGTACTAATAATTAAAGCTATATCTTGCATTATGCATTCCCCCCTTTATTTTTATTCTCTCTAAATTTTATATATAGCATTCTTAATACACTGCTTAAAGCTATGAAGTATACTATAGAACCTATAACTATATTTACTACTTCAGAAGGAGCTCCTACAGCTTGCATCTTAGTTCCACCGTATTTAAATGCTCCAAATAGTAATCCTGAGAATATAACTCCTATAGGATTACTGTTTGCTATTAATGCAACAGCTATACCATCAAATCCATATCCTTCTGGAGCTGCTAATATAGTAATATTTTGAGAAACACCCATTACTTGTATCGCTCCTGCTGCCGCTGAAAGCATACCTGCTATAGCCATAGATTTTAATATAGATTTATTAACATCTATTCCACCATATTCTGCTCCAAACTTATTGTGTCCAACTCCTCTTAATTCGAATCCTAGAGTAGTTTTAAATAATATAAACGCTATTGCTAAAACAAATATTATTGATATAACTATACCCCAGTTAACCTTAGTAGCTGGTCCTACTAAATCAGTTAACCAGTTTATACCGATACTTGCTGAATCATGTATACTAATAGATGATTCACTGTTTGGTTTAGCTAACCATGTATTTTTTATTGCAAAATTGCTTAAATAAAATGCTATCCAGTTAAGCATTATAGTTGCGATAACTTCATTTATTCCAAATTTAGATTTTAACCATCCTGCAAATCCACCCCATATAACTCCTCCTAAACAAGCCATTAAAAGAGTAATTGGTATATGTATTATTGCAGGTAATTGTATTGCAGAACCAACCATAGTTGCAACTAAAGCTCCTATTATAAACTGACCTTCTGCTCCTATATTAAATAAACCTGTTTTAAATGCAAATGCAATAGATAAACCAGTTAATATAAGTGGTGTTGATCTTATTATAACCCATGCAATATACTTAGGTTTGCCAAATATACCCTCTATCATTGCTGAGTATGCTTGTATAGGGTCTCTTCCTGCTATTAATAATGCTATCGCTCCAACTAATAAACCTAAAACTATTGATATTAAGGAGAATAAAATAGTATTATCGACTAAAGAAACTTTCTTTTTGCTTGACTTACTACTCATTATCTTCACCTCCCGCCATCATTAAACCTAACATATTTTCGTCTGCATCTTTTGCATCAACGATTCCTACTATTTTTCCTTCATATATAACCGCTATTCTATCTGATACATTCATAATTTCATCTAATTCTAATGAAACTAATAATACAGCGTTTCCTTCATCCCTTTGCTTTACTAATGCTTTATGAACAAATTCTATTGCTCCAACATCAAGACCTCTTGTTGGTTGAGTAGCTATAAGTAATTGAGGTTTGCCTGTAGATTTTCTTGCTATTTCTATATTATCAACTTCTCTACCTATTATAACCTTTTGTTGGTTACCACCAGATAAAGCTCTTGATTTAACAGTATGATCTGTAGGTCTTACGTCAAATCTTTCTATTATTTTATCAGCATACTTTTCTATAGCATCTTTATTTAATATTCCATTTTTAGAGAATCTTGGATCTTTATAATTTTGTAAAACTGTATTTTCTGCAACAGTAAAATCTAGTATTAATCCTCTCTTATGTCTATCTTCTGGTATATTTTTTATTCCATTATCAAATATTTCTTTTGGTTTTTTGTTAAGTAATTCCTTTGAATTTACTTTTATACTTCCACTTTCTGCTTTTCTAAGACCAGTTAATACCTCTACTAGTTCTGATTGTCCATTTCCATCTATACCTGCAATCCCTAGTATTTCTCCAGCCTTAACTTCTAGTGATAGTCCATCTACTATAGATACTTTTCTACTATCTTTTACTAGTAAATCTTTTATTTCTAATACATTTGATGTAGGCTTTGCTTCTTTTTTGTCAACTTTAAAATTAACTTCTCTACCAACCATCATTGCTGCTAATTCATCTTCAGTTGTCTCAGATACCTTCACAGTGTCTATGTACTTACCTCTTCTAATTATTGTGCAATTATCCGCAGCTGCCTTTATTTCTTTTAATTTATGAGTTATTATTATTACAGATTTACCTTCTTTAGTTAAATTTCTTATAATTTGTATAAGTTCTTGTATTTCTTGTGGAGTAAGAACTGCAGTAGGCTCATCTAGTATTAATATTTCAGCTCCTCTATATAAAGCTTTTAGTATTTCTACTCTTTGTTGCATACCAACACTTATATCTTCTATTTTTGCATTAGGGTCAACATATAATCCGTATTTTTCTGAGATAGCTTTAACATCTTCGATAGCTTTGTTTATATCAATTAAACCTAGACCTTTTGTAGGCTCTACTCCTAATATTATGTTTTGTGCTACAGTGAAAGGTTGTACTAGCATAAAGTGCTGATGAACCATACCGATTCCATTTGTTATCGCAACATTAGGATTATCCATATTAACTAATTTTTCATTAATGTAGATTTCTCCAGATGTTTGCTGATATAAACCATATAGTATATTCATTAGAGTAGATTTTCCTGCACCGTTCTCCCCTAAAAGAGCATGTACTTCACCTTTATATACAGTCAAGTCTATATTATCATTAGCAACAAAATTTCCGAACTTTTTAGTTATCTTTTTCATTTCTACAACTTTTTGACTGTAGTTGATATTACTATTATTCATCGCTCTTTCTTATCCTCCTTATTAAAAATTATCATCATTTTTATTATACTTATTCTATTAAAGTATAACTAATATGACAAACTTTTTATTTTGCTTTTTTATTTTAATTTGTTTTTTATATATCATAGTAATTTTTTATAAAATATTAATATAGTTTATATTATTCTTTCCAAAATATATTAAAATATTTCAAATATATAATATATTTAAAAAGACTATCCTTCTTTAAGATAGCCTTTTTATAATTGGTTACTATTATTTGCTTAACTCTTCAAATTCTTCTTTAGTAGCAGGAACTTTTATCTCTCCTGACTTAACTTTTTCAGCTTCTTTAGTAACATATTCTAATACATCTGGCGGAACATTCTTATTACTTGTTGGAGCTATACCAACACCATTCATAGATAATGTATTAACTATTATTTCTCCACCTTTATATTTTCCTTCAACCAGATTAGATAATAATTCTAATACTGTAACATCTATGTTTTTCATAGCTGAAGTTATTACGTTATCTGGAGCTAAAGAATTTTGATCTTGGTCAACGCCTATAGCTTTTTTACCGTTTTCTTTAGCTGCTTCTATCGCACCTATTCCAACTGCACCTGCACAACTGAATATTATATCAGCATCTTTTGAATGCATTTGGTTAGCTATAGTTTTTCCTAAAGCTGAATCTGTGAAACTATTTGCATATTGAACAATTACTTCTGCATCTGGGTTAGAAGCTTTAACACCTGCTCTAAATCCGTAATCAAACTTACTTATAACTGGTGATTCCATACCACCTATAAATCCAACTTTGTTTGTTTCTGTCATTTTACCAGCTATTAATCCTGTTAAATAAGCTGATGCATTATCTTCAAATAATAATGAAGTTACGTTTTTTGGTTGTTCTCCTTCACAAACTGCATCTATTAATGCAAATTGTTGTTCTGGATAGTTTTTAGCAGCCTCTGTTATAGCTGGCTCTAACTTAAATCCAACACCTACTATTAAATCCATCTCTTCATCAGCAAGTGTATCTATATTTTGAACGTAGTCTGCCTCTTGTTTAGACTCTAAATATTTTATTTCTAATTTATCTTTTCCAAATTTTGCTTGAGCATCTTCGAATCCTTTCCATGCTGATTGGTTAAATGATTCATCATTTACTCCACCTGTATCTGTTATCATCCCTACTCTAAACACTTTCTCACCATTATCTGCTGTTGGTTCATCAGATTCTGGTTTAGCCCCACATCCTACTAACATACTAGCACTCATTACTGTAGCTAAACCTAAGGCTATAAGCTTTTTAAGTTTCATATGTACCCTCCTAATATTTTTATTAATATATAATACTTAATTATATTTTACACCATTATACATTTTTTTTCTATAAAAAAATTGTATATACCAATATTTTTGTATATAACTTTATATCAAATTTAATTGTATTTTGTATTTTATTCGGTATATGTGATATACTATTTTATCAATATATCTTTAATATTAAAGTAATTATATAATTTATATTTTTTATTTTATATAAGTTTTACACTTCATACTTATTATTCTCTTAATTTATAATAAAAAATTCGCTTTGCTTGAGCGACGTGTCGGCTAAACATTTCATTTCGCCAACGATATATCCTTGCTACCGCTACGTATACATCCGTTGCTTGAGCCACTGCGTGGGCGAAGCATTTCAAAATGTAAATTTTTACATTTATAAAGTTATTTATATTACTTATATTCATAGGTTATCCACAAAACTTTTAATTCTATAATTTCCCTATATGTAAAAAATGATACTAAGTCTATACAATAAGTATTTCATCCTTTAGTATCATTTTATAATAAAAATATGTAATTATCTCATTCCTGGATAATCTAGTTGTCTTAATGCTTCATATACTACTATAGCCACTGAATTTGATAGATTTAAAGATCTAGCTTTTTCAATGTTTAACATAGGTATTCTTATACATGTCTCTAAGTTTGATTTTATAAGTGATTCCGGTAAACCTTTAGTCTCTTTTCCAAATACAATAAATGAATTATCAACATATTTTACATCAGAATGAGCTTGATTTACTTTTGTTGTAGCATAGAAAAATGTTCCGTTTGGATTTTTTTCAACAACTTCTTCAAAGCTATCGTAATATTGTATATTTGCTATATCCCAGTAATCAAGACCACTTCTCTTTAAATATTTATCTTCTAATGAAAATCCTAGTGGTCTTACTAAATGTAAGGTTGCTCCTGTTGCTGCACAAGTTCTTATTATATTACCTGTGTTTTGAGGTATTTCTGGTTCTACTAGAACTACATTTATTGACATTTTATCCTCCTATTTCTTAACTGTATTCTATTTTATTTACAATTATATCAGAAATTCAGTTTTCTAAGAACGTACTTTATTAAAGTTATTCTTATAGTATTTACAGTATTTTGCTATAGGACAAATTTCACACTCCGGTTTTCTAGCTTTGCAAATTCGTCTTCCATGAAAGATTAATAAATGATGAGAATGAGACCATCTTTTTTTAGGTATTGCATCCATAAGAGCAAATTCTGTTTTCTCAGGAGTTTGAGTATTAACTATACCAATTCGATTTGAAACTCTAAATACATGAGTGTCAACTGCCATTGCATCTTGATTAAAAGCATTGCTAAGTACTACATTAGCAGTCTTTCTTCCAACACCTGGTAGCTTAGTTAAATCTTCTAAATTATCTGGAACTTCTCCATTGTATTCATTGCATATTTTCTCTGATGTAGCTTTTATTTTTTCAGCCTTGCTCTTGTATAAACCACAGCTTTTTATTTCCTCTTTTATTTCTTCTATACTAATATTTGCAAAATCAATAGGAGTATTATATTTTTTAAACATCTCTCCTGTAACTTTATTTACTCTTACATCTGTGCATTGAGCAGATAATATTGTTGCTATTAATAGTTCAAATGGCGTAGTATAATCTAATTCACATTTTGCATCTGGATAAGTTTCTTCTAATATATCTAATACTTTATTAATATTTTTCATATAATTCTCCCTTGCATCTCTTATCTATTACTTCATAATTTATCATGATTAATATATAATAAGTCTTATAAGTTTAACAAGTAATAAAAGTTTTAAAATATATAATTTATACTATAATAAATTTACTTAAAATGATTAATTTAATACAAAATAATAAGAAGGCAAAAGCTTGTAACTTCTACCTTCTTATTATTTTACCCATTAATATTTTATATAAAACTACTTTTTATAT
The DNA here is from genome assembly GCA_937880075.1 of uncultured Romboutsia sp. Taxonomy (GTDB): domain Bacteria; phylum Bacillota; class Clostridia; order Peptostreptococcales; family Peptostreptococcaceae; genus Romboutsia. The sequence goes on along the minus strand of CALFLM010000052.1, from coordinate 23,787 downwards.
GGGCTTTGTAATTCATTAAATTCTCTAAGTCTTTCTGTTACCAGTCTTTTCACTTCATCAAATTTAACATCCATTAATATTTCTATAGCTTCTTCTACTCGTTCAACTGTATATATAGAAAATTTACCTTTCTCTATTGCATCTGTTACCTCATCAGATAAAACTAAATTTCTACTATTATTTTTTGGTATTATTACACCTTGATTATAATTTAATCCTTGTTTTTTACAAGCAGAATAGAATCCTTCTATTTTTTCACTTATTCCACCAACTACTTGTATTTCACCTTTTTGATTCATAGAACCTGTTGTAGCTATACTTTGTTTTAAAGGTATTTTACTTAATGATGATAATAAAGCGTATAATTCAGCACCTGTTGCGCTATCTCCATCTACACCTCCATAACTTTGTTCAAAACATATATTTGCATTTAATGAAAGTGGGAATTCTTGAGCAAAATTCTCTGCTAAATATCCACCTAATATTAAAACACCTTTATTGTGTATTGGTCCGCTCATATTAACTTCTCTCTCTATATTAACTATTCCTTTATTACCTGGACTAGTTGTTACAGTTATTCTAGAAGGCCTTCCAAATGAGTATTCACCTGTACTTAATACAGACAATCCATTTATAACACCAACTCTACTTCCTTTAGTTTCAATAAGTGTAAATCTATTTTCTAATGATTCATCCATCTTGTTTTCTATTCTATTTAATCTTTTTTTTCTTTCTAATATAGCTTTTTGAACGTCAAATTTATCTACATATTTAGCATCTCTAATTTGAGCACATACATCTCCTTCAACTATTATTTCCATTATCTTATTAAATTGAGTTGAAAGTTTATATTTATCCCCACAAATTCTAGTGCTAAATTTTATAACCTCTTCAACAGCATCATAAGTAAAATGTTTTAAATTATTCTTATCACATTGATATGCTATAAATCTAGCTATACCATTTTTATTATTTTCATTTTTATCCATTTCATTATCAAAATCTACAAATATTTTAAAATACTTGCTAAAATCATCATCATGATTGTAAAGTAAATTATACATGTAATTTGTCCCTATTAATATAACTTTAATATCTATAGGCATATTTTCTGGCTTTATTGATGTTTGTGTATCTACACCTATTTTTCTTGATTGAATAGCTCTTTTTAGCATATCCCAAGATAATGGATATCTTAAAAGTTGATCAACATATAAAACTAAATATCCTCCATTTGCTTTGTGAACCGCCCCTGGTATCAATTTTGTAAAATCTGTTTTTACATTTCCATTATAGTAATCATACTCTGCTTTTCCAAATAAATTAGATGGACTTGGATTTATTTCAACTATTACTGGTGCTTTAGAATTTTCTCTTTCAATTCCATTATCTACAAATAGATTAACCTTATATTTCATAAAATGCTCTTTATCATACTTATCTTTTAGCTCTTCTTCATCCATATAGAATAAATAAACATATTCTAATATATCATCTCTCATATTATTTAAGTAAGTTTTAACTTTCTCATAACTATTATACTTCTCTATTAAACCTTCAATATGAGGGTCTATTACATATTTAGCAATTTCTTCTTCTAGTTCTAATAAAGCTTCTTTCGCTGCATTTTCTAAGTCTCTAATTTTATACACTACTTGTATAGCAGCATTTTCTAATTCTCGTTTTACTTTATAAAACTCTTCGTCTGCGTAATCATCCTCTTCAGTTTCTTCATCTTCTTTATTTTCTTCTATAGGTATAAATACCATACCAACTTTACTATTTTTTAACTTAAAACCTTTTTCTTCAGCATATTTTTTTATCTTTTTAAGTAATGCATCTTTTTCTATTTCATACTCCTCTATTAGTTGATTTTTTCCTATTTCAAAATCTTCACTTTCAAAAGCATCTATTAATTCATCAAGTAGAGTTTCTATAAGTTTTTCAATATCTTTTTTAAATATTTTACCTAGACCTTTCTCAAGACCAATTATAATTGGCTCTCTGTTATTTTCAAAATTATATACATAACACCAATCCTTATGATTTCCTTTTTTAGCTGCATATTTATTTAAAACATTCATAGCATATGTTGTTTTACCTGTACCAGAATCTCCTGCTAAATACATGTTGTAAGCCGGATTATCAATTTTTAATCCTATTTCCATAGCTTCTATAGCTCTTTCCTGACCTAATATGCCTTCTAGAGGTTCTATCTCAGATGTATTATTAAATTTTAGCATTGCCCCTCCCCCCTTCTATCCTTTTATATATTCTATGATTAATAGCTTGTAAATGTTGAGTTATCTAATACTAATTTTATTCATTATATAGAATATCTTTACATTTAAATTGTTTATAACAAAAAAGAAGCCTTTGACTTCTTACTCATTCGGCTTCTCTAAAACTATATTTATATTTCTTTTTATTATATTCTTACCTCTCCAACTAAATGCCCTATTTCCATATCTTCTTTTAAACTCCTTATTAGATATATCATTAATTTCTTCAATACCTAGTTTTAAAATTACATTTTTTTTAAATCTTTCTATAGAGGTTATTGGAATATTTTTATTGTGAGGACATATATCTTGGCAAATATCACATCCAAAAACTTTTTTATTTTCTTTCAACATTTTTTCCTCTTCCTCTTCAAGATCTCCTTTTTTTTGTGTTATATAAGATAAACATCTTTTAGGATTCATTTCATAATTTCCTAAAAGAGCATTTCCCGGACAATATTTTACACATTTTCCACATTTTATACATGTTTTTTCTAATGGAGTATCACTTTGAAACTCGTAATTAATCAATATATATCCTATAAACACATATGAACCATATTCATCTGTAATTATGTTATTATTTATTCCAAAATATCCTATACCAGACAAATAAGCTAAATATCTATCTACTAATGGGCCAGTATCGGCAAATATCTTATACTCAAAGTTATCTATCTTATCTGATAAGTAGTTACATATTTGTTGTAACATATCTTTAACTACTATATGATAATCCTCACCATAACAATACTTTGATAAATTACTTTCATTAAAATTTCCAATATAATAAGGAAATGCACATACTATTATAGATTTTACATTTTCCATAGTTTCTTTTGGATTAATTCTCTTTTCTATAACAGGTTCTTCCATACCAGTTATATGTCCATTCAATAATCGTTGTTTTATTATCTTCTCTAAATCGTAGTAAGGACCTATTCCAGCTATCCCAACACAATCTATTCCTATAGATTTACAAAAATCTTTTAATTCTTCTTTCTTCATAAAAAACCTTTCATTAATTAAATATTAGTTTTATAATAACTAGAGTATAAGGGTGGTGATATTTTGATAAAGTTGACAATACCAGGTAGACCTATTAGTAAATCAAACTTCAAACTCCACAATGTCCATGGACAAGCATGGATGCCATCAACAGGTAAACATTCAAAATATTTAGCTTATGAAAACATGATTGCTGGATTTATAAATCAACAATACTTTGGTGATACAATTGAAGAAAACTTAATAACTATATTAAAGTTATATTTCCCAAATAAACGCATGGGTGATTTACACAACTATCCTAAAAGTATATGTGATGGTATAGAAAAAAGTGGAATAATAAAAAATGATAAACAACTTAAACCAGTATTATTGTTTGACTTTATAGATAAGGATAATCCTAGAGTTGAAATAGAACTTTATCCTATTTCAGAATATGATGTATCCTATGTTGTATCTAAGAAGTAATTTATATATAAAAGGGGCTGTCGCATTAAGAGTAAATAATACAATATATAGTTATGTATAATTTGAATTAGCACAACATATTGTATATAATTTTTTTAGTGCGACAGCCCCTTTATTATTATCTATACTTTATATTTTTAGTCAAGCTTAGATGATACATCTTTTAACATTTCTCTTATAGGTAGTTCATATGGGCATTTAGTTTCACATAGTCCACATTCTACACATGCACTTGCTTTAACTTCTAATGATTTATATCTTTCCTTAGCCCAATCCTTTAAATTATATCTAGTATAATATCCTTCTAACAAGAAATTTTGAGGTATATTTATGTTTAATGGACATGGTAAGCAATATTCACATCTTCTACAAAATCTTTTACCCATAGTCTTTCTTATTTCTTGTATCTTAGATTCATCATCTTTTGTAATATTAGTATCTTGTAACACCGATACATTCTCTCTAACTTGTTCAATATTTTCCATACCAGGTATCACTACATCTATATAATCTTTTGAAAGTATATATTTTATCGCTAACTTTGCATCATCTATAGCTCCACCAGCTAAAGGCTTCATTACTATAATTCCTATACCCTTTTTATTAGCTTTTTTAAAAATTTCATCAGCTTGATCTTCAATTATATTGTATGGAAATTGTATAGTCGAAAACTTTTCATCTTCTATAGACTGTTCTATAGTTTCTAAACTGTGACTAGTTATTCCTATATATTTTATTTTACCTTTTTCTTTTGCCTCTAATAGAGCTTTATATGCTTTATTTTCATCAAATATAGTTTTGTATTCTTCTGGCTTAAGATTATGAATTTGATATAAGTCTATATAGTCTGTTTTTAAGTTTTTTAAACTTATTTCTATATCTTGTTTCATTGATTCATAATCTCTAGACATACTTTTAGTGGCAATAAAAAATTTTTCCCTTTTTCCCTCTATAGCATTTCCTATATACTCTTCGCTTATAGTATATGCTCTAGCTGTATCTATAAAATTTATATCATTATTAACTAATTCATTTATAACATTATTAGTCTCTTCTTGTGTTATCCTTTGAATTGGTATTCCACCAAAACCAACCCTATTTATTTTCATATTAGTTTTTCCTAATAACCTCATATATATCCCCCACCTTAATATATTTTCTTATTATATTATAAGGTTATTTTATTATATAATCAAAATCTATTTATCAGATAATATTCCTTTTATCATAGCAATTTCTTTTTTATGACCTTCTTCCTCAAGAGGTGTTTCTAGGAAGAAAGGTAATTTATTTAATTTAGGATGACTCATAAAGTTTATTATAGCATTTAAGCCAATTTCACCTTCTCCTATTACTGCATGTCTATCTTTTTTTCCTCCAAAAGGCATCATACTATCATTTAAATGTACAGCCTTAAGTCTATCTAATCCTATTATTCTATCAAATTCATCTAAAACTCCATCTAAATTATTTACTATATCATATCCTGCTGAAAATATATGACATGTATCTAAGCATACACCTAACTTTTCATTATGACTTACTCCATCTATTATTGTTTTAATTTGCTCAAAAGTAAATCCAATTTCAGTTCCTTTTCCAGACATAGTTTCAAGAAGAACAGTTATATTTTCTTCACCTGTTAGTGTTTCATTTAAAGCATCTACTATTCTTTGTATGCCAAAATCTATTCCTCCACCAACATGACTACCTGGATGGAAACACATATATTCTATTCCTAGGGAATCCATTCTTTCTATATCTTCTTTTATAACTTTTCTACCAAATTCGTATACCTCATCCTTTGATCCACCTAAATTCATAGTATAAGGTGCATGAGCTAAAAGTGGTCCAAAATTATATGCTCTTCTTATTTTTTGAAATTTTTCTATATCCTTTTCATCAAATGCTTTAGCATTTCCTCCTCTTGGATTTCTACTAAAGAATTGGAATGTATTTGCTCCAATGTCTACTGCTGTTTGAGCTGCCTTAGCAAACCCTTTTGATATTGAAATATGTGGTCCTATTACAAGCATTTTCAATCTCTCCTTATTAATTATATTTTTACATTACTAATATACCCAAAAAATAGGCATCAATAAACATTGATACCCATTATAAATTACATATATCTTTTTTGTACTAGCGTTGAAACCATAACTATATCATATACTTACTCTTCATCTTATGATTTTCTTTTATGTAAAACTATTTCTTTCATTCCCTCGCTAACTGAAATATTTTTAATTATATATGTTCTAATAATAATTCTACATTATAAAATAATAACTTTACTTAATGAAGTATTTTAATTAAAACATATATATAATAATATTTTATAGTTATAAAAAAATTTTATAATTTAAAATATGCTTAACTCTAGCTTTTCAGATAAATCTTCTAAAACCTTAACTCCAGCTATACTATTTCCTTTTTTATCAAGAGCTGGTCCATAAACTCCTATACCCATTATGTCTGGAACAGAGGCTATTATACCTCCTCCAACACCAGATTTTGCAGGTATTCCAACCTTTATAGCAAATTCACCCGATGCATCATACATTCCACAAGTAACCATAAATGTTTTGACCATTCTAGAAACTTTTTCACTAATCAATCTTTCTTTACTTTCTATATCTATTCCATACATTGCAAGATTTATTCCGATTCTTGCTAAATCCACACAATCTATTTCTATGGAGCATTGTTTAAAATATAAATCTAGTATTTCTTCTACATCACCATTTATAAATCCATCATTTTTTAATAAGTATGCCATAGCTCTATTTCTATCACCAGTTAGCTTTTCTGACTTATAAACTTCATAATTTATCCCAATGCTATCATTATTGGCTAAACGTCTAAAAAACTGTAACATTCTTTCTTCTTTCTCTTCTAAACTATTACCTTTTATAAGTGAAGTAGTTACTATTGCTCCTGCATTTATCATTGGATTTGAAGGTTTTTTTGTATCATTTGTTTCTAATTTCATTATAGAGTTAAACGGATCTCCACTTGGCTCCATACCTACTTTAGAAAATACACTTGTCCAATCATTATCCATTAAAGCCATAGCTAAAACTATAGGCTTAGATATACTTTGTATAGTAAATTTAGTATTATAGTTTCCAGCTGTGTATATTTTATTATCCTTATCGATTATACATATACCTAAATCACTTCTTCTTGCATTTTTTAATTCTGGTATATAACTAGCAACCTGACCATAGTTAGTATACTTTCTATTTTCATCTATTACTTGTTTTAATAAGTTATTCATTAGCTCCTCCTTAATAAATAATATTTATAAATATATTATGCAATATAAAAAGGAGTATATCAAAATAGATTTATTTATAATAATAAATATTATTATAAATAAATATTCTAATATATCCCCTCTTTCCTATTAGTCTATTATTTTACTTCCACCTATAAATTCCCTTAGTATCGATGTAGAAGGTATATCTGATGTATCTTCTAATTCAATAAAATACTGTAGTAATTTAAGAAGCCTATTAGCTTCTATATATGCTTTATCATCACTTTCTATTTCTTCTAGCAATGGTTTTGCATATTTTTTTAATACTGCTAACTCATAAACACAGGCTGAGTTAAATATTATATCAGCTTCTTCCTGATATGGAAATATATTTTTCTTTTCACCCCTTCTTACAGAGTCCCAATTCATAATAGTATGTTTAGCACTATATCCTCTAAAGTTATAATCTCTTACCATTCTTCTTATAAGCCTTAAGTCTGTAGTAGGTATTCTATTATAATCATCTAAATTTATTTGTGTCAAAGCACTGATATATATTTTAAATTTATCCTCATCTGGTATTGATGATGTCAATATTGGATTTAATCCATGTATACCTTCTAGTATTATAGGTTGATTTTCTTTTATTTTTAATTTTTTATGATTTTCTTCTCTTTTTCCCGTTTTAAAATTAAACTTAGGTAGACTTATTTCCTTTCCATCTAATAAATTTTTTAAATCTGAATTAAATTTTTCTAAATCTATCGCATATATTGATTCAAAATCGTATTTACCAAATTCATCTAAAGGTGTATCTTCTCTATTTAAAAAGTAATCATCTAGCGAGATTGATACAGGAGTTAATCCATTAACTTTAAGATGTATACATAGCCTATTAGCAAAACTAGTCTTTCCAGATGAAGATGGTGCTGCTATAAGTACAACCCTTTTTTTCTGTTCCTTTATCATATCTGCTATTTGAGATAATTTTTTCTCGTGTAAAGCTTCAACTATCCTTATAACTTCTCCATATTGATTATTTTCTATTATTTTATTTAAAGTTATAACTTTATCTATATCCATTACCTTAGCCCACTCTTCCGCTTCTTTATAAATATTTGCAAGCTTTGGTTGTGGTACATACTTTATAGCTTTTGTTTTGTCAAGTTCACTCGGACCTAATAATATTACTCCATTTTTATACTGTTTTAAGTCAAAAGTTTTTATATATCCTGTTGAAGGTAGCATATGCCCATAAAAATGATTTATATGATTATTACATTTATATATTTTTACATCATCATATTCTTTATATCTTAATAACTCAGATTTTTCATACATTCCATGTTCTTCAAATATCTTAATAGCATTTGATTTAGTTGTAGATATTTTTTCTATTTTATAGTTTTTATCAATTATATCTTGCATCTTGTTTTTAATATTTTTCAAGTCAAAATCTTTAAGTTTTGTATCTGTATGAACTTCACAATAAAGTCCTTTTGATAGAGAATGTTCAATCGTAACTCTAGCTTTATTAAATAGTTCGTTACAAGCCATTATAAATATAAAAGACATTGTCCTAGAATATACTCTTAAACCATCTGCATTTGTTGTATCTAAAAATTTTATATTACAATCTTCTTTTACTTCATAACTTAATTCTCTTAATTTATTGTTTATATTTGCAATTGTTATATATCCCTTATATTCACTATCAATATCTTTTACTATATTTTCTAAAACTACGCCTGAAGAACAATCTTCTAAATAATACTCTCTATACAAGTTATTAACACATATTTTCACACTACCCATAATATGTACTCCCTTCTTCTAATATAGTAAAAAGGGGTATATCATACCCCTTTTTTTATTCTATCTAATATATATAGTTTCTTTCATATGGTTATGATTAATTCTATCAACTTCTTTACAAAGTTTTAGAGCTTTATCTAAATTAAATAAAAGAGCAGATATACCTAATCTCATGCAATTATCTAACTTACAGTACCTATTTTATTAAATGGGAATAATCTTATAATAACTTTCCCTAATATATCTTTTTCATCAACTAGTCCAACGTCTTCATATCTACTATCTAAACTTTTTTCTCTATTATCTCCCATAGCAAATACTTGACCTTCTGGAACTGTCAAATCTATATCTCCACTAGTATAATTATCATGTATATATGGCTCATCTAAAAGTTTGTCATCTACATATACTTTAGAATCTTCTATCTTTATGTGTTGTCCTTCTGTTGCTATAACTCTTTTAACTAAATCTTTTGGTTTTCCATCATCTTGCAGAAGATCCGTTTTAAATACTATTATATCACCATCTTTTGGTTGTCCTATTTTATAAGCCATTCTATTTATTATTAAATAATCATTTTCAACTAATGTTGGGTACATAGATTCTCCTCTAACTAAAGTAGGCTTTATAAATTGAGTTATTATAAAAGCAAATACTAATGCTGTAGCTATTACTTTTGCCCACTCAATTAACTCTTTCTTAAACTTTTCACTCACTAAAATCATCTCCTCTAAAATTAGTAATTTTCATGACTTCCTATCATATGGATAGCCATATCATTAATATCATCATATTTATTTGAACTAATACCTAAGTCCAAAAGTTCACATGCTTTAACTAAATCTCTCATAACTTCCATAGGGCTTCCGTAAATCTTTTCAATTTCCTCTTTGCTTATACCTTTAAAGCCATGTCCTACAAGACTTTCATTTCTAAGTCTTATCAAGCTTTCTAGCCTATCGTTATTTAGTATTTCTACTACCTTTTCCATTCTTTTAGTTTTCTTCACATGTATATTTATGTACTGAGTTACCCCTTTGATTAGGTTCCCACTATAGATATTATACTTCTTTTTTAATGTATATAGTATATTTTTCTTTGATAACATATATCCATACATTGATACTTTATAGTTTTTAGATTCTTTAGTACTTACAAATATATACTTAAATAATGCTTCTTTTAATCTATAAAGTCTACCTAAAAAATCTATATATTCTTCATTTACAATTTGAATTTTTATATTCTCAATTAATTCAGATAATATATCTTCTGGTTCTCCCTGTTCTAAATTATTCAAATTAATTATCAATTTTTTTATTTCTCTTCTAGATAGCATCTGACTACTCATTTTTTCTATAGATTCTAAAGCTCTTTTAAATTCAAAATTAACAGAATACTGACAGGATTCAATTAAAAAATATAAATCTCCACCTATAATTCCTGCTTCTTCTAATATATCTAATACTGCATCATAATCATATCTTTGTAAAAATTTTGATATAGCATACTCTTGATTTTCACTTAAAATCTCCATAACATACCTCCATAAAATAGTTTTATATTTTATTATTGGAATATATCTGAGATTTTATTAAATAATTTTAGTAATTTATTCTTAATCCTTTAGGATAATGATTCTTTAATATACCATTAGATTCTTTTCCCCATCCAAGACCTATACCTTCTACACAGACTAAAACCCATCCTCTACTTTTTCCTGTTTCTATGGTGTTTCCTCTTAAATAGTCTAAAATTTTATTATCTTGCACACTAAAGTTTTCTACATTTTTTACATCTTCCATTTTTAAATAATGAGATAGTGCATGAGAAGGCTCAAATCTATTTTTCTTTAGCACTCCTAAATGCAGACCATATCTTAATACCTTTAACTTTTTAGTATCTGGATGTTCCTTAGGAAGTAAATATAAATTTTCTCCTCTGATATCAAATCTACTTTCTACAGATATATTTAAAAATTTCTTTTCAAACTCTCTATAATCCTTTAATTCTTTATCATTGTTCTTTATTTTTATATATTTTACATTACAATCTTCATTTTCTAATTTTTGAATTTTAGCAACAAAATGACCTTCACCACTTACTTTATGTGGCCATATTCTTTGCATTTCAATTAGTTTAGCATCTTTATATTCAGATATAAAGTCATTTATTACGTCTTCATTCTCTTCTTTTGCAAATGTACAGGTAGAATATACTAATATTCCCCCATTTTCTAACATATCATATCCATCTCTTATTATTTCTTTTTGGATACTTTGACATTCTAAAACCTTAGCATAGCTCCAATCTATTATAGCAACTTCATCTTTCCTAAACATACCTTGTCCTGAACAAGGTGCATCAATTACTACCTTATCAAAATATCCTGTAAATATTTTTCTTAAATTATTTGAATCGGTGTTTGTTATTATACAATTTCTAGCTCCAAATCGCTCTAAGTTTTCTCCTAATGCTCTTATTCTAGTAGGGTTTATCTCATTTGATACTAACAATCCTGTATCATTTAGTTTTGATAATATATATGTAGATTTTCCTCCTGGAGCAGCGCACATATCAAGAACTTTATCTCCTTCTTTTATATCAAGATGAGGTACTACACTCATTGCAGATGGCTCTTGTAGATAATATGCTCCTGATTCATGTAGTGGACTTTTACCAGGTCTGTCTACTTCCTCATCATAATAAAAACCTTCATCCGCCCAAGGTATTGGTTTTAAATTATATAAATTTAAATTTAATAGTTCTTCTTTGTTTATTTTTAAAGTGTTGATTCTTAATCCTGTTGTTTTAGGTTCATCATAACTTTTTATAAAATCATCATATTCATCCATAAGAAGTTCTTTCATGTCCTCTAAAAACCTTTGTGGTAATTTCTTCAAATTTAATCGTCCTTTCTCTTTCTATGTATAATAACTTTGTATCTTTTTAAAAATTTTTTTCTAGAATTATTTGTATATTCATCTAATTTGTCTAGGCTACTTTTCCATAAATATACTATATAAGCTATAAACACTATAATAGACCATCTATATTGTATCATCAATAGAAAATCAAAAACTCCATGTAATAAAATAGGCAATATTATAGATAGTATTAAATATTTTCTTTTTTTAGCTTTAGAACTAGTAAATCTATATTTTGAAATATAATATCCCATAATTAGAGCAAACATCATATGTGCAGGAACTGATATTATAGATCTTATAACACCAACCTCAAAAGCTGAAGTTGGATCTTCAAATAATATATATATTATATTTTCAACAGTCGCAAATCCTAATGATAAAAATACTGAGTATATAATTCCATCTAACTTTTCATTAAAGTTTTTTTCTTTTAATAAGTTTGGTATAAGAACTAATGTTTTTAATCCTTCTTCGACTAATCCTGCAACTAAAAAAGACATATATAAAATATAAATTTTTCCTGAAAATATATTTATTTTTATAAGTATTTCTTCTATATAAATTGCTGGTATACTTACTAAAATACCAATTATAAAAAACTTACTTAATATATGTATTGGTTCCTTATCATATTTATCTTTTAAATATATCCATAGTATAATTGTTGCAACTGGTGCTATAGCTAGTATTAATAGATCTAATTTCATAAATTAATCCTCTCTTTATATTTTATAGATATATTATTCCCATTTAGCTTAACAAAATAATAGCTATCTTCATAGTATGAATATAGAAAAATATTATTTATTATGAAGAGGTGATTATATGCAAGATGGTTTCCTAACAGTTAGTGTTATTGATAATTTAACTAATAGGCCTATTGAAAATGCAACTGTAAATATTTATAAAAATCCTGAATCTGGGGAAAGACAAACTCAAGTATATCAAAACTTAAAGACTGATAACTCTGGTCAAGTTACTGGTATTACATTAGATGCACCAGACATTCAATATTCTCAGCAACCTTCAGATGTTAGACCTTATAGTCAATATACTGTAGAAGTAATTTCAGATGGATATGAAACAGCTATTATTGATGGAACTCAAGTATTTGCTACTGTAGAAGCTAGACAAAACGTCCCTCTAAATGCTCAAACCCGACGCAGACACTTCTACTCTAGACAAAATGAGAATGTTTATGATATAGGAGATAATACTCTGTACGGAACATATCCGCCTAAAATACCAGAAAGTGATTTAAAACCACTACCAGCTCCAACAGGATTTGTAGTCTTAGACAATCCTGTTGTTCCCGAATTTGTAGTTGTTCATGATGGGTTACCTGAAGATAGCTCTGCTCAAAATTACTGGATTCCATTTAAAGATTATATAAAAAATGTAGCTTCATCTGAAATATACTCTACTTGGCCAGAACAAACTATATATGCAAATGTAATAGCTATAATATCATTTACTCTAAATAGAGTTTTTACAGAATGGTATAGAAATAAAGGACTTAACTTTACAATAACATCATCTACTGCATATGATCATAAATTTATAAATAATAGAAATTTCTTTGATACTATAGGTGTTGTTGTTGACAATATTTTTAATACATTTATAAAAAGACCTCCTACAGCTAGACAGCCTCTTTTAGCTCAATACTGTGATGGTCACAAATCTCAATGTCCTAATCAAATGACTCAATGGGGAAGTAAAGATTTGGGGGATCAAGGAATGGACTATGAAAGCATTTTAAGATATTTTTATGGTGATGAAATAGTGTTTGAAGAAGCTCCTGTTGTAAGTGGTGTACCTGTATCATTCCCTGGAGATACATTACAAGTTGGATCTAGCGGAAAATATGTTAGAACTATACAAAATCAATTAAATGCAATATCAAACTCCTACCCTGCCATTCCAAAGGTGAAGGAAGATGGTATTTATGATGATAGCACTGCTGAAGCAGTTAGTACCTTCCAAGGAATCTTTGGACTTCCAAAAACAGGAGTTGTAGATTTTAAAACTTGGTACGAAATTTCTAGAGTTTATGTTGCTGTTACTAAAATAGCTTCTTTAAATCCAAAAATCTAATATAAAATGGGCTGTCGCACTAAAAAATTATGTACAATATGTTGTGCTAATTCAAATTATGCATAACTATATATTGTATTATTTACTCTTAATGCGACAGCCCCTTTTATTACTTAAATATTTTTTGATATTCTGGTTTTAATATATGGTCTATTTTGTTAACATTTATCATAAATTCAGGTATACCAGCTGCATAAGGAGCTATATCATATAAATCAAAATATACTACTAGATTATCATCTTGTATATAAAATTTTTGCTTATCACCTATACTTTTAAATTCATACACTCCCTTATTTTGCTCATCTGATTTTATTAATTCCTCTATTTGCATTCTTATTTCTTCATTTATAACATTTTTATAATCTATATCTTCTTTAAATAAATCACTTAAGGTTAAAAATTTTCCATTTCTTGTATCTATATTATATGCTACATTTTCATAATATCCATGAGCTCCTCCTGCAAACTTATAATACTTTACCAGTATACTTAATATATTATCACTATTTTTCTTTACATCAAAATCAACATTAGCAACAAATTTATTCTCTACTTCAGGCAGAGCATTATTATATTCTTCTGCTTGTTTTTGTGACTCATTGAAAAACTTCATTATACTATTTGTTATTTCATCATTTATATATTTTGATATATCTTTATTGTCAGTCATTATTATAGGTATATTAATAATACTATTTATATATTTATTATTCTTAGTTATTGTTTGAGTGTCTATATTAGCAATTATATTGCTAGTTTGTACCATTTTTATTTTGTTTTTAAATATAGTAAAAGGAATTTTAAATTCATATGCTAAATCTTCTTCACTTGATTTGTACGGATTAAAGTATATATTTATTCCTTCGTCTATTATTTCATAATTTGTGTATTTATCAATTTTTATTTTATTTTTATTGACCTTTAATTTATTGTCTTTTATATAATCTATTATATAATCATAAATTATCTTTTCATGATCTTCATTATCCTTTAATAAATTATTTAAGAAAATTCTTTGACCTGTATTTAGGTCAAATACGTAACTATCTTTTTCTTGCTTAAATTTATTGTCTTTATACCTTATTTCTTTATATATTACAATATTTAATAAACTTTTATTTTCAAAAACTATATGATAATTTATATTAACATTAGCTTTAGGATTATTTTTATAAAGTTGATATTCTTGTCTTTCATGGTTTATTGAGTCATTTATATTTCTTCTGATGTATGAATTTATATATCTTTCAACCTCTTCATTTGAATAATGTATCTCTGGCATTCTTGCACTTATTACTAAGTTTTTTTCATCAATTTTAATTTTTTCTTCTGTTACCTTTATCATTTTTAATCCTTGATATAAATTCGTTTGTAATCCATTTTTTATATTAGATATATTAAATTTGCTAAATATTGTAATTATTATTATTGCTAATAATATGTACTTATATTTTAAGAAGTTCTTTAGTCTTTTCATATTTTGATTTTCCTCCTAAATATAATCCTTTTATTATATTTAGATTTTTTGCATTTTTTATCCCTATAAAATATAAAAGTACTCTATTATTAATTTTTAAAATTTAAATTTTCTATATAAAAACCTTAATTGTATAATTAAATCAGACAAATATATAAACAAAAAAAGACACTTATGATACACTTAGTTAACCGACTAAAATCAACAAAAGGAGTATCAAAAATGCCTTTTAATCATATTAACATAAATCAGCTAACAAATCTAGAAGCAAATTACTATTTAGGTGTGAAGGCAAGAGCTTACGCTCAAAGAATGAAAATTGGAAAAGATAAAGTTTACAGGTATTACAAGCTATTTATTCAAGGACTTACTGTTCAAGAAATATATAATCAATACCTAATAAATAAATCTAGATGTGGAAGAAAGCCCATTGTATTAAGCAAAGAAAAATTAGATGCTATCAATAACAATCTAGAAAATGATTGATCTTTAGATGCTATCGCAGGAAGAAATAAAATAGATGGAAAAGATGAAAAAATATCAACAAAAACATTATACAAATTAGCAAAGCAAGGTGTAATAGATATAAATAAGTTGAGACGCAAGGGTAAAAATAACCCGAAGGGTCATAACGAAACAAGAGTTAAAATTAATACATGTAAAACAATTCATTGAAAGAGATGAAAAGTATCCTAATGCTAAAACTAGTATAGAATATGGACATTTTGAGGGAGATACTATTGTAGGAAAAGCTAGAAAATCAGCTATAGTTACTTTAGTAGAAAAGCATTCAAAATATATTGTATCACTTAAAGCAAGTAGAAAGAGTGAGGATGTTAAAGAAGCAATTTGCAAATGGCTATCATCTTTACATAACTCGTGTATATCTACTATTACATTTGATGGAGGTAAAGAGTTTTCAAAATGGTCAGACATAGAAAAAGATAGTTCATTTAATATTGAAATCTACTTTGGAGACCCTGGATCAACAGGTCAAAGAGGGCTAAATGAGAATTCAAATGGAATAGTTAGAAAAGATTTACCTAAGTCTACAGATTTATCTATATATTCTCAAGAAGAATTAAATAGGATTGCCTATAAATGGAATTCTATACCTAGAAAATCACTAGACTATAAAACACCAAATGAGGTTATAAAATGAGCAACTGGATTTGAAGTCTTACTTCCAGTTACTTAGTGATTTATAAGTAATTTGTATGATTTAAATTGATAATTCAGGTCTTCAAAATATATGGCTATATTTTTCTCTTTTAACATACGAACATATTTTAATGTATCTAATGTATTTCGTGCAAAACGAGAAATAGATTTTGTAATTATCATATCAATTTCATTATTCATACAGTCACTTATCATTCTTTGAAAATTTTCTCTCTTTGTTACTTGAATTCCTGTTATTCCTTCATCAGCATATATATCAACTATACACCATTCTGAATTATTATTTATTAATTCTGTATAATAAGATACTTGCGATTTGTAACTATTAAGTTGATCTTCGCTATCTGTGCTAACACGACAATATGCTGAGACTCTTTTACACTCAATATATTTTCCTCTTCTTAAATTTTCCAAATTATCTTTTTTCTTTATTATTTTAAATTCTCTCATATATAACCTCACAATTTATATTCCTTTTGTTGTGTATATAATAATTCAAATGCATATACAATTCAAGTTGTTATAATAAAATTAATATCATTTTACTAGTTAGATTAATCTTAACAATTATTTAAAATATAAAAACAATCTAAATTATACTCAGATTATTTCTTTAATTCTTATTATGTTTATTTATAAATATATTTTTAGTAATATACTTAATATATCAACATTTCCTTAAACTTTCCTATTTTCTTATATGACAAAAAAGAACAATAGATTAATCTATTGTTCTTTCATACTATTTATAAAAATATAATGAGAAACCACTATTCTTTTAAGTTCTTTTTCTATTTACTACTATTCTATTTCCTTCTAGCTTGAAAGTAGATATATATCTTTTACTTTTTAATTTTTCTAAAATTAACATGTTTGTATTAGTATTTCTTATATACATCTTTTTAGGACTTAAATCTAGTAACCCTTTATATTCGTCATCTATATATGATAATAAATCACTAATATCCATTTTATCAATAAACTCTATTTGATATGCTATTAACTTTCTTCTTTTTTCCTTTTCAAAATTACATCGTATTATACTCTCAATTAATTTATATTCTATTTTTTCATTAGGTAAAAACTTTTCAATAACATCAAATATAATTTCTGCCAAAGAATCGTTTAGCTCTATATCTTTTCCATAAAGCTTAACGATGTTATATTTATCATCTTGTGATATTATATCAGATTTAAGTATTAACTCTAAGTCATTTGAATCAAAATCTTGTATTTTCTCTGAAGTAAACTTATCAATATTATTTTCTAATAAATTTATATGTAATCCATAGTGATTAGTTTTTAGTGATTTATATATACTTTTACTTAATGCAATAAGTTTTTTATTAATTAACACTAAAATTCTAATATCTAACATATCTTCAAAATCAAAATCTGTAAATGGGCTACCTAGTTTACAAGATAATAAGTCGACTGTTTCATCTGAAATTATTTTAGACATTACAAATTTCTCAACAAATAAATCTATACTTTCTTTTTCATCATTATTAAAAGATTCTTTATACAAAGTATCTTTTAATAATTCTTTGCATACTTCAGGGTTATTTATAAAGCTACCTAAACACTTGTCTATACTATCATTAGTTTTATAGTAACTTAATATATTTTCCCAACTAAAATTAACTTTCAAATTATTAAATATTAAATTCCATATATCTATATTTTTTATTTCATCAACCTTAAACTGTTTAATATTAACTATATTATCTCTAAGATCTTTATCTACTTCTTCATTATTTAAAATATCAATTATAGTTTCAGTATTTTCTATAACAATAGGCTCTATAAATATATTTCTTATATATAGATTTATATTATTATCTATATATTTTATTAGATAATTTAATTCATTTTTACTTATACATGAATAAGATCAATCTACATCACTCATATTTTCTATATTTTTATTTTCAATAAAAATTATTTTGCTAACCATAGCTATATTAAGTTCATATAAATCATTATAATATATATCTTCAAAAACACTCATATATTTATTATTTGACTGATTTTTTATATCATCAACTATATCTTGATCTATATCTTTTAATTTTATATTTAATTCTATTAATATATCTTTAAGTTTAGATTTTTCTATTTTAATTGCTATTGTTTTTATAAAATTAGAATTTAATTCAATATATTCTTTTATATATCCATCATTATTTTGTATTAATACATTTTCTATACTACAATATTTCAATAATAGTTCTAAAATATAATCTTTTTTCTCTAATGATAGATAACTATTGCAATATATACTATTCCAAAAGCTATTTATATTTTGACATAATAACTTAATAAAGTTAGCAATCTCTCCACTTTTATGTATAAAATCCATTATGAAATTTATATCTTCTATTTTTAATTCTGATAAAATTCCTATTATTTTCTTTAATATCATTTTATTAATATTAATATGTATATTTTCGGATAAAAATTTGATTAAATCATAATTTAATATGGCTTTTGATTCAAAATCTTCTATTCTAAATTTAACTAATATCTCATTGATATTATCTAATTTAAATTCACAATTTAACGGTTTATTATAAATTACACTTTGAACAAATTCAAAATCTTTTTGAGTTAATCTACCTTCATAAAAATATAATGAATAATATGAATACATTTCATCTATATATCCATACTTTAACAATCTAATAATTAAAGCTTCTTTTTTTATTTTTTCATCTAAACAATCGAAAAATCTTTTATCTTTCATAAGAGTAGCTACTGAATTACTTTTAAATTCTTTAATTTTCGCTTCTATAGCTTGTATTTTATTTTGATTATATTTTATTTTTTCATCTATATTTTTCCCTCTAGATTTCATAGCTATTAATCTTTTATATAAATCTACTTTTTTTCCATCTACAGTCATTAAATTTTCAAACGTAATATCTTGCTTTGAATAGTTATAAAATGAATTGTTACTTGAGTATCTTATTGAATTAGCATTTTTTAATTCTTCAATAACCTTAATATTATTCACTTCATCAATACTATAAATTTTACTAGATATTTTAATATAATTAATATTTTTAGAAATCCATTCAGTTTTATATATAATATATAATTCTTCTTCACTTTCTACTATTTCTTTTTCTAATTGTTGTATATTCAATTTATAAAAGTCAATTTCTTCGTATAAATTACATATTGCCTTATCCGCTATTTTATTTTTTTCTGAAAAAATATTATATACCATACCATCTCTATTTTGTAACTTAGCGAAATCAACAGGGTATAAATTTTTATACACTATAATAGCAAGTAAATTATCAGAACTTAAAGTTTTATTTTTTCTTTCTATTACTAATCTTCTATAATATATTAAAAATTCATTATAAATATTTGTTAACAATCTCATATCATCTATAAATATAGATAAGTCACTTAATAACTCTTTACTAACAATATTTCCTTGTTCTCCATATTTTTTATTAAATTGTTCTATCTTTTTGCTTAGAATTTCATAAGAGTTTTCTCCATTTACAATAGGTATAACTGGAATTATAAAATCAAAAAACTTAGTTCTATTTTTATTCATTTCTTTTTTGTCAATATACTTATATTCCTCATCGTTCTCTAAATCTTCTTTAATAAAAAATATTTCATCCTTTATTGCATAAACAAAAGTCACTTTATTACTTATAGACTCCGCTTTATTTATTAAAGTATTTAACTCTCTAAGTTTAGTAAAAATCTCTAAATTATCAAATCTATCTAAATCTTCAAAAAACACAATATCATATTTTAATGATTCAAAAAAATACATAATTTCATCTAAATACTTATTGAATGTTTCACTTTCTTCTCTTTTCCCCAATTGTAAATTCCCATCTTTAGTTTGTATTTTATTTATTGTGAATTTACTTAATATAAACTTAATTAAAATCATTGTTATATATAGTATTGTTATACTACACACAATCATAACAATAATTAAACTTAGATTTACATTATATTTTACTATAGGTATAGTACTAAATAATCCTTTCAACTTTAAAATATTAGAAGTAAATTTTTCTATTAATTCAGGTTTTATTAACAAACTTAGTGTTAGTAGCAATGAAATAAAAATTAAAGTTACTTTAAATATATGTAGAAATCTTATATTTTTTATTTTACGAAATCTAGAGTATGGCATCTTATCATAACTAACTTTATAAAAAATCTGATTTAATATATTTCTTTCAAGTTCTTCTAGCTTATCATCTTCGCTACTTATAAACGTAGCTAATGATATATCTAAATATTTATATTCTTTATATTGCTCTTTAAAACTTTCTATAATACTACTTTTTCCTGATCCATATATTCCTGATATCGCAATATTTTTTCTTTTTAAATCATCAATAGATTCTTTAAGAGCCTTAATATAACTATTGTTTTTATCTAAATTATCCTTTGGTGCTAAACTTTCATATTCTTTTTTATAATCTAATTTTTTTAATATTTTATTATTTATTTTTGCCAATAATGAAATACATAAATTTATAAATAATGAAAGTTGCTCTATAATAAGCTTGTATTTACCTATTATATATTTCTTTATTCTTGTCTCAACTTTACTACTTTTTTTAGGTTCAATACAAGTAAAATTATATTTATAATAAATATTAAAGTTATAATAATAGATTTTATATTAATAAGTATCCCTCTCTTCCTCAAATATCTATATTTTTTCATAAATAGTTATTATTTTTCTACTCCTATTATATCATTACAACAAAAAAGATTAATGATCTTTCAATTAGAACATTAATCTTTTTCTCTCTTTATTTTATAATTTTACAACAAATTTATTGATTATTAAATCTTTAATTTATCTTACAAATTTTCTATTTCACCATTAAATCTATCCACTAAAAACTCTAAAAATGTACTATATCTTTCCCCTAATACGCCATCTATTCTATCCCATGCAACTACCTTTTTGCTATTTGTATCTATACAATATAACCATTCATCACAATTTTCTACTACTATTAAATTCTTGGGCAATCCATAATTTCTATATTGCATTGTAACTTCTTTAAATATTGCCTTATTTGTTTTAGACATTCCTAAAATATCTACACCACCAATTCCTCATTGCCCATAGTTTTCTATAAACCATCTATAATCAGGTGGTATTGTAACCTCTAGTTCTGTTATAGCCTTCTCAAGAACATCATCATTTGAAATTTTTCCAGCAAAAACAGCATCTTATGAATACTTTTTTATAATTTTTTTATCTCTTCTTTCATAAATAAAACCTCCCTATTTAATTAATTCTTTATATATCCATCTCCAATATTTACTTCTAAAATTATTATATTGTTTTTAAAGTAAATGATTATTTCTAAAACTTTCCCCTTTTCCTAATAATCCATGTAGTTGACTATAATATTTTTGATGCGTGACTTCTAATATTTCTACCATTGAACCTTTTCTTGTTATATCAAATGATGTAATTGTACAGGATTACCATCACTACCTATTGGTGGCTTACCTTTTTTCATTCTTTCCAAATTAGTAAGCCCAATGTTTTCATCAAAATAATGTACATTAATATCTCCTCTTTGATACACTCTTCTACTTACATCCCTTATCTGTCCATTAACTTTAACTGATCCAGAGCTATAATTTTATCTTTAACATTTCTTTTTTTAATTCTTCATTAAAATAAAAATCATATTCATTAAATATCTTTGTAAAACTATTATTTAATATTATATCGATACCACTCCCTAATTTTGGATACATATTGTAATTATTACTTATCCAATAACCAAACTGTGCTAATTCATCACAGTGTAAGGATTCTATACCTAAATTATTCTGTATTCTATATTCTAAATACTCAAAAAAAGTATTTATTTTATTAATTCTATTAGATATCCACAATATTCTATGTAATGCAAAAACATTAACTACCCATGTATCTCTATACTTTTCTTCTAAATATCTATTAGATAGTTCTGCTAAATCTAAATATTCATCAAGCACAACTACAATCTTAAATATTTTTTTATTATCTATATTATCAATTTCTAATACTTTTTCTCTACCTTTTTTCTTATTAGAATTATAATAAATAGCGACTTTATTGTTTAGCAAATAATCTTTTCCTCTTTGACACTGATCACAAGCTTTGACAATAACTTTTTTAAAATGCTCTTCCCTTATTTGAATGGAATTTTTATCTTCTATAAATATACTTTTAAAATTCTGTGCTTTGCATTCCACAAATAAAATTTTATCTTCAAATTGTATTATTAAATCTTGCTCATTCCCTTTTTTATCATATAATGTATGATATATATCTCTAAAAGTTTCTCTAATAATATCTTTTGTATATTTCTCTAAAATATCTCCTTTTTTATCTTTTGATTTCTTATTTTCTATAATTCCTCTAAGAAGATTCACCAATACATGGTATGATTTTGGTATATATAATCCATCATAAAACTGTATTCCTAATTTACCTTTATATATCTCTCTTAAATTCTCTTTAGTAAATCTAACCTTCTTTAGCTTATGACCATCCAAAAATAAATTTTCTAAATTTTTTATGTTTCTTAATTCTTTATTTAAAGTTATATTTTTAACATATAACTTTTCTGTTGATGCTAATAAAATAATCAATATATAAAAATTTTTATATATTGATAACCCATATATATCATTAGATAATTCATCAAAATATTTAAATAGTTTAAAATACTCATATATATTTATAGATGGATAATCGTACTTATAATTTAAATATCTTTTAAAATCATTGTTTTCAAACTTATTTTCATTTAAATTTTTTAACCAATCTAATTCGTAAATTTTTTCTACTATAACTATAAATAATTCTTTTTCTTCTGATAAATTAAAGTTGTACTTATTAAATATGCTCATAATGTTAGTCTTATATGATATAAATATGTAACTTAATTCTACCGATAGTCTCAAAGAAAATTTAAATTTTTCTAAATTTAATTGTCTATCTTGTATAACTCCATTAAATATTTTAGCTCTATATTCTCTTGGTAATTTTCTATAATATAATTCAGAAAACCTAATTACATCATTTATTTTTTTTAAATTTTTTATTTCTTCTTTCAACCTTTTATATTTAACAACTTTAACGTCTAATTTGTTTTTCATAATCCCACCTAGCGATAATCTAATACTTTATTGTATATATGTTCTAATAATAATTCTACATTATAAAATAATTTTATTATTTATTGTATTTTTGAA
>CALFLM010000051.1 GCA_937880075.1 uncultured Romboutsia sp. | reverse complement strand
TACAAAATAATAACTTTACCTAATGAAGTATTTTAATTAAAACATATATAATATAAAAATTAAATTTAGATACTGATTTATATAATTACTAAATTTTATAATTTATTTTGATATAGAGGTAGTATTTTATCTATTAAATTAGATAAGTACTACCTTTTTTAGTGTATTAAGATAGTTGTATATATTAAAATCTTTAAAATAGTAAATTAATTTAAAAGATAGGTTATTATGATGATTTTGTAATGAAATTAATGCTTAAATAGTGACGTAGATAAATATTAAAAATAAAAAAATGTTAAAAATAGTTGCATTATAACTGTATTATTGATACAATACAGTTATAACTGTACTGCTGGATTAGTACGGTAATACGGAGGTGGATGAATGAATTTTATACCAAATGATAGAGAGCCGGTCTATCTACAAATTATAAGATATATAAAACAACAAGTTGTAACAGGAAATCTAAACCCAGGGGATACCATACCTTCAAGAAGAGAAATGGCACAACTTTTAAAAGTAAATCCAAACACAGTTCAAAAATCATATAAGGAGATGGAAGAGATGGGAATTATAAAAACTATAAAAAGTTACCAAAGTAGCGTAACTACTGATGAAAATATAATTAATCAAATAAGGCATGATCTTATAAATGAATCTATGGAAATTTTCATAGAAAATATGAAAGCTATAAATGTAGGGAAAGAAGAGCTTATAGAAATAATAAACGATAAGTACTAAGGGGGGAAAGTCTTGATAGAAGTAAAGAATGTAAGCAAAAAATATAGAAAAGTGAAAGCATTAGATGATATATCTTTTAATATAGAAGAGGGAAAAATAACTTGTATACTTGGTATAAATGGAGTTGGAAAATCAACGATATTGAAATCTATTGCAGGTCTTATCAAACCAGACAAAGGTGAGATATTAATAGATAATGAAAAGATAACTTATAAAACTTACGATAAGGTTTCTTTTGTACCAGATATAGATAATCATTTTGTTCAATATACAATAAAAGAAAGTTTTGAATTTATGAAACATTTCTATAAAAATTGGGATGATGAAAAAGCTTATGAAATGTTAGAATTATTCAACTTAACTGACGATAGAAAAATATCTAAACTATCAAAAGGGAATATAGCAAGGGTAAAAATAATATTAGGATTTGCTCAAAATGCAAAGTATACTCTTCTTGACGAGCCTTTTTCTGGAATTGATATTTTTAAAAGAGAAGAGTTTTTAGGGGTAATGACAAAATACATAAATGAAGAACAAAGTATAATATTAACAACTCATGAAATAAGTGAAATAGAGATGATAGCAGATGATGTCATTTTAATAGATGAGGGGAAAGTTTCTTGTATATTTAATGCTGAAGAGCTTCGAACAAGGGATGGAATGTCTATAGTTGATAAAATGAGGGAGGTATATAAAGGTGAATAATATATTAACTTTGTATGATATGGAGTTTAAGAGAATATACAAAATATATTTTGCGTTGATAGGAATATTATTTGCTTCAAATATTGGAGCAACTTTATTTAGTATATATAATATGTCATCAGGACGTTATTATATAGAAGGAGAACCTATTAATATTCAAGTACTAAAAAGCGAAGAAGGTATTAAATATATATATGAATATTTAATAGGAGATTTAACTTTTACAACTAAAATGGTTGTGGCATTTTCTGTTTTACTGTGTTTATTATATAGCCTTGTTATATGGTATAGAGATTACTTTTCTAAAAGTAAGACTATAGCAACATTACTTATGTTACCGCAAAATAGGTTTAATATATACATAGCAAAATTTATAACAGTAACGAGTATGATATTTGGTGTTATATCAGTACAAATTTTATTTTGGTTTATAGATTTAGTTATTATAAAATCTATACTGAATGTTAATGTAGAAGGATTTACAAATGTATTTGAAACTATGCTAGTAGCTCAAAATAGGTTTTCTAATTTGATATTTAGCCAACCTATAGATTTCTTAATGATAGATGTTTTAGGTGTAGCACTTGCAGTTATTGTAATGTTTACGGGAGTTATAATTGAGAGAAGTTATAACAAAATAGGAGTTATTTTAGGTGTGGGATATATACTTATTTCTATAATATTGTATATATCATTAACTTCACAATATGCACAATATGTAGATATCTTACTTAAAGTACAGATAGTATACTATATAGTTATATTTGTAATATCAGTTTTAGTTTCAAGAACATTATTAAATAAAAGAATTGGTTTATAGGGGGTAAATTTATGAATAAAAAATTATCGTTAGCAACCTTAGGATTATCATTATCTTCTATAGTTATTTTAACAGGAGTTATGATTATTTCACAACCTAAACACACATTGAAAAATATAGTTGGAAATCAATCAAGTTTGGGAGAGGTTACTATATTTAGCCAAGAGAAGAGAGGTATTTACTCTATTAATAATGTTATATTGTCTAAGGATAGGTATAAATTTAATAAAAATGTAAAGCAAAATCCAGATATATATAAATATTCAAAGGATTTTAATGAAAATAGAGAGATACTTAAAGGTTATATATATGATGCAGATTCTGTATATTCAGATGAAAATAGTATAGGATATATAGAGTATGTTGAGGAATATTATGGAGAATCTGATATTACGCTATCAACAACTATAAAAGATAAAAATTTAGATACAGGGGAAGTTTCAGAGTTTCAAATAGAAATTCCAAATAGTCTAAAACCTGAAAATAATAGTAGTCACAAAGAATCAGTAACTAAGTATAACGGTGAAGTTTATATTATTTTACTTGGAGAACAAGAAAGTAATCCTGATATAAAAAAGACAGGAAAAGATGAACTAGAATACTTTGTGGAAATATCTAAGGTTAATTTTAACAATAAAGAAGCTAAATCAGTAAATAAGATTAATTTAAAAATAGATGATAAATCTAAATATAGAGTAGTTCATAATAATACATTCGTAATAGATAATAGGATTTATTTTTACTTAGAAAATCGAAATAAATTAGAAAATAATTATTATTTAGCTTATTATGATATGGAAAATAATAAATTTGATTATATAGATAATAAAATTAATTTAGAGCTTCCTTTAGACTCATATAAGCAAAATGTGGAAGGTGAAAAATTGAATCTATTATCTAATATAAGTAATAAAAATAAAATGAATTTAAGTTTATATACTATAGATTTAAAAACTGGTAAAGTATTAGCTAATAATGAACAATATAGTATTAAAAAGCTAAACGAAATTATGGATGTAAGTACATTTAGAATTATAGATAATAAGATATACATATTATTAAATGCTTTTAATCCAGAATCTAATATGAATTCAAGGCTTAATATAAAAGAATATACTGATAATGTAATTGTGTTAGATCAAACTAGCAAAAGTACATTATATATAGGTGAGTATAGACAAGGTAATGAATTTACATCTAGTAGTTATATACTTAAAAATGATGAACTATAAATTAACAAAAGTGCTATTATTTTTCATAGCACTTTTTAATTTATATTATACTCAGTAATTAAAAAACTTATATTAACTTTTTGTTTTAGTTAAATATGATTATTTAAAATACTAGATTCTAACAAGTTATATTTTGTATAGTTAAGAACTTTATATAGTAATTTTAATATGTTTAGTAAAATAAACTAGTACAACAGATTATATTAATTTATATATTAAATATTCTTCTAATGCTTATACATGCTTCATATATTTAAAATATGGGGGTGATATAAGTGAAGAAAGTAAATTTTAATATTAAAGGTGTAATATATGGAGTTATAATTATGGCATTAGTAATTGGTGGCTTTATAGTTATACCTAATATGTTTATGGAACAGTCAAAGCCAGTAGACTATACTATTTTACAAAGAGAAGCTATACCAGAAAAGATACTAGATATGATGGATAAATATGTGAACGAGGAAAGAGCATTAGCTGTTAAGTTAAATAATAAAATTTATGTAGTTGTAACTAGAGGTAATGATAAGAATCATGGTATAGAAATGGATAAAATAGATGTTGTAAAACAAGATGATAAAAATATAATGAGAGTAAAAGTAGTATATAAGGATAAGGAAAAATCATATCCATACATAGTAGTTGAAACTAATTTAAACGAGTTACCTGATTCAATAGAGTTGAATACATCAGTAGAGGAAAATTAATAGAATTGAAAATAATCGAGTTGATTTTACAACAAAAATCAACTCGATTATTTTTATATATTAAGGGATTATAAATTATCTGGTTTGTAGATAAATTATAATCCCAATTTCTAATGATTTGATAAGTGGATGTATCCTAAGCAGTAGTAAGTATATATCGTTGGTTACATGAAATGTTTCGCTAACACGTTGATTAAGCAAAGTGAATTTTTTTATAGATAAGCTTTATAACTAAAAGCATTTTTTTCAATAGTAAGTGCAGAAAAAACAATAACCAATATAAGGTATTTAACATAGCATATATTATCATGAAAAAAGGGGTGTTATTTTGAGTACTATAGTTCATAAATATGGTGGGACATCAATGGGTAGTATTGAAAAAATAAAATCCGTTGCAAAAAAAGTAATACTAGAAAAAGAAAAAGGAAATGATGTAGTAGTTGTAGTTTCTGCAATGGGTAAAACAACGAATAAGCTTGTTGATTTAGCTAAAGAAATATCTACAAATCCTGATAAAAGGGAATTTGATGTACTTTTATCAACAGGAGAACAAATATCAATATCTTTGCTAGCTATTGCAATTAAGTCTTTAGGATATGATGCAATATCTTTTACAGGATATCAAGCTGGTATAAAAACAAAAGGTGCTCATGCAAAAAGTGAGATAGAGAGCATTGATACTGATAGGATAAGGGAAAATCTAGATCAAGGCAAAATTGTTATTGTAGCAGGATTTCAAGGGGTAAATGAAAATGGAGATATAACAACATTAGGGAGAGGAGGTTCTGACACTACTGCGGTTGCATTAGCTGCAGCACTTGGATGTAATTGTATTATATACACTGATGTAGAAGGAATATATCCTGTTGATCCAAAGCTTTATCCTAATGCAAAGAAATTAGATTGCATAGGTTATAAAGAGATGATAGAAATGTCAAGGTTAGGTGCTGGTGTAATGGAAACTACTTCAGTGGAAATAGGTTATAGAAAAAATGTACCTATATATGTAACTTCAAGTAGTAAGGACACTAAGGGAACTTATATAACTGAAAATAAAAATATTATAAATTGCAAATCTATAATAGGAATTGCTATAGATGACAACACTTCTATACTAACTATAAAAAATGCTTTATCAAAATCTAATGATATATCCATGATACTTGAAATATTATCCAATGAGAATTTAGAAATAAAAATGATAAATCAAATAGTTTTTGATAATGAACATACAGACCTTTCTTTTATTGTAAGTAAAGGTGACTTAGGATGCGTAGATAAAGCTATGTGTGAAATAAAATCAAAATTAAATCATATAGAAGTGTACAAAGATTTAGATGTAAGCACAATATCAGTTGTTGGTAAAGGAATCAACCATGATGTTATAAATAAAATATTTAATATATTTAAGAAAAATAATATTGATTTCAAACAAGTATTTACATCTGAATTAAGTATATCTTTTATAGTTGACAATAAATATAAACAAAGCTTTATAGGATTATTAGGGAATGAGTTTGATTTATAGCATATCAATAATTGGTAATAAGAGTAATTTTTATGTTTATTAATAAAAAATTTAAAATATTGGAGGAATCAAAAATGAATAAAGTAAATTTAGCTATAGTAGGGGCAACAGGAATGGTTGGTAGAACATTTTTAGAAGTATTAGAGGAAAGAAAGTTTCCAATAAAAAATCTATATTTATTTTCATCTGAAAAATCTGCAGGAACAGAGCTAGTTTTTAGAGGTAAGGAATATAAGGTAGAGGCATTAACAGAAGAATCATTTGATAGAGAGATAGATATAGCGTTGTTCTCAGCAGGAGGAGATGTAAGTAAGAGGTTTGCACCTATAGCTAGAGATAATGGAGTTATAGTGGTTGATAATAGTAGTGCTTGGCGAATGGAAAAGGATATACCGCTGGTAGTTCCAGAAGTTAATCCTAAAGATATTGATTGGAATAATGGTATAATAGCAAATCCAAACTGTTCAACAATTCAATCTGTAGTACCATTAACAAAACTTCACGAAACTTTAAAAATAAAAAGAATAATTTACTCTACTTATCAAGCTGTATCAGGTTCTGGAGTAGGTGGTATAAAAGATTTAGAAAATGGAATTAATGGTGGAGAAAATAAGAAATATCCACATCAAATAGCATACAATTGCCTTCCTCATATAGACGAATTTTTAGACAACGGTTACACAAAAGAAGAAATGAAGATGATTGATGAAACTAAGAAAATATTAAATGATGCAAGTGTAAGAGTAACAGCTACAACTGTTAGGGTTCCGGTTAAATATGGTCATAGTGTATCTATTAACTTAGAATTTGAAAATTCTTTTGAAATGGATCAAATATATAAATTACTTCAAAAAACTGAAGGAGTTAAGATAGTTGATGATGTTAAAAATAATGTTTATCCTATGCCTATAGATGTAGAAGGAAAAGATGAAGTTTATGTTGGAAGAATAAGAAGAGATTACAGTGTTGAAAATGGAATAAACATGTGGGTTGTAGCGGATAACATAAGAAAAGGTGCTGCAACAAATACCGTTCAAATAGCTGAATTATTAATAAAAAAATTAAAATAGGGGGCTTTTATTATGAAAAAATTATTTGAAGGATCTGGAGTAGCTCTTGTTACACCTTTTAAAGATGGTAAGGTTAATTATGAAAAAATGGGAGAATTGATAGAATGGCATATAGCAAATAAAACAGATGCAATAATAGTATGTGGAACAACCGGAGAATCTGCGACTATGACAGATGAAGAAAGAAAAACAACTATAAAATTTGTAGTAGATAAAGTTAATAAAAGAATACCTGTTATAGCAGGTAGTGGAAGTAATAATACTGCATATTCAATAGAACTAAGTAAATATTGTCAAAGCGTAGGAGTAGATGGATTATTAATAGTAACACCATACTATAATAAATCAACTCAAGATGGATTGATAAAACATTATACGACTATAGCTAATAGTGTAGATTTACCAATAATACTTTATAATGTACCTGGAAGAACTGGAGTTAATATAAAACCAAGCACAGTAGAGAGACTTTCTAAGGTTGAAAATATAGTAGCAATAAAAGAAGCTAGTGGAGATATAAGTCAAGTTGCTGAAATAGCTAGATTGTGTGGAGAAGATTTCACGATATATAGTGGAAATGATGACCAAATAGTTCCTATACTATCTCTTGGTGGAAGTGGTGTTATATCTGTTTTAGCCAATGTATTACCTAAAGAAACTCATGATATAGTAGAAAAATATTTATCAGGAGATGTTCAAGAATCGAGAAAATTACAACTAAGTGTAAATGAATTAGTAAGCTCATTATTTATAGAAGTTAATCCAATACCAGTTAAAGCAGCTATGAACTTGATGGGAATGGAAGCAGGAGAACTTAGACTTCCATTAACAGATATAAGTAAACAAAACTTAGAGATATTACGTAATAATATGATGAAATATAGAATTAAAATAGATTAATTCAAAATAACAGAGGTGATAAGATGATAAATGTAGTTGTTAGTGGATGCAATGGAGCAATGGGCAGAGTTTTAACTAAAATTATAGATGAAATGGAAGGCATGACAATAGTTGCGGGAATAGATAAAAATATAAATTTATATAAAAATACCTATCCGGTATATGAATCACCATTATTAGTAAAAGAAGAATGTGATGTTATAATAGATTTTTCAAAGCCCTCTAATTTAAATGGATTACTTGAATACTCGGTAGGTAATAATATTGCGATTGTGATAGCAACTACTGGATTTAGTGAAGAAGAAGAAAATAAAATAAAAGAAGCATCTAAATTAACAAGAATATTTAAGTCTTCAAATATGTCATTAGGTGTAAATGTATTAATAAATTTATCAAAACAAGCAACTAATACATTAGGTGATATAACTGATATAGAAATAATAGAAAAACACCATAATAAAAAAGTTGATGCTCCTAGTGGAACTGCAAAAATGATAGCTAATGCTATAAATAAAGAATTAGATGATTCAATGGAATTTAATTATGGAAGAAGTGGAAATTATGCAAAGCGAAAAGAAAAAGAAATAGGAATACACGCAATTCGTGGAGGAACAATATCAGGTGAGCATACAGTAATGTTTGCAGGATTAGATGAGATTATAGAGATAAAACACACAGCTTTATCTAAAAAAGTTTTTGCTCAAGGATCTATAAAAGCAGCAGAATATATTTTAGATAAAAAAAATGGGTTATATGATATGAATAATTTAATAAATAATAGTTAGTAAATTAAAAGGAGTGCTACCTAATGATTAATATTATTGGGTAGCATTTATTTTTAATCAACGGATGTATATTAAGCGGTATTGAGGATATATTGTTTATGACATGAAGTGTTTTTATGACATGTTGCTCAAGCGAAGTGAATTTTTTATTGGTTTTAAATATTTTATATTTAGCTATTTAATGGAAGTCAGAATGCATAAAATAAATTTAATTAAATTAATTATATAAATTTAAATAAATTATTTATAAAAAGTAGGGAAAAATATAAATTAAAATAATATCTAGAGGTGAATAAATGTTAGATGTAGATAAATATAAAGTCAGTATAGAAGATTTAAAGTGTAAAAATGCATTAGACAATATAGACTTTAAGACGACAGAGGAAATAGTACCTATAAGAGAAATAATAGGTCAGAATAGAGCTGTTCAAGCTATAGAATTCGGACTAAAAATGAAACAAAAAGGATATAACATATATGTAGCAGGAGCAAGTGGAATAGGAAGAACAAGTTATACTTATAATTTAATTGAAAAGAACTTTAAGTCTAACGATAATTTGAAAGACTGGGTATACGTAAATAACTTTAAAAATACAAATGAGCCAATAGCATTATCTTTTAAGCCTGGAGAAGGTAAGGAATTTAAAAAGGATATAGAAGATATCGTAGATAAGTTAAAAAATGAAGTTCCAAAGATATTTAACTCAAAGGAGTATGAATATCATAGTAGAATATTAATGAGTGAATTAGAAACTAATATTGAAAATATAATAAAAGAATTAAATGAATTTGCAAGACCAAGAGGATTTAAATTCCAAGTTACAGATAGAGGATTAATGAGTATTCCTATGAAAGAAAATGGAGAGCTTATGCAAGATAGTGAACTTGGAACTCTTACTGCAGTTGAGATTCAAAAGATACGAGAAGCAGGATTGAAGTTAAATCAAGACAGTAAAGATTACATAGATAAGATAAAGATGTGTGAAGAGTCATACAAGAATAAAATGAAAGAATTAGATAAAACTGTGGGAAAAAGCCTTGTTAGTTTCTATAATCAATACTTAATCAATAAGTACGGAAAAGATGAAAAGATAAAAAAATATATAGATGATTTAGGTATAGATATAGTAACAAATATAGATAAATTTAAAGAAGATGATGAGGACAATAAACAAAACCATATGGCTATGTTAGGTATTATGACTCCTAAAAATCAAGATAAATTCTTTAATAAATATAAGGTTAATTTATTTATAGATAATAGTGAGTGTGATAAGTGTAAGATTATAACAGAGAGTAATCCTACATACTATAACCTTGCTGGATGTGTAGAATATAAAAATGAAATAGGAGCTTTAACAACAAGCTTTATGGAAATAAAACCAGGAGCTTTACATAAAGCTAATGGAGGATATTTAATATTAAATGTAAAGGATCTATTATCAAATCCATTTTCTTGGGATTGTCTAAAAAGATCTCTAAAGACAGGAACTATATCTATTGAATCTATAAACAAGCAGTATGGTTATTTAGTAACATCTACTTTAAAGCCAGAACCTATAGAATTAGATACTAAAGTTATATTAATTGGAGATAATTATTTTTATAGTATTCTTTATACACATGAAGAGGACTTTAGAAATTTATTTAAAATAATGGCAGATTTTGATATAGAAATAGATAAGAATGAAGAAAATATATATAAAACAGCTCAATTAATAGCTAATATGTGTAAAGAAGAAAACATAAAGCATTTTACTAAAGGGGCAGTAGAAAAACTGATTGAATACAGTACTAGGGTAAGTGATAGCAAAGATAAGCTTACAGCAAGGTTCAATAAAATATTAGATATAATATATGAAGCAGATGCAATAAGTGATGAAAATCAATTATATATAACAGAAGTAAATGTAAAAAATGCTATAGATCAAAAGAAATATAGAAGCAATAAATATGAAGAAAAATTAAATGAGATGTTTAAAGATGGAACTCTTTTAATAGATATAGATGGTGAAAAAGTTGGACAAATAAACGGACTAGCTGTAATGGGAACAGGGGAGTATTCTTTTGGGAAGCCATCTAAAATAACAGCTTCAACATATAATGGTAGAAGAGGTGTTATAAATATAGAAAGAGAAATAAAACAAAGTGGTAGTATACATGATAAGGGAGTTTTAATTTTAAGTGGATATTTAGGATCAAGATATGGGAAAGAAAAACCATTATCTATAACTACATCTATTACATTTGAACAAAACTATAATGGAGTGGATGGTGATAGTGCATCTAGTACAGAATTATATGCTATTATATCTAGTATAGCAAATATACCGATAAGGCAATATATAGCTGTAACAGGTTCTGTAAGTCAAAAGGGTGAAATACAACCAATAGGTGGCATAAATGAAAAAATAGAAGGGTTCTTTGATGTATGTAAAATAAAAGGATTTACCGGTAATCAAGGAGTTATGATGCCTATACAAAATGTTAAAAACCTTCTTCTTAAAGATGAAGTAGTTGAAGCTATAAAAGAAGGTAAATTTAATATATATGCAATAAAAAGTATAGAAGAAGGATTAGAAATACTTACAGGTAAAAGCATGGAAGAAATAGATAAATTGGTTAATGAAAATTTAGATAAATATAGAAAATCTTTTAAGGATGATGAAGATAAGAAGGAAAATAAAAATAATAAAGAACGTAAAGGAAAAGACAACTAATAAATAATATATTACATCTTAATAGTTTAAATTGGGCTTTCGCACTAAAAAAATTATATACAATATGTTGTGCTAATTCAAATTATACATAACTATATATTGTATTATTTACTCTTAATGCGACAGCCCCATTATATATATTAAATCTTTCCTATATACATATTATTTTCTGTAATTACATAATTTAACTGAGCATCGTGATTTTCTTTAGGAATAGAATCAAATACTTGTAAATCAAAAGCTATACCGATAGTTATAGCATCATCTCTAAGGCGTTCAATAAATCTATCGTAAAATCCACCGCCATATCCTAATCTGTAGCAATTTTTATCATAAGCTACTGCAGGAACTATAAGAATATCAATGTCTTTTACATTTAATTTATTATATGGGTCTTGTTTTGGTTCTCTTATACCGTAGGCGCCTATATTTATACCATCTTTTAAATCAGTAACTTTAAATGGTATAAGTTTCCTTTCATCTTTTATAGTCACAGGAGCTGCAACAGTTTTTCTAAGATATATAAGCTTAGTAATTAATTGGTCTGTTTTTACTTCATTATTAAAATCTAAATAAAGCATAATAGTATTGGAATTTTTTATACATTCCATTGAAAGTAATTTTTCTGTGATTATTTGAGAATTTTTAGATATAAAATCAGTGTTTTTATTATTTCTATGTTTTATAATTTTTTTTCTGAAATCTTTTTTCATAAAATTGACCCCTTTTTTTATATGGTATAATATGTATAATATTTATTATCCTAATATAAATTTTAGTATGCTTGGATAAATTAAATCAATATAAATGATATTAGTAATAAAAAGAATAGCTTGTAATATAATATACAGAGTACTATGTAAAGGAGATGCAATTTAATGATATCTAAGAAAAAAGCAATAATATACGGTGTGTTGCTGGTTGTAATTACCTTCATGATTACTTCTACACTAAATATAGCTTTAGGAGGTAAAGTGGTAATCAGCAAAGATATATATGAAGCGTATAAAAAGTATAATAAGATGATCGCGTTAGAGGAATTAGTGAAAGGAGATTTTTATCAAAAGACATCAGATTCAAAACTAGTTGATGGTGCAATAAAAGGAATGTTTTCTGGATTAAATGATCCATATTCTCAATATTATACTAAGGCAGAATTTGAGAAACTAAAGGAACAAACTAGTGGCTCATTTGTAGGGATAGGTGTGTATATAAGCCCAACATCGGATGATGATCATATAACTATAATTGCACCTATAGATGGATCTCCTGCAGAAAAGAGTGGAATAAAGGCAGGAGATAAGATATTAAAAGTAGATGGCAAAGTTGTATCAGCTCAAAATTCTGATGAAGCTATTACCATGATAAAAGGTAAAAAAGGGACAGAAGTAGAATTAACTATAAAAAGAGGTGAGCAGATACTAGACGTTAAAGTAAAAAGAGATGAAATAGTATCTAAAACAGTAG
This sequence comes from uncultured Romboutsia sp., assembly GCA_937880075.1. GTDB lineage: Bacteria > Bacillota > Clostridia > Peptostreptococcales > Peptostreptococcaceae > Romboutsia. The sequence continues at coordinate 1,434 of CALFLM010000051.1, read as the reverse complement.
AAGGTAAAGTGTTAGATGATAATATAGGGTACATAAAAATAACATCATTTAGTGAACATACAAATAAAGAGTTTGAAAAAGCACTAAGTATATTAAAGAAAAGTGATATAAAAGGACTTGTTATAGATCTGAGAGATAATCCAGGTGGATTATTAAACGTATGTAAAGATATAGCTGATAGCTTAATAGGAGAAGGTACTATAGTTTATACGAAGGACAATAAAGGTAATACTGAATACTTAAAATCAAATAAAGAGAAGTTAGGATTACCTATAGCAGTGTTAACTAATGAAGGAAGTGCGTCTGCATCAGAAATACTTACGGGAGCTATTGTAGATAATGAAGCAGGTATATCTATAGGAACGACTACTTTTGGTAAAGGTCTGGTTCAAAGTGTTAGAGAATTAAAGGATGGAACAGGATATAAGTTAACGACAGCTCAATACTTTACGCCAGATGGAGAATATATAAATGGTAAAGGTATAAAGCCGACTATTGAGGAAAAAGATGAAGAAAAACAATTAGATGTTGCTTTGAAATGGATTAAAGAGCAGATAAGCAAATAAGTTAATAAAATTTAAAAATGCTTTATAAATAATTTTATAAGGGAAAATGTGAACATATTTAACAAAATAACCTTAAAATATAAAAGGAAATGCAACTACTTTATAGAATTAAAGATATAAAAGAAGTTAATAATTGTTAATAGGAAGTGATTTTATGAGTAAATATATATCAAATGTTGTTAACTTTCAAGAATATAAAGATAAGAAGAATAAACGATTAAAGTTAGATAGAGAAGAACTTTTGCAGCTAATTAAGAAAGTAGTTACAAACAAATAAAATAAAAATGCATTAGGAAAATCCTAATGCATTTTTATTTTATTCTATACAAAAAGTTAAATGATATTAAATAAGAAACTAATTAAATATACATTTTATTTAATTAAGTCATTCTTAAATCGTTAATATAATCTTGAAATTGAGAAAATTCATGTTCATCTTCTAATTCTATTACTTTAGAGTTTTCATTATCAAAATTTTTTAGATAAATAGTATGATTATTTTCTAATTTATCACAATAAATACATCTATATCCATCCTCATATAAATTTTTTAGAGTATTAAAATCGGACATAACATCATCTCCTTATTAAAAATATTATAAATCTTATTATATTTTTTCACAATTTGAGCATAATATGTGCAGTTTAAGAATGTATAAGTATAGCCAACGAAGAAAAAAATAAAAAAAATAGAAAAAATTAAAAAAAAAGTATTGACTGTATAAAAAAGAGGTAATATAATAATACTTATCCAAGAGAGGACAAAGAAAGAACTTTGAAAATTAAACAGTAGGTTAATTTATATAATTGAAGCTAAACAAACCAAGCCAGATATTCAGATTAGATTTATCTGAGCAGGTAATCAAAT
>CALFLM010000050.1 GCA_937880075.1 uncultured Romboutsia sp. | reverse complement strand
TTAGTACTTGACCTGGATATATTAAATTTGGATTTTGAATATTATTTAATTCTACCAATGTTGCAACTGTTGTATTAAATTTTTGAGCTATTTCACTTAATGTATCTCCATTTCCAACTGTATAATATATAAATTTTTCTTCTGGAGATGGCTTATCATCACCACCTGGTACTTCAGTACTATCACTTAATAATATACCTTCAGTGAAAGTATCTAAATCTGTGTTTCCATTTATACCTGGTACACTACCAGTTTCAGAGTATTGCCATCCTACATAATTATTTCCCCATATTGGATTACTCGCAGGTTCATCAACTCCATATTCTGCTATCCATAGAGGATAGTCTCCTATTGACGAATTTGGATCTAAGTTATTTTGTGCAAAACTTGTATATGTGTATACAGCTACATCAAGTCCACTTAACCTTTTAACTTCTTCTAAAAATTCAACTGCTTGTCTTGATACTTCATAGTTGCTTAGTCCTCCAGTTTCTTCCAAGTCTATTACTAACTTACAATCTGATTTTAATCCTTTTAGTGCTTGGACAAAATATTGTGCTTGCTCAATTGGTGTAGGTGAAGTGCCTGGATTAAAAAAATGATAAAATCCAACTTTTAATCCATTATCTTTTGCTCCATTATAAAATTCATGAAGATATGGGTCTATATAGTTAACCCCTTCTGTGGTTTGAATATAAACTACTTCAACTCCGCTATTTTTTACCTCTGAAAAATCCACACTTCCTGTCCAATTACTTATATCAATTCCATCTAAATTAGATAACTCTTTATTTGCCATTTATATCTCTCCTTTTTACAATGAATTGTGAGTAAAGATTTATTTCTCTCAATTACATCCTATTCCTAAGTAGTTAAAAATGTTAACTATCATTACATTATTTTTATATAAAAATTTGCTTCGCTCACTTCTCCAAAGATATATTTGTTGCTTGAGACACTGCGTGGGTGAATCATTTCAAAATATCATTTTTTACATTATATAAACATATACTGCTTAAAATCCTTTTTTAATTATACAAATATATTCTTATAAATCCCGATTTTTTTATAACATAAACTCTTTATAATAAAAGATAGGTATTACCATAAACCTATGATAATACCTATCTTTATATATTAATTATTCAAATTTATATTCAATTTTTATTGTCTATAACCTTTAAAATTTTTAAGTCTAAGTGCATTAGTAACAACTGACACAGAACTTAAGCTCATAGCAGCTGCTGCAAACATTGGATTTAAAAGAGGTCCACCAAAGATATATAAAAGTCCTGCTGCTATCGGTATTCCTATAATATTATATCCAAATGCCCAGAATAAATTTTGCTTAATGTTTTTTATAGTTTCATTACTTAGCTTTATAGCTGTTGGTACATCCATTAAGTCACTCTTCATCAGTACAATGTCTGCTGATTCCATTGCAACATCTGTACCACTTCCTATAGCTATACCAATATCTGCTTGTGCTAGTGCTGGTGCATCATTTATACCATCTCCAACCATTGCAACAAATTTACCTTGTTCTTGAAGCTTTTTAACTTCATTAGATTTATCTTTTGGTAAAACTTCTGAAACTACTATATCGATTCCTACTTCTTTTGCTATAGCATCTGCAGTTTTTTTATTATCACCTGTAACCATAGCTACTTTTATCCCCATTTCATGGAGCTTTTCTATAGCATTTTTACTATTTTCTTTAACAGTATCTGCCACTGCTATTATTCCAGCTAAAGTATTATCTACTGCTATATACATAGGAGTCTTTCCAAATGATGCTAATTCATCAGATTTAGATTCTAAGCTTCCTAAAGCTATATTTTTATCATTCATAAGTTTTTTATTTCCAAGTAACACTACATTACCATCTATTGTAACCTCTATACCGTGCCCTGGTATAGCTTTGAAGTTTTCTACTTTCTTAAATTCAATACTATTTTCTTCTCCGTATTTTACTATAGCTTCTCCAAGTGGATGTTCTGACCCTTTTTCAGCACTTGACGCTAATTGAAGTAAGTATCTCTCATCTATATTATTAGTTGTTATTATATCTGTAACAGTTGGTTTTCCTTCTGTTATTGTACCTGTTTTGTCAAATATTACAGTATCTACTTTGTGTGCAAGTTCTAAAGCTTCTCCACCTTTTATAAGTATTCCATTTTCTGCACCTTTACCAGTTCCAACCATTATTGCTGTTGGTGTAGCAAGACCAAGTGCACAAGGGCATGCTATTACAAGCACTGATATAAATATTGTAAGAACAAATTCTAAATCCTTATTTCCAACTATAAACCAAAGTGCTGCTGACACTAAAGATATTATTATAACTGCTGGTACAAAGTATCCAGATACAGTATCTGCAAGTGCTGCTATTGGAGCTTTTTTACCTTGAGCATCTTCAACAAGCTTTATAATTTGAGCAAGAGCAGTATCTGAACCTACTTTTTCTGCTCTAAATTTAATAACACCATTTTTATTTATACTTGCTCCAGTTACATTATCTCCAACATTTTTCTCAACAGGTATACTCTCTCCGGTAAGCATCGATTCATCAACTGAAGTATGGCCTTCTACAACAACACCATCAACTGGTATCTTACTCCCTGGTTTTACTATTATTACGTCTCCTGCTTCAACTTCATCTATTGGTATTTCTATTTCTTGATCTCCTTTTACTATTAATGCGGTTTTAGGCTGAAGCCCCATAAGTTTTTTAATGGCTTCCCTTGTTTTACCTTTAGATCTTGATTCTAAGTATTTCCCAAGTAATATTAAAGCAATTATTATACCTGCACTTTCAAAGTATAATTGGTGATGCCCATGATTTACTTTAATAGTAGTAGTTGCAATTTTAAATGTTGTATACGCACTGTATAAAAATGCTGATGATGTTCCTATTGCAACTAGTGTATCCATGTTTGGATTTCTATTTATAAGTGATTTAAATCCTTTAATGTAAAACTTATAACCAGCTATCATTACTGGTATTACTAATATCATTTGTATAAGTGCATAATTTAATGGATTTATCATCGGATCTATAATACTTGGAACTGGCCAAGGTCCAAAAGGCTTTGATATCATAGGTCCCATTGCTATATAAAATAGTGGAATCGAAAATCCTACTGCTATTATAAATTTAGTAAATAAAGTTTTCATCTCTTTTTCTTTTCTTAATTTATCTTCATCTACTAGTGTTTCTTTCTTTTCTTCAATTATAAAGTACCCTGCTTTTTCTATTGCTGATTTTATATGTGATAACTTAACCTTAGATGAATCATACTCTATATTAGCTTTTTCTGTTGCAATGTTTACACTTGAATTTTCTACTCCATCTATTTTCTTTGTAATTCTTTCTACAGCCTTTGCACAAGATGCACATGTCATGCCTCCTATTTTAAGTTCTAAAGTCTTTTTGCTGTCTTCAATTATTGAATATCCTGCTTTCTCTATTGCCGATTTTATATCATTTTCTGTGACATTAGATGGATCGTATTCTATATTTGCTTTTTCTGTTGCTATATTTACATTTGAAATTTCTACTCCATCTAATTTTTTTGTTACTCTCTCTACAGCCTTTGCACAGGCTGCACATGTCATACCTCCTATTTTTAATTCTAATCTTTTAATTTTATTTTCTTTTATAACCTCATATCCAGCCTTTTCTATTGCTGATTTTATATCATCAAAACTTACTTTTTGCTTATTATATTCTATATTAAGCTTTTCAGTTGCTATGTTTACACTTGAGCTTTCTACACCGTCTAATTTTTTAGTTATTCTTTCTACAGACTTTGCACAAGATGCACATGTCATGCCACCTATTTTATAGGTTTCTTTATTATTTAGCATATAGTATCTCCTTTCATTATTTCTATACCATTAATATACCCCATATAGGTATATTAAACCATTTATTTTATTTTTTCAATAACTTTCTGAGTAATTTATTAAATCAATTTATTTACACCTTAATTTTTGATTTATTGCTAAGATTATATCTAAGTTTAATCATTAAACATAAAATATTGAAATATACCTTACTCATATATATAATATATATGGAATAATTTACACATATAGGAGGTATATTTTGATAAATAAGACATTAAAAAAAATTGCAGCAGCATCTATATTAACAACAATACTTGTATCAAATTTTACAATATCAAATGCAGCAAGCCACAAAGTATTTATAGATGCAGGTCATGGGGGTAATGATAATGGAAGTACTCATAATGGGTATTTCGAAGATACTATTAACTTGCAAATTGCACAAAAATTAGAAGATAAATTAATAGATGAAGGTATAAAAGTTGAAATGAGTAGAAAAGATGACACATATCTATCATTATCAAAACGAGCAATTAAATCAAATAATTCTGATGCAGATATGTTTATTTCAATACACCAAAATGCGTCTTTGAATAAAAGTGCAAATGGTATCGAAACATATTATATGGGTGATAAAAATAAAAATTTAGCAACTACTATCCATAAAGGCATTATAGATTATACAAATGCAAATGATCGAAATATAAGAAAAGGAAACTTCCAAGTATTAAGAGATAACAAAAAACCATCTATTCTTTTAGAATGTGGTTTTATATCAAATTCATCTGAAGGATATAAATTAAGCACTGATGAATATCAAAATAAAGTAGTAAATGGTATAGTCGCTGGTATAAAAAAATATTTAAATATAGACGAGCTAAATACCTCAAATTCAACTAAGACTACACAAAGTAATACATATAAATTCGCTGTAGCGCTAAATAATGTAAACATCATGAGTGATAGAGGAAAGAACTTTAAGATTATAGGTACATTACCAAAAGGAACTAAGGTTAAAGTTATAGATACAAAATTTGATTGGCATAAAATAAAGTACAACGGTAGGTATGGATATGTTTCTGGTGTTTATGTAAAATAAACTTTGAATATGATAAAAAATAAGTAGGTATAATTCTATATTAATTATCCTACTTTTTTATTATCTAAATATTAATCTTTAATCTCTCTTACTTTTTATATAATCAATTAAAATGTATATAAATACTATTATAGTTATAATAATTACCAATTTAATAATCCAAGAACTTATTCCATATCCAAAAAAGACTCTTCTAAATGGATTATATCCTCCGTAATAACTTCCTCCAAATATAGATTTCTTAGATTTGCTTTCTCCGTAATCATCATAATCATTATTATTAGTGTTAGTATTATTGTTACTATTTCTGCTAGTATTATTTTTAGGACTAGTAGAAAAACTTCCAGAATCTGGTTTTATAGTACTTGATGATCCTGAATTTTTATTACTAGTATTTTGTTTTGTGGAAAAGCTACCTGAATCTGGCTTTATTGTAGACTTTGGAGTTGTAGAATTACTCTTAGTTGAACTTTTAAAGCTTCCTGAGCTTGGTTTACTTGAAGATACTAATGTTACATAGGTACCATCATACGCATAAGATTTTATAGTTCCTAAAAATCCCCCTATATAAGTAAATAAAAATATAAATGTCGTTAAAAGATAAGCTATCTTTACTTTATTATTTCTCATACTATACTCTTAACCCCATTTCTATAAATTTATCATTTATTCTAATTAACTCATCTTGGGTATCGTCAGTTATAACTGAATCATATGATTCTTCTCCTTTAAACTTTGAGTACTTTAATATATGCTGATTATCATAATCTTTGCTATCTATTAAATATACATATCTACTAAAGTGTCCATTGTCACCTTTTTCTACTAAATACCCTGCTACATTGAATACAAACTTTTCATCTCCTTGATAAAGCTCTACAGTATCAGTAGTTTTTGTAAGTAATGTAATATCTTTATCGCATTTTACTACATACTCTTTTTCTCTACAATTAAAGCAATGATTCATATTACAAATATTTACACAATTTCTACATGCACATTTACTACATTTATTTACTTTTTCTAAATCTCTACGCTTATCAAGTGTAAGATATTTATCTATTTTTTGACTTGTATTATTTTCTATATTAAATATTTTTTTAAATAATCCCTTATCCTTTTTACTTTCTTTTTCTAAGTTATCTAGAAATTCAATATAATCTTTTAATGTATCAACTTTATATATAAAACTTCTTTTTTCTAATTCCTCAGTATCTAACATTTTTCTTAAGTCATCTACACAAAACATTAATTCAGTATATATTTTGTTGTATTTATTTTTTTCATTTAGTATTATATCTTCCATATTTACCACCTCTAAAAATTCACTTCATTCATATAACAAGTAAATTTAAAATATCAAATATATTAAATAAAGATTAGTTTACTTCATAACTTGAGTAAACTAAGTATTTCATATTCCTAATGATATATTTTTTGTTATCCTAAAACCGAACTATTTATTGTATATATTATTAAAGGTAGATAGCTTTAAACCATCTACCTTTAATATACTATTTTTTCATTTGTTCTTTTATTCTCTCTAATTCTTCAGCTACTTTAGAGTCAACTGATGGTGAACTTTTTATATACTCATCTAATAACTCATCTTCATTTTTAGGTTTTAATTCATCTAAGGCCTTTCCATAGTTTTCCTTCTGAGAAACTTTCTTTTCAAGTTCATCTAAGTTTATACCATGATCATCATTAAGACCTGCTAATGTTTCATTTATTTCGTTATTTATCTCAGCAACATCAAGTCTTGTTGCTAGTTCTTGCTTTTTAGACTTCATTTTAGATATTTCTATTTCTAATTCTTCTATTTTAATTTTTATAGCAGATATTTTCTCATCTTGGTCTTTTATTCTAGACTCAGTTTGATTTAATTTTTCTTGAAGCTCTAGTTTTTGCTTAACAAAAGTTTGAGCTCTATCAACATCTTCTTTTAATATAGCTGCTTTAGTAGCTTCTTCATATTTATCTATTTTTTCTTGTAGTGTATTTTTCTCATCTCTTATACTATCTACTGTAGCTATAAAGTTTGCACATTGCTTTTTAGCGTTTGTAAGTAACTCTTCTTTTTTCTTTATAGACAATTCTAACATCTCTATAGGATCTTCATGTTTATCTAATACCTTATTAGCCTTTGCTTCTATAACATTTTTTAACCTTTTAATAAAGCTCATTTTATCATCTCCAAAATTTTAAAATTAATTTTAAGATAATTATACACTAATTTTATTAAAATTTGATTACTATTTTGTTACTAAGTAATTTATATTTAGCTATATTTCAACTTTTTATAATTATAAAATCTTCATATTTGTCCCTTATTTATATCATACTTATAAGTATATAATATTTATGTATATGGTATAAATTTTAATGTGATACTTTATAAATACTTAAATTTAAATGTAAAGAAGAAGTTTATGAGGTATCTCCATTTAAAGACGATATATAATGTAATTATATAAATAAAAAAGTAGTAGCAAAATTACTACTACTTTTTATACATATTAAACATTTTACCTTTATTTTTAATCTACTCAACTTCGATTATATGCTTCATTTTAGCTATTTCTTTTTTATTTGTTATTTTTTGCAGCTTCTAAAAATTCCTCTTCAGTTTGCTTTATAACAAGTTCTCCATTTATTTTTCCCACAGCTTCTTTAGAAAATGATCTACATGCACCGATGCATCCAGTTTTAACATTTTCTTCTCCGATAGTATTTTTTAATTTATCTACATTTATATTTGAACAATATGGGCATACTCTTATCATTATGTTAATCTCCTTTTTATTTATATAATTTATTTTTATTTATATACCCTACAAATATATTTATAAACAATTTATAAACAATTTATAATACTTTTATTGTATAGCAATCTAACTTAATCACAAAAAAGCTAACTTAAAATATATGTAAGTTAGCTTTTTTATATTATATAGCGTTAATTTCTTTTACTTTATCTTCTGTTTTTTCATAACTTCTAAATTCTTTAAATATTACTATGGCTGTTAAAATTGATGATATTGCATCTGCAGTTGGTTGTGCAAACCAAACTCCATCTAAACCAAGGAATTTAGGTAATATTAATATCATAGGAATTAATATTATAACCTGTCTTAGTAAACTTAATATCATCGCCATTTTAGCTCTTCCTGTTGATTGAATATAGTTAGTACCTACTATAGATATTCCTATCATAGGAAATGCTAAAGTATATTTTCTTAAACCATTTATAGTTATATTCATAAGTTCCGCATCTTTGTTAAACATACCAACTAAAACCTGTGGTGCAAGTTGCATTGCTAATGCCCCTACAACAAAAAATGATGTAGATGCTAATACAGTTATTATAAATGTTTTTTTAGCTCTATCATAGTTTTTAGCACCATAGTTAAATCCTACTATAGGTTGCATCCCTTGAACTAATCCAAATGATGGCATTAAAAATATCATAGCTATAGAACTTATTGTAGCCATAGCCCCTATAGATAAATCCCCACCATAAGTGCTTAATGCTTGATTATTTAATACTTGAATCATACTTGCAGCTATTTGCATTGCAAATGGTGCTGAACCTATAGCAAATATAGCTTTTATTATATCTTTATTTAATTTTAAACTTGATTTTCTAAACTTAAGATTAGATTTTCCTCTTAAGTAATAGAAAAGTCCCCATAAAGCTGTTACTGCTTGAGATACAACAGTAGCCAAAGCAGCACCTTGTATTCCCATATTAAATCCAAATATAAAAATTGCATCTAATACTATATTAGTAGCACATCCTACAGTCATTATTATAGCCGATAACGTTGGATTTCCATCTCCTCTTATTATATTATTAAACATCATACCTAATATATTAAATACTGATCCAAATAATATAATACTTATATATGCTTTTGCATAAACTAATGTATTATCACTTGCCCCAAAAGCCTTTAATATACTATTTGAAAATAATATTCCTATTACTGTTATTAAAATACCTATTATTACGGATAAAGAAATTGCATTCCCTATTATACTTTCAGCTTCTTCTCTTCTTCCTTTACCTAAATTTATAGATATATTAGTTGCAGAACCCACACCTATTAACATACCAAATGCTAATATTATCGTCATTATAGGCATTGTTACACCAAGACCTGTTATTGCCATTGGTCCAATCCCTGGTATATTTCCGATAAACATTCTATCTACAACATTATACAGTGCATTTACCATCATACCAATTATTGCTGGAACTGAATATTTTAATAGTAATTTTCCAATTGGCTCCGTTCCTAAAATCTGTTGACTATTATTCATTGTCTACCTCCTATACATTTATATTTTTACACACTTTTTCAAGTAATTTTTCAAGCATTTGTTCTTCTTCTTCAGTTAAACTTTGAGTAATTTGTTTGTTCCAATCATTTAAAATACCTAATACATCTTCTCTAATATCTTTTGCTTTATCATTTAGGTATATCTTATTAGACCTTTTATCATTTTCATCTTTTACTCTTGTTACAAACCCTTGTTCCTCTAGTTTTTTTAAAGCTCTTGCTGTCGTTCCCTTATCTATTTTTAAATCTTCAGCTATTTCTTCTTGATTTTTTCCATCCTCCTTATATAGCTCAATTAAAAACATAAATTGCCCTGAACCTATACCATATCTGGAAACTTCTTTATTTATAAATGCACTCCCCTTTCTATAAAACTGAGATATATATTTACCTATATGTTTACGTTCTTTAATTTTTTCCATAGTTATATTGAGTCCCACCTTTAATTAGTTGTTTATGCAACTATTATATTATATCACGATTAATTGCAATTGCAACCATTTTTCCATTTTTATTAATAGAAATCTGTATAAATTATAATATGAGCTATTTATTTTTACATACTAATGTATTATGTAAACTTAAGTAAATAATTTAAAACTAAAAATATAAGTATAGCCACCTTAAGTTATAAAATTTATAACTTAAGGTGGCTTTTTATTTATCTAAAATCATTTATATTGTTTTCTAAGCTTATATATTTAAGTATGTTTGGGAGAGGCAATTTCCTTGATTCTATGCCATTACCAAAGTCTTCAAAGGATTTCTTTGTTTCTTTATTATATGTGTTAACTATTCCATCTTCTAACTCAGATAAACCTTTGTATATGTAATTTTTTATATCATCTATAGATTTTAAGTTAGCTATTTCTTCACCCCTAAAAACATGTCTAAATATTTCAAAACCTTCACCTTTTGATCCCCATATATATATTTTAAACATAACCAGAGTCATATCTAAGTATAGTCCACTACTTATAGAATTCATATGATTTATATCTTCATATAAATGTTGATTAAAATCTATAAATCCAGCCCCTGCTATTTCATAGTTTTTACTTTCTTCACATACTATATTATTTTTTGCTATATTATCATGAAAATCTTCATATCCATTGCTGTTTATAAGTATCTCTACTAGTTGATTAGTTTGCACAAAAACTTTTTCTTTAGTTATTAATCTATTCATATTTCTCTCCTTTAAAATTATATATTACTTATTATAATCTGTTGTTCTAGTTAAGACTATTTTCCTAACTCATAAATACATTGTAATTTTTAACATTTACTTTTAAATATTAAATTTATTTCCTCGTAATCCATATGATAAAACGAAATTTTCAAACTTATTTTTTAATATCAAATTTTGAAACACTGTAATTTGTACTTATCAAAGGATTATCATCTATTAATACTTCGTATTTATCATAGTGTTCAAAATATCATTAGTTTTATAAAATTTCCATAAAACATTATTAGTTCCAATACAAATATATCATAAAACTTTACTTTATAAAATATCTATAAGTAGTTGATAAATTTATTGTAAAATATAATTGATATATTTTGGAGGTAATTAAATGTGTTTACAAGTGCAAAGTACTTTAAATAATATAATATATAAAGACCAGCCTATCGTATTTAATAAGTGTATAATAAATACTGATTCAAGTATAACTTATAACTACAACTCTGGTCATTTTACTATAAATTCTAACGGTATTTACTATATAAGATGGTGGGCTAATATACACGCTTGTAATGATAGTGATTATGTATCCTTTTCTATTAAATCTTGTAAAGGACATAATATAGAAAGTTGTACTACTAAAAAAGAACAACTTTGCGGAGATGCAATTGTGTCTGTTTATGACTCACATTTAAATTTTTCCTTAACTAACAATTCAAATTCAAGTGTAGGTCTATGTCCTTATACTAATATAAAAGCTAATCTATCTATATTTAAGATATCTAATTCTTATTTTATGGATTAAAATCTATTATTTAAAAAGTCTATTAATCTATAGATGTTTAATTATATTTATCATTAAAAAATGAGATATTTAAAATTTTTAAATACCTCATTTTTTATTTTCTAATGTCTCTTTAACTTTTTCTAGCTGAAATTTTATTTTATGAATATCTTCTTTCCCATTTATAGATATAACCTTATTATTTTCTAAAATAAATTTATTACCACTTTTATCAATATTAAAGCAAGCTAATGCTCTTTTTTGTTTTAATGTAAAGTTTGCAGTATGCATAGTACCAGATTTAATATTTGCCTCTATTACTATAGTTCCCAAACTAAGACCACTTTCTATTCTATCTCTTTCTACAAAGTTATTTTTAAATGATGCAAATCCTATTGGATATTCACTTAACAAACAACCTTTATTTTCTATTATTCTTTCTGCTAGTTCTCTATTTTGAATTGGATATATTGTATCTAATCCACTAGATAATACTGCTATAGTCATACCATTAGCATCTAGGCACCCCTTATGAGCATAAGTATCACAACCTATAGCTAATCCACTTATTATTGAATAATTTTCTTTTGCAAATAAGCATGCCATTTCATATGCATTTTCTTTACCTTCTTTACTCGCTTCTCTACTTCCTATTATGGCTAAAGTATTTTCATTTATTATTGCATTATAGTTTCCTTTATAAAATAATACTTGTGGTGCATTTTCTATAAATTTTAATTTTTGGGGGAAATCTTTATGTAATATATCTATAGTTTCTATATTTTGTTCTTTTGATAAACCTACTATTTTATTAGCCTTTTCATAAGCTAATTTGACTTCTTCTAATGTTGGTACTTTTATTTTATTATTATCATTTTTAATATCTATGAATATATCTACTATATCATTTTCATTTTTAGGAACTTCTTTCATGTATTTTATAAAATAATCAACACTTTTTCTTCCTACTTTAGGTATAGATAGTAAAGTTAATATTATATTTTTCATATGACATTTCTCCTTATAATATAAGTTTTCCCAACTACAATTAGTTTATGACAAAATATATTTTTTATATACTAAAGTATTATAAAATATATATGCTATGGATAACTTGTAACCTCATAATCGTTTTGAACAACGGATGTATCCGTAGCGGTAGCAAGGATATATCGTTGGCGAAATG
>CALFLM010000049.1 GCA_937880075.1 uncultured Romboutsia sp. | reverse complement strand
CCAGAACCAGAACCAGAACTAGAACCAGAACCAGAACCAGAACCAGAACCAGAACCAGAACTAGAACCAGAACCAGAACCAGAACCAGAACCAGAACTAGAACCAGAACCAGAACATAAGATAGAAAATGAGCAAGTACAAGAACAAACCAACCAAGAGGAGGCTATCAAGGAAGATGGACGAATTTGCGAGAGAGATAATAGTGGGAGCAAAGAATCTGAAGGAGTTGTCAATGAGGCAGATGAAGGCGACACTCAGAATTTGACAAAAGAAGAAGCAGAACCAGAAGTTTCTGAACCTAATCTTAAATCACAATTCTTAAATATCTAATAAATCATAAAATAAAATGTAAATGCAGGATTTTTCTTTTGAAATTTCCTGCATTTTTTCTATATTCATTACGTAAATAATTAATAATGATGATTATGAAAAAAGTAGTAGATTTTATGGATACTGAGTTTGCAAAAGACGTAATTAATGATGATGAAAAAATCATCTTTAAAAAAGTTTGCAGAGCTTCAAAGAACAATAATGTAAAGAATACCAGTACAAAGAAAAATATGAAGAAGCAAAAGAAGTACGAAGATTTCCAATTCAACTTATTTGGTGAAACAATCGATGTTTGCTTCCATGATAAAGTATATTCTGATTACGATAATTCTTATTGGATATTTGGTAACAGTAACTTATCAGAACAAGTAATCAACTTGTCATTGACTACTCCATCTGATAAGCCATTGAAACCAGAACAGATAAAGCAGACATTTGTACATGAATGTGTACACATTATGCTTGAATCTGGTCAGTATTTTGAAGAGTCATCAAATGAAGGTTTAGTTGAATGGATGGCTAAATGCATTAATATGATGTTTTTTTCAAATACAGAACTTGCTAAGCACTTCTAACAGAATTCCCTAGGATGGCGCCTGGGTCACACAGGGAGCGGAATATTACTTAGAAGTATATTCTATCAGTTGGAACAATTTTAACGTCCCTGTGTGAACATTTAATATAAATTTAAATATAAAATAAATGGAAAATAATAGTAATGTATCAAATCGTGGATTGTCATTTTCAAGTGTTTTGTTTTTAGTATTTCTTGTACTTAAGTTGACTAATGTTATTGATTGGTCTTGGTGGTGGGTAACTGCTCCACTATGGATCCCTATCATTATCTTCTTTGTTTTTGTAAGTGGATTGTATTCCTTTTATAAAATATTAGGATATTACAGCAAAAATAAGATGGAAATTTTTGGATCTAAAATAAGAAAATATTTAGATGCAAAATAATATTTTGAAATTTCTAGGTTTTGTTCTATATTTATTACGTAAGTTAAAATATAATGATTATGACAATGACAAAAGCTGAAATTATCAAGAGCAATATCGAGAATGTTAATGAGAAGTATAATACTTCATTTGAAGTTAAGATTGTAAATCACAAGAATTATGATAAGGTTTTTGTAATTAAAGAAGATGATTCTTGTTTCACAATCAAAGATATCATTTCAATATTACATAACTCTAATTTGAATGAATGGAAGATTTCATTAAACTATGGAGATGAAGGTGGTGACTATGTAGGTTTCACTTACTTGGATAATATCACAAGAAAGAATGGTTATATGATTTTGGATGGTGATTCAGAAGAATATGATGACAATGTAATGACTGGTTCAAGTTTGAGAGAAATGTTCTTAATCAATGGTATGAAAGATGAATTAGTCTACATCAACAACATGGATGAAGGTGGTGATTTTGGTACTAACCGTAGAATGACTTACATTGAAATTTATGTAAGCAAGATTGGTACATCAAATCGAGTTAATTTAGGATAATGAATTTAATAATTTGAATAAAATGGGAACAAATTTTTATGCAGTACTTCCGGTAAAGAAGAAGGTAACAAAGAATCTTGAGAAGGCTATTGAGCTCATTAATAATACACCTTACGATATTGATGGTATTGAAGCAGAGATTTTTGATGTAAAAGAAGAAATCAATAAAAACCGTATCCATCTTGGTAAGAGATCTGGTGGATGGGTCTTTGATTGGGATGCCAATAACTTGAAGTATTATGAACCTGTATTAGAGTCCATTAAGAATTTTGTTGAATCCAATAATGCACATATTGTTAGTGAAAATGGAATCACATATACATGGGATGAGTTCATGGATGAGATTGGTGATATTCTGAAATATGATTGCGGTGCTTTCACTGGTAAAGAGTATTATGAACAGTACCCAGAACATCGTACACCTTTTACTAGAGAGTATCAGCGAGAAATAAATATGTTCAAGAAGTATGCCATGAACAATACTATTGAACCTAAGTATCATGATTTCATTACTAAGGAAGGATTGAGATTTGCATTGTATACAGATTTCAGCTAAATTTACAATTATACAATTAATGAATATGAATATATCTTTAAGAGAATATGTTGAATTTTTAGAAAATAAGTTTTCAAAAAAATTTATTGACAATTATAAGTTTCTAAATGATTTAGATAATCTTGATAATGTGGATGAATTGTTAGAGTCACATGGTGCTTATGATGGACAAGTGAATTTAGTGTACTTATTATCTAAAATTGTGACTTCTGAGATATTTAAGAAACGGCTGAAAGAAAGGTATGAATTTTCTAAGGAAGATATTTTAAAATATGCAAAAAACCATGATATTGAATTTAAGAACATTTTCTTTAAGAAAATTATTATAACTATATCACATAATTCTACTGGTTATGTAAGTAAAGATAATTTTGATGATGGACATATTAAAGAAGTAATTATAAATATAAATAAAGATGAGAAAATGTCTTTTAAAGATCTTTGTATAATATTCTATCATGAATTATTGCATGCTTATGAATCTTGGAAAAGATTCATTTCAAACTTAGAAAGTATGAATGATGTTAGGGATAGAATTAATTATGACAAATTGATTTTAATATTCAAAAAGTCAAATACTGATACAATAGAAGACATTATAGAGAATGTTGTAAAATATTTGTTGTACATGTATTCTTCTATAGAAAAGAATGCATTCATGACAGAAATACATGCAATATTGCTTTCTTATAAGCATAAAGGCTTATCTAAACCCATTGAATATAAAGATGCCATAAAAGAATTTAAAACTTCACAAGAATGGGTAGCTATAGAAAAAGGAATAGAATTCATAAATACCGATGATAAAGAAATAAAAGATATATTTATTTCTAAGTATTTACAGATAACTAATCAAAATTTATCATATTCAAAAGCTATCAAGAAGATTACTAATATTGTTTTCAAATGTAAAGATAAGTTTGAAGAATTGGCACCTAAAGTATATTTTGATTATTATGAAACTTTTATAAAAGAAAACTATAATACTATAGATGAAGATTTTTTAATGACAAAAAATAAAAATAGAATATTTATTAGTTTATCTAAATTAATTAATGAAAATTTTAAAGAATTAGGACTATGTCAGTAGATCATTGCATTAAAGCTTATAAAGGAGAAGTTTGGCTACCAGGTTGCCAATACACTTCTTATAGTGAATTTGAACAAGCAAAAGAAGAATGTTCAAATAATATTGATAGAATAAAGAATAAGATTCGCCAGATTTGTATTTGTACGCCAAAGGATGTGTTTCCATCAGATTCTGAAGGTGATACATTGTGGAAATTGAATACTGAAGTTGATGAATTGTTTGATGAATTGAATGAATATGAATGGGAAATGTGTAAAATCAATACCATTCAAACAATTCTTGATGATTGGGAGTATACTGGAAAGAAGGATCCTAAGAAGAATTGGACTAAGATTAATCCAGACTTATATGAGGATTTGAGAAAGGATATGAAAAAGACAATTGAGTCATTTGATGGAAATCCAGAAACTATTGAGAAGATGAAAGAAGAAAACCATAAAGTATGTGAAGAATTGAGAAAGAAATTGGAAGAGGAATCTTAAGATTCCTCTTCTTTTTTATATTTATGTGGTCTAATGTTTCATATATTCTAAATATTTTATGAACTGGTATGATTGGTTGATTTGCCATTTAATATATTCTTATATTTTTATTTGGAAGAAGGATATATATATCCTTCTTCATTACAATATTCTTTAGCTTCATCTTCTGTCTTAAATGAAATTATATCAACATCATTAGGTACAAGTACAGAAGTATGGGATAAATCACCTTCTATTACATCTATTACATTACTATCTTTAATAAGTAATATTCTACCATCTATTTCATTCTTCTCATCAGTATTATATTCAACATATTCTAATGTATTATCATTAATTGCTTCATCTTCTATAGTCGCTAATGATATAGAAGCAGGTTTCAATGTTTCACCAGGATTGGTATTGATAGAAATTTTTGGTGGTATTATACAAGTCCATTTATAATTATTTACAAGTACATAAAGCATTTCCATTGGGGTTGTTGGATTGCCATCTGATACACTATTCTCAAATCCTATTGGCGCTTGATAAATACCAGTTGGCCGATAAGATACCGGCTGTTGCTGTGAATATGCTGACAATTTAAGATTGTACCAAGGATTTCTTTTTCCTTTATATGGGCCATCTACATAATTTTGGCTATAACCAAATTGTTTAGTATGTTCATATAATGACTCTATACCTAAATCAATAGTAGTAGGTTTCCCATCTATTCTATCTTGCGCAAATATCTTATTCCAATCTAAAAGTCTAAAATTGAATGTTCTATCCATCCATTCAGGTATTACAAATTTTTTACCTTTAGGTATTTGATAGAAAGTAGGAAGCTGTGTTATGTGTGATAAATCTTCTATTTCATTGAAACAAGTACCTGTAACAATATCCATATCAGTATCTGTGTCATCCTGCCAACATGATAATGGATTAAGTCGATATAAATTTGGATTGATTTTAGTTATGCCATCCTTTGAAAATATAGTCTTTACATTACTTTTATCGCCCCTTTGACTTATCTTTATATATCTTATATTTGGAAGTTCATTGAATTCCTTTATATATCTATCAACACCGACATCTATTGTAAAATTTTCAAGATTCTTTAATTTGACAATATTTCTGATACCATTATTATCAGCATTTCTATCTGAAACAAATGAATCAATATAAAGATTCTTTAATTTGGTGAGTTGCCAAATACTATCAGGATATTTATCATATTTAGAACTTATTGACAATCTCAATCCTAATGTAGTCAGATTAGGGCAATATAAGAATCTATCTGTATTTATTACATCACATGAGCATTCTGATGTATCTATTGTAGTTAACTCAGGTACTTCTAACAATGGATACTTACCAAATCTAATATAATGTGCATATATCCAATCAATATAACCTTTTGTAAAAGTCATAGTTACTATATGTTCCTTCTTTGTACCTTGAAATATATGATTTCTAAATGCCCAACTAGGTATCAATTCGTCTTTCTGTCCATCTTTACCATTACCAGTATATTTCTTGTAATAATCACTATCATAACTATACCATCTTACACAATAGAAAGAACCAGATTTAGTAGCTACTACATGTTCTATTTCAGAATCATCATCCCAATTAATATCTAATTCAAATGGTACAGGACTCCTTAATTCTAAATAATCATTCTGTTCACAACATTTATATCCATTAGGGTCATATTTGATAAATTCTTTAGATGTATTATCTATACCATTACGAGTACTATGAGTATTTAATAGAAAGAATTCTCTAGCAGTAGTAACATAGAATGTAAGTTTTCTTACTAATGTTGCTTGTGTATTATTGGTAAAAGCACCATTTACCATAGATATGGTATTTCCAATTAAATCCATATATAAATATTATGATAATATATTTAAATAGCACCACCTCCTAATGGTACTTTCTTGATTTCAGTTGCTATCCAATCACCAAGAGCATTTGTCTTTTCATATATACGATTAGCATTATAACAAACTACTTGGAAGCCAATAGAAACATCAGGGAATGTTTTATTTAATGTTTCTGCATTCAATGGTACTGTTGTATCAAACCAAGCCTTCATATTATTGTATTTTACTATAGTAGAAGCACCAGTAGAATCAATACATATAGCACCCTTAGAACCATTTTCAGGTATTAAACTAGGAATATACATTTTAGAACCAAGACCTATTTCTACACACCAAATAGTACCTTTCTTTATGAATGTAATTGCATCACCTTTCTGAAGTTCTATTTCTGTTAATGAACCAAATTTCTGTATGGCATTACCTAACTTTATGATGTTATTCATATCATTAGTATTGATTAAAGTAAAACGATCAATATTTACATAATCTGGTACAGAAAATCCAGTTATAGTAACTTGAGATTTTGTTGTCAAATTTACAGTAGGTGCTAATACTTCTACCACACCACCTGTTGTAACAGTATCTGTTGTGTTATGAGAATAAAGCGTGCCATTTGCAAACATCATTCCTTTGTCTTTAATGAAATAAATCTTATTAGGTTCATGTGTGACTTCTGCTTTGAATTTAGCAAAAGTAGTTTCTTTAAATAGTTTTGCCATTTGAATTTAAAATATGTTAATTTATAAATGACGCCAAACAGATTAACATATATAGAAATATCTGTAAGTCTTACTGTCGGTGTCTTACTGTTTCATTTATTAAAAATAAAAAGGACAGAACTTGATTGTCCTGTCCTTTTGTATGTTAAATTAGTTAATCGGATATACTAATTAGCTCTATCCATTTGAGCAAGTTCATCAATTGTATGAATTTCTGCCCAAGGTTCAAATGCAACCTTAGTTTTATTATCTTCACGTACAATCTTGATGTACTGGTTATTATCAGAAGCAATAGAATTTACTGCTTGGGTCTTAATACACTGGCCATAAATCCAAGCATCTTGGTTAGTAACAAGTGATGGATCATCCGCTGCAATTTGATCGATAGACTTAGCTTTATAACCACCAGCCTTTGTATAATTACTAGGACTAGCATTGGCAAGTGTATACTCAGCATCTTGATCTACACCTGCAGTAAGAGTAGCAGTCTTTACTATAACAGCATTTTCTTTATTTACTACAACACCATTTACTTGAGAAACTGCAACCTTAACAAGGCTATTTACATCCTTGTATTCTACTTCGGCATCAAGAGATTCCTTAAGAGCTTTAATCTTAGCATCTACAGAACCAACTACAGTATCAGCACCATTCAAAATAGCAATTGCATCAGCGTTCTTCTTGATGGTGTTTTTTGGGCCATCTTTAGGAATATCTTCACCATAAAGCTTAGTATCCATATCACCACGAGCAGTTGCTTCTTCAGTAAGTTGACGTTGTAAGTCAGCTATCTTTGCATCAATACCAGTTGTAATGGTCTTCTCTCGAGCAACAGCCTGATTACCAACTTCTACTATCTTTTCATCAATTGCACGAATCTTAGCAGCAACTTTCTTGGCATCAGCTAAACCAGAAACATCCTTTGTTACATCAGTATTTCCACCGAAATCTTTATTAACTGCATAATTAGCATCTGTAGTAGGAGTAAGAGGAGCATCAACAATGGTTCCAGCGGCAGGTTTACCAGGAGTGTATGTTACAGTTGACATAGCAGTCAAATCTGTCTTATCAACCTTTGCATTAACATGATACTCCATCTTATTAGAGATACTGTCAGAATCAGTACCGGTTCCTCCATCATCAAATGGAGCTTTTTCTTGTTTTACTTCAATATAATCAGGAGTAGTTGTATGAATTCCCTCAATCTGGAAAATCTTTTTTATATCAATAGTTGTGCTTTCTTTTCTACCACTATCGGTATTCCAAGTAAATGTAAGAGTACCTTCTGCATCATTATAAGATACGCTATCAAGCATACCATCAGTAACAAACTCATTACCATCGACGATATCAAGAATAGCACCTGCATTATCTGTTAACAAGATAACTGGATGTACAGAAATACCACCAGGAACATCGGTTTTAAGATTATAGAATGTAGAATCAGGAGTAGGTGTTTCATCAGCACAATACTTCTTAACAAGCTTTACAGCTGTCTTAAGGGCACCACCATTTGTTACAATTGTCTTACCATCTACAGTTAACCCAATGGTATAAGTTGTAGTACCAGCATCATCAGCAGATTCGTCTACAGTAACAGCAGTATCTTTTTTAGCTGCTACAATAGTCTTATTCTTAAGAATTTCCTTACCAACATATTTACCGATAATAGAATCATGTGCAATTTCTGCAGATTCTCCAACAGGTACATCAACACCAGTAAGATTCTTTATAGAAGACTTAAGGTCTACTGAATCTTTTGCAAGACCATCGATTTTCTCTCTAAGATCATCTGAAATACCGAATTCTTTACCATGAGTAATGATAGAACCATCATTAGCCACATAGAATACACGCTCAGGATACTTAGTTTCTGAAGATATCTTTAATTGACCTTTTAAAATTGTAAGGCCACCTTGTTCTTCTACATTAGTAAAATTAACATATACAAATAGCTTTTTCAAATCAGGCATATTTGCAATATTACTTGTATTTGGCATAATTTATAACTAGTTATATTTTAAATTTTATTTTCCACATGTACAACCTGGTCTACATTGATTTTCGTTATCTTCAGGTGTTCCACCAGGATTAGTATTATTTCCATTAAATGTATCATCTTCTAAATCCCAAACATTTCCAGTAGTTATACTACCCCAGTATTCTCTAGGACTAAAATGAACATAAGTGGAAAGATAGGCATAAGTCGAATATGTGTATGCCCAATTGTTATCTATCTCATGAGAGGTGTAAGCATAGCAATTTTCTTGCGTAGTTTCAGCCGCTCGCTTAATATAATCATAAGTATAAGACAAGTCATCTGCATGCTTTTGAATTGCTGCTGCTAAATCAGCTTGAATTTTATTGATGTTGTTAAAGTATGTATAAGTATCTTTAATAACACCATCCACACGGAAATTGAGATAAGCTAATGAACGACGATTTTCTTTTACACCAGTCTGCAATATAGTTATATCATCGTGATGTGCATGTTGTCTAGCAGATATTTCACGCATAGCATTAGTCAAGTTAGACAATTGGCAATCCTGTTGCTTATTCTTTTTCTCTATAAACTTCTCTATATTATCAATTCTATATTCATGATTAGCTGCAGTATTAGAAAGTGCTTTCACGGTTTCCATACCTGTTGCACGTCTAAGCTCATGCCATAGATGGTCTATAGTGTGGTTTTGTTTCTCATTTATCTTTTGAGAAAGCTCATCAACAGTAACAACTTTATTAGCATGGTCTTGAACGAGAACAACCAATGCATCATCATCTATTCTCGATGCATAAGGTAGTTCAGATATTTTTACATTTCCCATTAGTTGTTGTTCAATTTTGTTGATTAAAAATAAATCAAGGTGTCATCCTGATGACACCTTGACCATATTCATATCTCTTGAGATTAAGCAGTGTAATCTTCCCAGAATGTAGCTGGGTTAGCTAATGCGTCTGTAATCTCCTTGATAGCAGCTACACGAGCAGCTTGTTCAGCATTATCAGCATTCTCACGATTTTGCTTCTCTTGTTCAAGAGCACTTGTCAAAACAGCAATGTTGCCAGCATTCTTCTTGATAGTGTTTACTGGACCACCTTCAGGAATAGCTTCACCATACAATGCGATATCAGCAGCCTTACGATCAGAAACTTCCTTTGTAATAGCAGCAGTAGCAGTTTTATTAAGACCATCTGCATATTCCTTAGCATCCTTCAATGCCTTTTTAATAGAACCTTCTACAGTATTCTCACCCTGGATAACATCAAGCTTACCATTGATAGTATCAATCTTACCTTGGAGATCTGTAGTAGCACCATTAACAGCAGCATCTACATAAGACTTAACATCCTTAGCATCAGCAAGACCTACTTTACCACTAGTAACTGTTGTAATAACTGGAGTAATAGTAAGCTTCTTCTCATTATAGTTTACTGTGAAGTGTTCAACATTACTAGAGATGACATCATTCATGTCAAGCATCTTACTAAGATCAATATCTACCTCAACAGGAGATGCAGCACCAGCAAATGTGAGCTTCAATGTATTGGTATCAGCATCATAAGAAGAACTCTGTACAATGTGGTTACCGATGATATCACTAGTCTTGATAGACTGAACTGTTGTACCGTTTTCCGATGTGAAGTCGATAGCCTTAGTACCAGCATTGTAAGCAACTGTCTTAACAAGAAGAGCACGCTTAGCATCATTATCTGCTTTATATGCATCAAGAGCAGCCTGTACAGCATCGATAGCAGTCTTTACTGAATTTTCTGTGCCATCATCATAGTAAGCCTTCAAGATAGACTTAATCTTAGTAATCTGTGTCTGTACATCAGTAGAAAGACCATAAGCAACACCCTGAGTAACAATTTCTTGGGTCTTTGTCAAGAAATAAATCTTATTGTTGCTAGGCTCCTTAGATTTAGTAATGACTGCCTCGCGGAGACTAGCATCTGTAACACGAACAAAAAGCTTGTTCAAATTTGTTAAAGCCATAATTATGGTTATTTGTAAATATATTTATTGTTTGCAAACAATTTATTAAATTGTCTTAT
>CALFLM010000048.1 GCA_937880075.1 uncultured Romboutsia sp. | reverse complement strand
ATTATTTTTATATGTAATATAAAATCTATCTTTAATAAAATATAAAGCAAAACTTAATCCTAAAAATATAAAAAATAAAGAAATTGATAAGACAAAATCTTTAAATATATTAGTCACAAAACCATATAAACAAATAAAACTAATAACTATTAAAAAAAAGAAAATTAAACCTATATAATTTACATATGTATAATTTAACTTCTGCTTTTTATTAGGTATGAAAAAATTAATCATTGTAATAAAATTAGAAAAAACATATATATTTTTCTGCATATCAAATCAAAACCTCCTTAACTAAAAATAGAGTTAATCAAAGTTAACTCCATTCTAAGCCTAATATAAATCAAAATAAAATTCCTCTATTTCTTCTTCAGTATAATTCGGAAATAGATCCATTTCTATTTCTTCCATTTCTTCTTCTGAAAATGGAAACAAACTATCATCTATATGCATATTTTTAATTTCTCCTTCTAGTCGCCCTTTGGTTGACCTACCGCCATCCTTATTTATTTTATATTTGAAACAAGTTCAAATTAAAAATAAAACGTCAGTTGGTTCATTTTTATAAACTCTGTATATCAATAATATCTGTAATTCTAAGACCGAAATTACTTTGATTCAACTCTAATTCTAAAACAACTGTTTCTTGTAATTTACATTCTAAAAGATTTGCATATTCTGCATTTGAAGTATTAAAAGTTAATAATTGTCTTTTTCTATCAACTAATTGTGATACTGTTATATTAGCTCCGAAACCATTTTTACCTGTGTATGTTTCTACATTTTCAATATTACATTCTATACTTATTTTCATATTATTACTCTCCTTTTATTTCTTCTCTATATGTATATCCATACTTCCAATCTAAATTAATCTTATATTTCAAAGTAGTATTAATAACTATTTGCTCTACTATATTTAAGGCTAATAAATTCTTTATAGCTCTAGACACACTTGCTGAAACCCATTTTTTTTCTGAATTTTTCTTAACAATTTCTGCTTGAGTAAAACTATTATCACTATTATCTAAAGTTAGAAACATAACAACTTTAAATTCATTATAAGTTAATCCACCTTGTCCACTAAGTGTATCAATTTCTTTTAAAAATTCACAAATCTGTTCTTGTTTAGTCATAACAATAAATCTCCTTTATCAATATATTTATTACTAATTTTGCACTAATTTTCAACACAGCACTTACCTGCATATATGTTATTTGCTACACTGTTGTAGCTATTTACAATTTATTATATCGATTTTTGAAAAGTTTGTAAATAGTTTTTGTTCTAAAAATAAAAAAATAGAAGCAAATACTTCTATTTAAAAATCATTATATTTTATTTTTATTAATTTCTACTCTTCTTTATATTGCTCAACAAAGTTAATTAAAGCCTGAGAAAATAAATCTACCTTAGTAAATTGTTTATTATTTTCTACAAAAATATTAAACTTCTCAAGTACATATTTATTCACTCTTAAAGTAGTTAATTTTGTTTCGCTATCTTCAACTCTATTTAAATAATCTATTATTATTTGCTTACTTACAACCATTTTATTTTGCTTATAATCTTCCAGCATTTGCTTTATATCATTATAATCTCTAGCCAATGAAATTATATTCTCTCTAAATTCAGCATCTTCAAAACTTATAACATTTGTATTACTACTGTTATTTTCAGATTCTATATTAACATTACTAATGTTATACATATTGTTATTTTCATTATCATTACAAAACATCAATTCATTATGATCCATTAAATACAAATTACTTTTTTTATCATAAAAATATCCAATTTTTTTAAATCTATCCCTTATAGTACTACGTCCTATTTCTAATTTATTGCATATTTTTGTTAATGTAAGACCTGATTTCTTAAGTTCACTATTTATATAATTAACTTGTTCAAACTTATCTAATTTATCAAATTCAAATCTATTCATTTCATAATCCTCACAAATATAAAATAATTTACCATAATAAAGTAATTGTAGTATATATAACAAATATATAACAAGTGTTATTTTTTAATATAAAATAAAAAAAGAGAGTTAAATTCTCTCTTTTAATATCTTTAAAGCCTTATTAATCTATATTTTTTAAATTATCATATGCTTTAAATCTTGAAATTTTTCTATACTCGTGATAATCTTTAATTAACGTATCGATGCCTGGGACTGTTACTTGTTCTGGGTTTTCTTTTTTGTCTTTTTCTAAGAAGTCATCTAACATTAATTTTTCTCCTTCTTCTACATCTTCACATTTTAACCCTTGCAATATTCCATAACCCTGGCGAATTCTTTTTCTCTCAAGACTATCAACAAAAACTTTAAACACTTTATACGATTTAACATCTGAATCTTTAAAAGTATACTTTAAGACTTCATAAATTCCCTTTTCATTCATCTCCCTAAAATCACACATAAATAAATCAAACCAATCATTAGAAAGTTCATTATATTTTTTTTCAGATAATCTAATTTTATTATATGTCATATACCATAATTTCATTATTTGAATATCTAAATTTGAATTATAATTAAACTCTTGATTTTTATTACTCCATGCTCCTTTAATTGTTTTATGCATATCAACTTGAGGATATTCACTAGAAAAAACCATACAATGAAAATGTGGGTGATATGTATCTTCTTTTTCATTATAAGTAATTTCTAAAACCTTCAAAGCTCCATCAAACTTAATTAATCTACCTTTAAAGCCCTTCATACCTTGCCCTATTGGTTGATTAAAAAGTTTAAAAAACCTATTAAAACTATCATTCATTTTATCAATAGTATTTCTTAACTCTTGCCCTTTAACATTAGGAACAGTTAATGTAAGCAAATAAGGATTATATCCTTGCAATAATAAATTTTTAAATGTATATCCATAATTATGTATAAACTTAGATAAATCAAACTTCCTACAATTTGGACAAAATCTATTATTTTTACAGCGATTAACTTTTTGCAAATCCATTAATTTATTCTGATGATATACATCCCAAAACCAATAATCTAAACATGAACCTATTCGTTCTCCACGATTAAATATTCTATCAGACCTTACAGGTTCAACCTCTTTTAATTCTTCAGACATTCCATAATACCATTTTTGAAACTGTCTATTAAATTTCTGCTTATCTTGCATCTTATGCAAAACTTCATTTGTAAACTCCATCTTCCCCCCTTTCTGAAAAAGGAAATCATTAAAATAAATTATAAACAAATTTTACGACAAAATCTATATTACACACTTAAAAATAATCAAAAAAATACAAAAGTGTCCAGTTGTTTCTATAAGTATCGAGAAAGAGGATGAAGGTAATTTTTTAACGCTCCGCTCCTCCTTGCTCCGCAGGAGGACAAAATTAACTCCATCCTCTTTAATTTATAAATTCTTCTATTATTTCTATATCTTCAAGATTGCTACCATATCTACAATAATATGACGTTTCGTCTATAAAACAACTTCCACAACTACACGAAATAAATGTACCTTTTTTATCGCCTTCTATAATATCTCCACATTTTTTACATCTGATTTTCACATCTAATCATCCTTTTCCTATACAAAATTATATTTTTATATCCAAATGCCATTCTATTATTTCAGAATCATCTCTTTTTACTTTTTTATATGGAGTACTTTCTTTTCTACCAGATAAAAATACTTGTTCCTGATTAATAATAATATCTAATATTTTATAAAAACTTTTTGTTAATGACATAAATAAACCAGAATGTGAATCACCAGTCCCTAATGAACTAACTTCATTCTTTTTAGGTCATCTGATAAATTACAACCTAATCTATCTAAACGTATTGTTATAATACTGTCATACCAATCATATTCATAACACTTCTTATATTTATCTTTTCGCATATCCGCCATTTTTTCACAAACACTATATGCCTCATGATATGCTTTCAATAGCGCAGCACAGACATCATTAGAATCAGCATATACTAGCACCTTCTCCTTAGCATCTATATATCTTAAATTTTCAGGGTCATAATTATTATTTAATTCAAAACAATAATCTGACTCTCCTCCAAAATCATTTATTATAATTGATACTCTATTTTTTCTCATAGCAAACTAATCCTTTACTTCAATAATTTAATTAAAAAACATTTGTGACATTATAGGTGTTTTAAAGTATTTCGGCTCTAATGTAACACCATCCAAATAAATAAATCCAGTACCCTTACCACTCTCAATTAATTTTAAATTTCTAAATTCTGAACCAAACACCATACTATAACCATCCGATGACATCATACCCAAAGCAACTCTTAAACTTAATTGGTCTCTCAAATCTCCTCCAATATTTTTCGCATCAGGTCGTTGAGTACATAAAACAGCAAAAATACCTAGTTGCCTACCCATTAAAATAATATTATTTAACCGACTTTGAACACTCTTGGCAACTTTATTATCTTCTGAATTAGCCCTAGCCATAAAAGCCCCTACTTCATCAAAGAAAATAAATAAAGGTTTAAAACCATAATCTTTATAACTACATCCAAATCCCTTAGAATTTCCTATAATATGTTTTTGCCTACTTTCTAACTCTTCCATAGTTTCTCTTAAAATTTTATCAACTTGATTTATAGAGTAAGCAACATCAAAGTTTAAATATTGACCCATTTGATATAAATCGGACATTTTGGGATCTAAAATTTTTATATCTGCATCTTGCTCATTTAATGCTTGTAATAAATAAGATAAAAAATAAGTCTTTCCACTTCCTGTTGCTCCTGTTATCAAAGCATGAGGCTGTTTATCAAAATCCCAAATCAACTCATTATTTAAACGTATTCCATCAAAACTAGATTTGAAGTTTTTCTTATTAGAAATATTTATACTATCAACATCATTACTAAAAGTATAAGTAATTGAACCTAATATATCTTCAACATCAATACACTTCATTTTTAAAATATCAGATAAAAAAACTTTTAAATCTCTAAACTTTTGAGAATAAGAATTTGCTCCTATTGGAAAAAATATTTCAACTTTATCGTTATGAATTTTAAATTGAACCATAGAAACAACCTTTATTTCGTCTTTCATCTCATATAATCCATAACTATCAATTAAAGTTCTTAATCTATCATTAATAAATAAATTATTTTTATATGTAATATAAAATCTATCTTTAATAAAATATAAAGCAAAACTT
>CALFLM010000047.1 GCA_937880075.1 uncultured Romboutsia sp. | reverse complement strand
GTAAAATTATTTTATAATGTAGAACTATTATTAAAACATATATATAAAAAAGTCCACTTAAAGTTAGTGGACTTTTAAAATACTATAAAACATTATTTTTTACATATTTTATTCTATTTAAGCAAGTTTCTTTTCCTAAAACTTCCATAGTTTTTGGAAGATCTGGTCCATGCATTTGACCAGTTAATATTATTCTTGATCCCATGAATAGATTTTTTCCTTTTATTCCATGTTCTTTTTGTATTTCTTTAAACATAGCTTTTACGAAGGCTTCATCTACTACATCAGCAGTTTCTACTTTTGCTTCTAATGCATCTATTAAAGTTGGTATATGTTCTAAACTTAAGAACTCTTTACATTCTTCAGTTTCTAACTCAACAGTGTCTCCAAAGAATATATTAGCATGTTCAGTTATTTCTTTTACGTATTGTAATTTTTCTTTAAGAACTGATACCATACCTTTTATAAATTCATATTTAGTTTCAGCTTCTTCTTCCGTTATAAATCCAGCTTCAACTAAGAATGGTATAGCTAAATCTGTTAAGTAGCTATCATCTGCATCTTTTATATAATGTTGGTTAACCCAGTTTAATTTTTCTGTATCAAACACTCCACCACTCTTAGATACTCTATCTATAGAGAATGCATTTTCTAATTCTTCCATAGAGAATATTTCTTGGTTGTCTTCTGGAGACCATCCAACTAATGCAACGTAGTTTACTAAGCCTTCTGGTAAGTATCCTTTTTTCTTAAAGTCTTCAACTGCAACATCACCATGTCTCTTACTTAACTTTTTCTTTTCCTTGTTAAGTATGTTTGGTAAATGTACAAATGTTGTTGGCTCCCATCCAAATGCTTCATATAAGTAAACATGCTTTGGAGTTGAAGAAAGCCATTCCTCACCTCTTATAACGTGAGTTATTTCCATTAGGTGGTCATCAACAACTACAGCGAAATGATATGTTGGGAATCCATCAGTTTTTATTAATACTTGATCATCTAAGTCATTAGTATTGAATTCTGTTTCTCCTCTAACTAAGTCATTAAACTTTATAACGTGATTTTCTGGTAATCTTAACCTTATAACGTATGGTTCTCCTGCAGCTATTTTAGCTTGTACCTCTTCTTCAGTAAGGTCTCTACAGTGGCCATCATATCTTGGAGTTTCTCCAGCTTCCTTTTGTTTTTCTCTTACTTCATCTAATCTTTCTTTTGTACAGAAGCAGTAGTAAGCTTTTCCACTGTCTAATAATTCTTGTATATATTTTTTGTATATATCTAGTCTCTCAGATTGTATGTAAGGACCGTTCTCACCTTTTTGAACTATGTTCCCATTTTCATCTAACATAACACCTTCAGTGTGGTTAACACCAGCCCAACTCATAGCTTGAAGCATATTCTCTATTGCACCTTCAACTAATCTTGTTTGGTCTGTATCTTCTACTCTTAATAAATACTCTCCACCCATTCTCTTTGCGAATAAGTAGTTGTATAAAGCAGTTCTTAAACTACCTATATGTACAAATCCAGTTGGACTTGGAGCAAATCTTACTTTTACACTCATGTCTTTACCTCCTATAAATATGTATACGTATCTATAATATCAAAATAAGCCTTTATTGTAATGTTATTTTATCCAAATAATATAAAAAATTAGCTTCGCTTGAGCGACGTATCGGCGAAGCACTTCATTTCGCCAACGATATATCCTTGCTTCCGCTACGTATACATCCGTTGCTCAAAAATACAACTTATATTTTATCCAAATAATCTGTTGATAACTCGCTTTTTATGAAAATTAAAATAGTATATATATCCACATTTTCACTTATAATGTTAATAAGTTCGTGGACTATATATACTATTTAGTTATTTTGTAATTATCCTAACTTTACGTTATTTTTTACAAATTCAGCTTCAACTCTTGACTTTATCTCATCTAAAGATATTACTTCTTTTTCTTCAGACTTTCTTAATTTGAATTCTACTTTTCCATCTACTATATCTTTACCAACAGTTATTCTCATTGGTA
Organism: uncultured Romboutsia sp.; assembly: GCA_937880075.1. GTDB lineage: Bacteria > Bacillota > Clostridia > Peptostreptococcales > Peptostreptococcaceae > Romboutsia. The sequence continues at coordinate 10,065 of CALFLM010000047.1, read as the reverse complement.
TACCTATAAGTTCACTATCCTTAAACTTAACTCCAGCTCTTTCATCTCTATCGTCTAATAATACTTCTACACCCATAGCTTGTAATTCATTGTATATCTTTTCAGCAGCTTCCATATGCTCTGCTTTCTTTATGTTAACAGGTACAACTACAACTTGGTATGGAGCTATTGCTAATGGCCATGTTATACCATTTTCATCGTGGTGTTGTTCTATTATAGCTGCTCCTGTTCTTTCTACACCTATTCCATAACATCCCATTACTATTGGCTTTGATTTTCCATCTTTATCTATATAAGTAGCTCCCATAGCTTCTGAATACTTAGTTCCTAGTTTGAATATATGACCAACTTCTACTCCTCTAGCTATTTCTAATTCACTACCACACTTGCAACACTTATCTGAAGCATCTACATTTCTGAAATCTCCAACAGTCCCTTCAAAGTCTCTTCCATAGTTAGCATTTTCTATATGGTATTCGCTCTTGTTAGCTCCTATAACTAGGTTTCTAGCCTCTGCTACTTCCTTATCTATAAGAACATAATCAGCTTTTAATCCTATTGGTCCAGCAAATCCTACAGTTGCTCCTGTAACAGCTTCAACAGTTGTTTCATTTGCAAGTTCGAATTCAACAGCTCCACCTATAGCGTTAGCAGCTTTAGTTTCGTTAACATCTCTATTTCCCCTTACAACTACTGCTACTGTTTTTCCATCTGCAACATATACTAATGTCTTAGCAAATTTATCTGCTGATAATTTGAAGAAGTTTTCTAATTCTTCTATAGTATGAACTCCTGGAGTATGAACTTCTTTTAACTCCTTCATTTCTTCATTTGAAGCCTCTGCATTTACAGAAACTGCTTTTTCCATATTTGCTGCATAGTCACATCCGCTACAGAATACTATTTCATCTTCTCCAACTTCAGATTTAACCATGAACTCAGCTGAAACAGATCCACCTATAGCTCCTGTATCTGCTTGAACTGGACTATTTTCTAATCCACATCTTGCAAATATATTTGTATATGCATCAAACATATCATTGTATGATTTATCAAGTCCTGCTTCATCTATATCAAAACTATATGCATCTTTCATTGTAAAACTTCTAGTTCTCATAACACCAAATCTTGGTCTTCTTTCATCTCTATACTTAACTTGTATTTGATATAAGTTTAATGGTAATTGCTTATATGATGTTATTTCTTGTCTTATTAAATCTGTGAATACTTCTTCATGAGTTGGTCCAAGGCAGAAGTCTCTTTCATTTCTGTCTTTTAATCTGAACATTTCAGCACCCATTACATCCCATCTACCTGATTCTTTCCAAAGTTCAGATGGTATCAATCCTGCACATAATATTTCTTGGCATCCTTTTTTTTCTAATTCTTCTCTTATTATGTTTTCAATCTTTTTGAAAACTCTTATCCCCATAGGTAATTGATTATATACTCCTGAAGCCATTTTTCTTATCATACCAGCTCTTAACATTAATTGATGACTTGTTATTTCTGCATCAGCTGGAACTTCTCTTAATGTTGGCATAAACATTTTTGACATTTTCATATTAAATTTCCTCCTACACTTATTTATATTTTTATTTTTAATAGTAAAAAAACCTTCCATCTCTATACTTATGTATAGAGACGAAAGGTTGAATTTCCGCGGTACCACTCTAATTAGCCAAAAGGCTCTCTTTATGGGATATAACGGTCCCTACCGTAAAAACTTTTTACCATTTTTAAGCTAAAAGACTGGTTCAAAGACTTCTTCTTAGAAACTTTCACCACCGTTTCCTCTCTGTAAAGATTTCATCTTTTACTATTTCTTAATCATTGCTTTAATTTATTGTTTATTTATAGTATATACAATATATATCGTAATATTACTATTTAGTCTTTATCTTATTTACTAATATTATATTATTTAATATTACTTGTCAACTTTAACTAATAAACAAATACTTTGAGCTGATATCCCTTCTTTTGCTCCAGTAAATCCAAGCCCTTCTTCTGTTGTTGCCTTTACATTTATATTCTCTATCGAAGTATTCAAGGCTTTAGCAATATTTTCCCTCATATTTTGTATATGAGGAGCCATTTTAGGACTTTGAGCTATTATAGTGCAATCTATATTGCCTATACTATATCCTTTTTCATTAATCAAATTGTATACAAACTCTAATAATTTCATACTATCTGCGCCTTTATACTTTTCATCTGTATCAGGGAAATGCTTACCTATGTCACCTAAAGCTAGTGCACCTAAGATAGAATCCATTACAGCATGTATCAATACATCTGCATCAGAATGACCTAATAATCCTTTTTCATGCGAAACATTTACTCCACCTATTATTAACTTTCTTCCTTCTACTAATTTATGTACATCATATCCTAATCCTACTCTCATATTTGTCCTCCTACTAATCTTGAACTCTTAATATTTGACTTCCAACGTTTAAATCTTCCTGCGTTGTTATTTTTATATTATTGTATGACCCTTCTACTACTTTAACCTTATATCCAACTCTCTCTACTAGCATAGCATCGTCAGTTCCATAAAATCCATTTTTAAATGCATCTTTATAAGCATCTATAAGTATATTATAATCAAATGTTTGCGGAGTCTGAACTGCCCATAATACACTTCTATTTGGCGTATCTACTATATTTTTATCGTTATCTATAACCTTTATAGTATCTTTAACTGGCACTCCTACAACTATAGCTTTATGCTCTTTGGCTTTTTCAATACAATTATCTATAATTTTATCGGATATAAAAGGCCTAGCTCCATCATGAATTAATACGGTATCACATTTTTCATCTAATAACTTTAATCCATTGTATACAGAATCTTGTCTCTCTTTTCCACCATAAGCTATCTTTATATTTCTAAAATTGTATTTATCTAATATCTCTTTTTTGAAAAACTCAGATTCATCTTCTTTTACAACAACCACTATATCTTCTATGTTTGAATTATTATAAAATTTTTCAATTGTATAAGCTATAATTTCTTTTCCTTCAAGTTTTATAAATTGTTTATTAATTCCCATATTCATTCTACTGCCTGTTCCTGCAGCTACTATAACAACACCATTCATATCTGCACCTCTTATTAAGTACTAAAACCCTTATATTAAAGAAAGGTGTCTCAAAATAAAGTAATTTATATTATGAGCCACCCTTCTTAAAATTTATTAATTTTTTGGTTTTCCAAATATCATTCTTCCTGCTGGAGTTTGGAGCACTGATGTAACTAATACTCTTATAGTTTCACCCATATGCTTTTTCCCTCCATCTACAACTATCATAGTTCCATCATCTAGGTAAGCTATACCTTGACTATGCTCTTTACCTTCTTTAACAACCTGAACAACCATTTCTTCTCCAGGTATTGCAACTGGTTTTATAGCATTGGCAAGTTCATTTATATTTAATACTTCAACTCCTTGGACTTGAGCTACTTTATTTAAGTTGTAGTCATTAGTAACTACCTTACCGCCTAAAACCTGAGCTAATTTTAATAATTTACTATCAACTTCATAAATATCATCAAATTTAGCTTCACTTATTTCAACTTCTATATCTAATTCCTTTTGAATTATATTTAATATATCAAGACCTCTTCTACCTCTAACCCTTTTTAAGTCATCTGAAGAATCAGCTATATGTTGTAATTCATCAAGTACAAATTTAGGTATTATAAGTTTCCCTTCTATAAATCCTGTTTTACATATATCTGCTATTCTTCCGTCTATTATGACACTTGTATCTAATACTTTTGGTGGAATAGTATTTCCTTCTTTTTTAGTACTTTTTTCTTTTATTGATGGTGATAGTCTAGATAATCTACTTATGTTAAATAAATCATCCTTACTTTTTAAAGCTATTCTTATACCAAGATATCCCAAAAATCCATATGTAATAAATGTTAAAATTCCTCCTACTATAGGTATAGAATTTATTAAACCACCTAATAAATAGGCTATAACAAACCCTATTATAAGCCCTATAGAACCTAATAATATATCTGTTTGAGGATATTTTGATATTTCCTTATCCATAAGTTTAGCTACATATTTAAATTTATCTATAACCCAAGGTCCTATTATATAGAATATAACTCCTATAATTAAACCTATTACTGTTGATATCAATATTGTACCATTTTTTATTCCAAATAAAAGTACTGGAAATGTATTCGCTAAAGATGAATATATGGTAAATCCTAAAACAAAACCAAATATACCTATCATCGCTCTTACTATTTTTTGTATCAAATTTTCACCCCCTGATTGTTTTATTAATATTTACTTATTATAATCCATAATACCTCATATGTTCAAGCACAAAGTAGTAACGATTATTTATATATTCCTATCTAATAAAACTAACTGTTTCATTTTTATAAGTCCATTTTTAATATAAGTTGCTCTTATTTCACCTATTCCTTCAACATCATCTAATTCTTCTATTGATGCATTTAATATTTCCTGTAAGTTATCAAAGTAATTTACTAAGTTTTCTATTATGGTCGTTGGTAACCTGTGTATTTTGCTAAGTATTCTATACCCTCTAGATTTTATAGTCATGTCCATATTTTCTGAAAAACCACTATGACCTAATAATTTAGCCATATTAGTTAAATCTAGTAAATCTTCAGATGAAAGACTTTTAATCTTTTTCTTAAATTCTGACATTTCTACATTCTTTTTACTGTAATCTTTAAAAATAAGCTTTTGATCCTTTTTAGTTGTACCCATTAGCTCCTCTAACTGCATTTTTACTAGAGTACCTTCTTGACCAAGCTCAATTACATATTTTTCAATTATATTTGTTATCCTCATTACCATTTCTATTTTTTGTATAACTATTGCTACATCATATATTGTTACTAAATCATTAAACTCTAAAGCATTTAAGTTTATTATAGCTTCATCAAGTACAGATTTATATTTTTCAAGAGTCTGTAATGCTTGATTTGCCTTAGTAAGTATTTTAGATATATCCTCTAAGGCATATTTTTTATCTCCTCTGTATACTGTGATTATGTTTCTTCTTTGGGATATAGCAATAACTATAGCACCTGTTTGTTTAGCAACTCTTTCCGCAGTTCTATGTCTAGTACCAGTTTCTGATGTTGGTATTGAATAATCAGGCATAAGTTGAGCATTAGCAAAAAGAATTTTCTTTGTATCACAACTTAAAACTATAGCACCATCCATTTTAGCTAATTCATATATATATGCTGGTGAATATTCTGCATTTATACAAAATCCTCCATCTACTACTTCCATTATTTCTTCATTATTTGCAATTACTATAAGCCCTCCTGTTTTAGCTTTTAGTATATTATCTAACCCTTGTCTTAATGGACTTCCAGGTGATATCATTTTTAATGCATGTATAAGATTTTTATTGCTTAGGAAATCCTCCATTATTCTTTATTCCCCCCTAATACTATATTTATTGCTTGTCTTAAATTATCTACAGGCCAAATTTCTATACCTTTAGTATCTTTGACCACTTCATAATTATTTCTTGGTATAACCATTTTAGTAAAGCCAAGTTTTCTACACTCTGATATTCTTTTTTCTATGAAGCTTACTGCTCTCACTTCTCCTGTAAGTCCAACTTCTCCTGTTACGGCTATTGTTTCATCAACTGCAACATTTCTAAAACTAGATGCAATAGCTATTACTATCCCTAAATCTATTGAAGGTTCATTTATTTTTATTCCTCCTACTATATTCAGGTATACATCTTGATTTTGAATTTGAAGTCCTACTCTTTTCTCTAAAACAGCCAATAACATACCTACTCTATTATAATCAACACCTGTAGCAGTTCTTTTTGGTATCCCATAACTTGTTGGTGATACTAAAGCCTGCATTTCAAGTAACATTGGTCTTGTACCTTCTACAGTAGATATTATAACTGAACCTGCTACATCTTTTGGTTTTTCTGATATAAGTATTTTTGATGGATTTTCAAGTTCTACTAAACCTAAATCTCTCATTTCAAACACTCCTAATTCATTAGTAGAACCAAATCTATTCTTAACAGCTCTAACTAATCTATAAGTGTTATATCTTTCTCCTTCAAAGTACAATACGGTATCAACCATATGCTCTAATAATTTAGGCCCAGCTAAAGAGCCCTCTTTTGTTACATGTCCAACCACAAAAGTTGATATACCCATTTTTTTGGATATTTTCATAAATTTCGAAGTTCCTTCTTTTATTTGACTAACTGTTCCTGGTGCTGATGATATTTCTGGACTATATACAGTTTGGATAGAATCAAGAATTATAAGCTCAGGCTTTATATTGTCTAACTGAGATTCTATTAAACTTAAGTTATTTTCTGCAAAAATGTATAAATTATCAGAATTAATTCCTAATCTCTGAGCTCTCATTTTTATTTGAGATTCAGATTCTTCTCCCGATATATATAATACTTTTTTTCCTGAATTTGCAACATTACTTGATACCTGAATCAAAAGCGTTGATTTTCCTATTCCAGGGTCTCCTCCTACTAATACCAAGGACCCTTTTACTATTCCTCCTCCAAGTACTCTGTCCAACTCATTTATACATGTTGAAAATCTTTCTTCTTCTTTTGTTTCTATGGAATTTATGTTTACAGGTCTCGATGAAGATTTATCGATAATAAATACATCTTTATTCGATCCTTTTTGTTCTATTTCCTCTACTAATGTATTCCATTTTGTACACTCTGGACATCTGCCTAACCATTTAGATGTTTCATATCCGCACTCTTGGCATACATATTTTGTTTTTATCTTTGCCATTTACAAATCACCCTTAATTTACTATTGTATATTTAATTTTAACATATCTATGGTATGTTATGTAAAGTGTTATAAAAAAATGAGGAGTTTCCTCCTCATTTTTTTATAACACTTTGCATTTATATACTATTTTATTACCTTCAATTTCAGCAACAACACTACTACCTTTTTTTACATCACCTTTTAATATTGCTTCAGATAATGTATCCTCTAATTCTTTCTGTATTGCTCTTTTTAAAGGTCTTGCTCCATACTCTAAATCCAGACCTTCCTTAGCTATTAATTTTATAGCTTCTTCGCTCATTTTTAAATCTATATTTAAACTCTTTAATCTTTCAATTACTTCTCTTGTCATTAATTTTACTATTTCATATATGTGATATTCTTCTAATGGATGGAATACTATTATGTCATCTATTCTGTTTAAAAACTCTGGCTTAAACTTTTGCTTTAACTCTCCCATTATACTTTCTTTCATTTTATCATATTGATCTTTTGTCTCTTCTTCTTTACCTTTATTTGTACCAAATCCTAATACTTGATTATTCTTCTTATTAATTTTAGTAGCTCCAACATTAGATGTCATTATTAATATTGTATTTTTAAAGTCAACCATACGACCTTTTGAGTCTGTTAATCTACCATCATCTAATATTTGTAATAATATATTAAATACATCGTCATGAGCTTTTTCTACTTCATCAAATAAAACAACAGAATAAGGATTTCTTCTTACTTTTTCTGTTAATTGACCACCCTCATTATATCCTACATATCCTGGAGGTGATCCTATTAATTTAGATACTGCATGTTTTTCCATATATTCAGACATATCTATTCTTATTATTTGATTTTCATCACCAAATTGAACTTCTGCTAGAGCTTTACATAATTCTGTTTTACCTACACCAGTTGGACCTAAAAATAAAAATGAACCTATTGGCCTTTTAGGATCCTTAAGTCCTGCTCTAGATCTTCTTATGGCTCTAGAAATAGATTTTACTGCTTGATCCTGACCTACTACTCTTTCGTGTAATATTTCTTCTAAGTTTAGTAATCTTTCTGCTTCTTCTTCAACTATTTGATTAACTGGTACCCCAGTCCAAAGTTCCACAACTTCAGCTATTATTTCTTTATCTACTGTTCCTATATATGATTTTTTAGGTACTTCAGTATCTGCTATCTCCTGACTTGATTCTGTACTTGTACCTAAGTTTATATTCTTTCCAGTATCTTTATTTAATTCATCATTTATTTCTTTACTTAAAACATATTTTTCTAGACTTAGTAAGCTCTTTTGTAAATTAATCTCTCTTAATCTTACTCTAGATGCTGACTCATCAATTAAATCTATTGCTTTATCTGGTAAAAATCTATCAGTTATATATCTTATAGATAAATCTACAGCTGCTGCTATACCTTCATCTGTTATTTTTACATTATGATGAGATTCATATCTTTCTCTCAATCCCTCTAGTATTTTTATAGTTTCTTCCTTTGTAGGTTCTGTTATTAAAATTGGTTGAAATCTTCTTTCTAAAGCAGAGTCTTTTTCTATATGCTTTCTATATTCATCTATTGTTGTAGCACCTATAATCTGTATATCTCCCCTTGATAATACTGGCTTTAATATATTAGATGCATCTATTGTACTTTCTCCAGTTGAACCTGCACCGATTATTGTGTGTAATTCATCTATAAATAAAATTATATTTCCATTCTTAACTACTTCATCTACTACTTGCTTTATTCTCTCCTCAAATTCGCCTCTATACTTAGCCCCTGCTAACATAGATCCCATATCTAAAGTATATAAAACTTTTCCAACAAGATTATCTGGAACATTTCCACTTGCAATATTTGCAGCTAGCCCTTCCGCAACAGATGTCTTTCCAACACCTGGATCTCCAATGAATACTGGATTATTTTTTGTTCTTCTACTTAATATTTGTATAGCTCTTTCTATCTCTTTTTCTCTTCCTATTACAGGATCAATTTTATTTTGACTTGCAACCAAAGTTAAATTTTTTCCATACTTCTCTAATATTTTTGAAGATGTTTGTATTCTAGTTGGATAATTAGACTTACTCTCTTTATTTGTTGTCATACTCTCTAATCCAACAATGTCAATTATTAATTCAACTATAGATTTATCATCTATACCTGCTTCTCTTAATATATCAACAGCTAGACCTTCTCCTTGTTGAAGTATACCTAGTAATATATGCTCGGTCTCTATATACTCAGATTTAAATTTGTCTGCAAACATACCTGAAATCTCTAGTATCTCTTCACTTGTAGGACTTAGTACTAAATCTATTGGTGCTATAGGTATAATACCTTTTTTCTCTATTATTTTCCCCTCTATATACTTAGGTGTTATGCCTAATTTTAATAATACCATATATGCTACACTATCGGCTTCTTTTGATAAACCTAATAATAAATGTTCACTATCAGCGCTATTATGACCAAAGCCCCTAGCACATTCTAAACTCAGCTCTATAACTTTCTTAGACTTCTGTGTAAACCTACTAAAATACATACTCTATCACTCCTTTTAGTTTATCTGTGTATATTCTGTATTTTATATATTGAATTCTTAAGCACTTTTATCTATATGTAATAAGCCAATTACTATATTTTGTAATATACTTGCTCTTAATTTATCTTTAAGTTCTGAAATAGATACACATAATACCTTATCTTCTATTGAGTATAATATTATCTGACTTTCTCTTTATGTAAGTGTATTGATTTTTTCTAATGATTTTATGACTTCTTTAGCATCATTATAAATTATCGTATCACCAATATTTTCATCTATTAAGGATTTTATATATTTATTTTTATCTGAGCTTATCTTCGTAATCTGTACATATCTGCCTCAACCTTTTTTAATATGTATATAATAACCTCTGTCTATTGTAAATCTTGTCATTAATACATAATTTATTTGAGATTGTGCACAGTTAAATAAATTTCCTAACTCATTACGTTTAATTTGTATGCTATTACTATTGTGTATTAACTCTTTTATGAAAATTTCAATTTTATCAGTTATCGATTTCATATACATCAACACTCAATAATATAGGTTTTACTTACTTTGACTATAGATTAATATAATTTATATGATTTTTTTCAGTAAAGTTTACACTATAAAAATTTATTTTTTTATAAAATTTATATATATATGTTTTAATTAAAATACTTCATTAGGTAAAGTTATTATTTTGTATTGT
>CALFLM010000046.1 GCA_937880075.1 uncultured Romboutsia sp. | reverse complement strand
TATATATATTCTTTTATAACATTAAACATATCTAGATTTATAAATCTGTAAAAATCTAAATGTCAACTAAATTTTATGCTATCAGTATTTTATATAAATAAACCTCTGTTATATATAAAATAAATAATAAAAAACGTATCAATTCATTTATGATACGTTTTTTATTATTTATTTTATATAGTTATATTTCTTCTACTAAACGTATGTTGACTATTCCACTAAAGTTCATCCAGTCATCTTTAATATTTTTAAATTCAAATTGTAATTTATCCGTAGATAAATTTTCCCAAGTTATTGTTTTTGTATAATTATCGTATTCTCCATTTTTTAATATATAATATATATCTAAATCATCGTTACCTCGTAATTTTATAAAACTTAGATTTAAAAAATATTTATTTTCCTTATTTTTATAACCATTTAAATTTATTTCTTGATTTCCCAAATCTATATATTTTATTTTCATAGGAATTTTAGATATGTTACTTATCTTATTTTTATCTAATATCAAGTATTCTAACTGTAATAAATCTTTTAAGTTACACAGTTTATCTATTTGATTATCCATCAAATTTAAGTCCTTTAATTTATACAAATTTTCAATTCCATTCATTGATGTTATTTTATTATGACTTAAATCTAGAATTTTTAAGTTATATAAATTTTTTAAATTACCTATTTTTTCTATATGATTATTTCTTAAATATAGGTTTTCTAATTTGTATAAGTCTTCTATAACTTCTGTTGATATTATTTTATTATAACTTAAATCTAGACCTTTTAACTTATCTATGCTTTTTAAGTTATCTAATCCTTTTACATTCTCTACTTTTTCAATTTCATTACTGCTTAAATCTAATCTCTCTAATTTCTTTAGATTTTCTATACCCTCTATTGATATTAGATTATTATTATACAAATATAATTCTTTTAAATTAACTAAGTTTTGTATTTCTCCCAATTCAGTTGTATTTGTATATCCTAAGTCTAATACTTCTAAATTTGTTAATACCTTTATTCCATCTATTGATATTTTATCATTACTACATAAGTATAATTCTTTTAAACTATTTAATAGCTGTATTTCTTTTCCTAATTCTTTTCTATTTGTATATCCTAAGTTTAATACCTCTAAGTGAGTTAATTTTTCTATTCCTTCTATTGATATATTTTCATTTTTCGATAAATTTAAATGTTTTAACTTTAAGTTATACTTCAAGTTTATTATATTTCCTATTTTATTTTTGCATAAATTTAAATATTCTAACTTATTTAATCTCTCTAAACCTTTTATTTCTGCTATTTTACTATTTTCAGATAACTTACCTAGATTTAAATACTTTAGCTTACTCAATTTATCTAGTCCTATTATTTCCTCGATTTTATTATCATATAAATTTAAATACTCTAGCTCTACTAGCTGACTTAAACCTTCTATTTTTTTTATTAAATTGAACGATAAATCTAAATTATTTAACATTTTTATATTTTCTAATTCTTTTATCTTAATTATTTCATTAGAAGATAAATTTAAATTTCTAAGTCTTTTTAAGTTATTTAACCCATGTATATCTACTATTTTATTATCTGATAAATTTAATTTGCATAATTTATCTAACCAATCTAATCCTTTTATTTCTTTTATTCCATTAGAAGATAAATTTAAATTATGCAATTTTTCTAGCATATTTAACCCTTCTATTTCCATTATTCTATTATAAGATAAATCTAAAGAGTCTAATTTTCTTAAACTGTTTAATCCGTGTATCTCCATAATTTTATTGTCTGATAAATTTAATTTACGCAACTCATATAACCTATCTAGCCCTTTTATATCTATTATTCCATTAAAAGATAAATTTAAATCTTGCAATCCTTTTAATCTATCTAAACCTTTTATCTCATCTATTCTATTATTAGAAAGATTTAAACCACGTAATCTATTTAGCTTCTCTAATCCTTTTATTTCTTTTATTATATTATTTGATAAATTTAACTCATCTAAATCAGTTAAAGTGTCTAATTGTTTTATCTCTGTTATTATATTATTTGATAAGTTTAGATTGAATAATCCTACTAGGCTATCTAAACCTTTTATATCTTTTATTTTATTATTGGATAGATTTAACTCATTTAAGTTTTTTAGATCTTTTAACATATCTACAGATTCTATTTGATTATTACTTAAATCTAGCCATGTTAGTCTATATAATCTTTTTAATGCCCCTATAGATTCTAATAGATTATTGTTTAAATCTAACCATATTAATCGTTCTAATCCTTTTAAATCCTCTATAGACTCTATTTTGTTATTACTTAAATTTAATATCTTTAAGTCTTCTAGATTATTTAATACTGATAAATTTTTCACTTTTGTATTACTTAATTCTAATATTTTCAAATATTTTAATTTTTCTAGCACTAATATATTATCTATTTTAGTATCATTTAAATTTAATTCATCTAATAAAGTTAAATTTTCTAATATTTCTATATTTTCTATTGGATTGCAACTTAAATCTAACCATTGTAGATTGTTTAATTCTGATAATACTTCTATATTTTTTATTTTATTATTACTTATATATAATCTTTGCAAATTAGATAGATTTAATAATCTAGATATATCTTTAATTTTGTTATTGTTTAAATTTAACCATTTCAAATTAATTAGATTTGATAATGAATCTATATTTTTTATTTTGTTATTACTTATATATAATCTTTGTAGATTGATTAAATTAGATAATACCTCTACATCTTCTATTTGATTATTACTTAAATCTATACACTGCAAATTAGTTAGATTTGATAATAAACTTATATCTTCTATCTTGTTATTATTTAAATATAGCTTTTGCAAGTTAGTTAAATCTGATAATGCCTTTGTATCTTCTATTTGATTATTACTTAAATTTAATTTTTTTAAATTAGTTAGTTGTGATAGTATGCTTATATCTTCTATTTTATTAGATCCTAAATATAATTCTTCTAAATTTATGGCATTATCTAATCCAGTTAAATCTAAAATTTCCTTATTAAAAGCATCTAGCCAACAAAGTGATTTTATATTCTCTTTTGTAATTTCACAATTTTGGTTTAGATTTAGTTCATATTTTATAGCCTCCTCTAAACCTTTATCTGGTATAGTTATAACTTCATTTATAACTGTCATTTTATACCATCTCCATGCTATATATTTGTAAACTTAATTTGATATTACTTATCTTTATCATAGCTGTTTATAGAGTAAAAAATTATTGAGTATAATAGATTTAATTTTACGTATTAAGTCAATATTATTTGCCTTATTTTATATTTATGATTATATAGCCAAATTGTTTCTTCTTTAGATAAAATATAATAAAATTCATTTAAATTCTTTATTTTTATCATATTATTATTAAATGTAATTAAGAATTTTTCTAATTAATATTTATTAAAAGTTAATTAGCCTCCATATATTTTACATCTATTTATGAATTTATTTAACTAAATTAAACTCATCTTTTGATAATATTCTTTGATGTAAATATTAAAAACCGTATCATTTACTTTGATACGGTTTTTAATAATCAATGCTTAAAATATCTATTTTATCTAATCTTCTATAAGACCTTTTGTTGCAGGACTTCCGATTAATCTTCCTTTATAATCAAACCTTGAACCATGACATGGACAATCCCATGTTAATTCATCTGCATTCCAACTAAGTTGACATCCTAAATGAGGGCATTTTGTCGATACTATAAATTCCTTGCCATCATTATCTTTATAAACACCAACCTTCTCACCATCATATTCGACAATTCCAGCATGACCATTTTTAATATGTTCTATTTTACTATTTGGAATATATATTTTTTGTGCGATAAAGTTCTTAGCTGTTTCAATCATATCATTGGCAATATTATATAATGATAATGATAAATCAAATCTTTTAGGAGAGAATATTTCTGAAAAATCATTTTCTTTATTTAATATCATATCTGATATGATCATAGCTGACACCATAGAACTTGTCATTCCCCATTTATTAAATCCCGTAGCAACATATATATTAGGTATTTTATCAGAATATTTACCTATATATGGTATTTTATCTATAGTCATACAATCTTGAGCTGACCAATGATACTTTTCTCTTGAGTTTGGATATAGATCTTTTGCTATTTTTCTCAATTTATCATAGCATCCACCTTTTTCATTTTCTCCTGTTCTTTGATCTATAGCCCCTAACAATAGTAAATCTTTATAGTTTCTAAAGGAGTATCCATTTTTCTCAGCATCTATGTACATACCATTAACATTTTCTGCATTTTCTAAAGCTATAACATATGATCTTTCTTGGTGCATTTTCATAAAATAATATCCTGGTGCATTCATTATTGGATAATGAGTTGCTACCACTATATTACTTGCCGTTATGTTTCCTCTATTTGTGATTACTAAATTTTCTTTAATTTCTAATGCTCTAGTATTTTCATAAATAACTAAATCATTTGAAATATCTTTTAAAAATTTAAGTGGATTAAACTGTGCCTGATTATTAAATTTAATAGCTCCCTTAATTTCAAAAGGAAGATTAATATTTTCCACAAACTCTGCAGAAATACCAACCCTATTAGCTGCTTCTACTTCTTTTTTAATACTATCTATTTCATTTAGAGAATATACATATGCTGGTTTTTCTTCAAATTCACAGTCTATTTTTCTTTCTTTAATAATTTCTTTGTATTTTTTTATAGCAAGTTCATTTGCTTTTGCATATTGCTTTGCCTTTTCTTCTCCAAATTCTGATATTAACTTATCATAAATTAAATCATGCTGAGAAGTTATCTTTGCAGTAGTATTTTTAGTGTTTCCACTTGCAATTTCTGCTGCATCAATTAAAATTACATCTATACCCTGTTGTTTTAGCATGTATCCAGTTAATATCCCTGCCATCCCAGCTCCAATAATTATAGTATCTGTCTTTATATCTTTATCTAAAACTTCTCTTTTTATGAATTTACAACTCTCGCTCCATATAGATTCCATAAATTCACCTCATTTTTATTATTATATACACCATTTATATTTTGCACATTTATATATATATATAATTTCATAAAATAATTATTTTTATATGTAACTAATAAACCTTTCTTAAATGTTTAAAAATATATTATTCTATACAGTATACTTAAAGACATTAACTAAACATTTTAATATAAATTACTTTAATTCAATCATTATCTCAATTAAATATTCTTCTTTACTATTAGAAGTTAATACATCTAAAATCTCTTTTGTATAAGAATTACTTCCAATTACTAAATTATTATCATTTGCATAAATAATCATCTTATTATAAGTTTGCTCAATAGTATTATAATAGCCTTTATGATAACCTATAAGGTACTCCCCCTCTGATTTTACAACTAATTTATGACTATTAACTTTTTTACTAATTTTCTTTAAAATATATTCGTGATTATATATATATTTGCCCCAAACCTCTTCAATTTTAATAATAGAGTATCTCGATGTATCTAACCCTTTAATAGACGTATATTTGCTAAAATTATTCTCAAATAACTTATATACATCCTTATCTGTAGGATCATCTATATCTCTATAACGTAAATAATATTCTTCCTCTTGATATTCTTTATAAATCTTATCAACTTTAACTTCACTAGCATATTGTATTTTATCAATCCTAGATTTTAATATTCGTTGATTTTCTTTTAATCTTTTTATTTCATTTGATATTTGATTTATTTTACTTATAAAAAGCTCTTCCATTTGCTCTGGTGTTCTGCTATTTAAGTAAAATTTTATCTCATCTAATGACATACCTAGCTCTTTCATTATAGATATAAAATAAAATAAATTAAGCTGGCTATAAGAATAAAATCTATATCCATTATCATCATAGTAATCAGGTTTTAATAAACCAATATCATCATAATGGAATAATGTATGTTTTTTCACATTACATATCTTTGCAAATTCGCCTGTTGTAAGGGGTTTTAATCTTAATTTCATTTTTTATCACTCCTATTGACTGTCGGGTTACCCTATAGATTATTATAGCAAATATATCAAAATATATCAAAATATACCAAAAATTTACATATTAATATTAGGTGGTGATGTTATGGAAAATAAAAATGTGAACTTAGGTGAAGGTAGTGTTGGAAAGTTGCTTATAAACCTTGCTGTTCCTGCTATAATAGCTCAAATGGTTAACCTATTATATAACATTGTAGATAGAATATTTATAGGTAGAATGGCAAATGGTGAAATTGCTATGGCTGGTATTGGAGTTGCTATGCCTATTATAATGATTATATCTGCATTTAGTTATTTGATAGGTTCTGGTGGTGCTCCACTTACGGCTATTAAAATGGGTGAGAAAAACAATGATGAGGCTGAAAAAATTATGAGTAATAGTTTTTCTATGCTTCTTATAGTTGGTGTTTCTCTAACAATAATATTTTTATTATTTAAAGAACCAATACTTTGGGCATTTGGAGCTAGTGAAACAACTATTAATTATGCTCTAGATTATTTAACTATATATGTTATGGGTACTTTATTTGTTCAAATATCTTTAGGTATGAATACTTTTATAAATACTCAAGGATTTGCTAAAATTGGTATGTTTACAGTTTTAATAGGAGCTATTATAAATATAGTTCTTGATCCTATACTTATATTTACTTTTGATATGGGTGTTAAAGGAGCTGCCCTTGCAAGTATTATAGCTCAAGGTGTTTCAACTATATTTGCTTTAAACTTCTTATTTGGTAAGAAAAGTATTTTAAAAATAAGAAAAAAATATTTAAAACTAGATAAAAAAATAGTAGGTTCAATTTTGAATTTAGGTGTAGCTCCATTTATTATGCAAGCAACTGAAAGTTTAGTTTTAGTTAGTTTAAATAACCAACTTTCAAGATTTGGTGGTGACTTAGCAATTGGTGCTATGACTATAATGAGTAGTATAATGCAAATAATAACTATGCCACTTATGGGACTTACTCAAGGTGCTCAACCTATTATAAGTTATAACTATGGTGCTAAAAATTTAGATAGAGTTAAAAAGACTTT
Organism: uncultured Romboutsia sp.; assembly: GCA_937880075.1. Classification (GTDB taxonomy): domain Bacteria; phylum Bacillota; class Clostridia; order Peptostreptococcales; family Peptostreptococcaceae; genus Romboutsia. Next base: position 45,149 of record CALFLM010000046.1, on the reverse strand, counting down.
TAAACTTCTTTTATTAACTTGTTTATCTTATTCAACTTTAATAGTTGCATTATTAATGTTATTCCCAGATTTCTTTGTTAGTATATTTAATAATAAACCAGAACTTATGGAAATAACTACTTGGTCTATTAAAATTTATTTTGCTGGTATGTTTATATTTGGTGCTCAAATAGCTTGTCAGCAAACTTTCTTAGCTTTAGGTAGAGCAAAAGTTTCTTTATTCTTAGCTCTTTTAAGAAAAGTAGTTCTTTTGGTTCCATTAATATTTATACTTCCAAACTTTACGGAAAATGGACTTTTCGGTGTTCTTTTAGCAGAACCTATTGCAGATATTGTTGCTTGTGTTACTACTGTAATTAGTTTTGCAGTATTTTATAGAAATACTTTAAATATTAAATCAGACGAAAATGATACCGTATCAGCTTATTCTCAAAGAATTAGCTAATAAAGTTAGTAACTATAGTTAGTGTAGAAACTGATAAATACAACCATTCACTTGAATTAGCAGTTATAATTTAATATAAGTTACATACTCCTATTAAAAAATTATTTATATTTGAATTTTAACTAGTTACTAAGTTTAGCTTTAGTGAAATGTTAAAAAGAATAGTTTATTTTGATATAAGTAATTTGTAGTATTAATAATTATGTTAATTAAAAAGTATCAATATAAGGTGCTTTGAGTATGTAAAATAAAGTGTGTATTCTTCCAGTAAGTATGATAATTAAATTAGATCATCCAAAGGAATGTACAAACTTTTTATGTTAAACAAAGATGAAACTTTAAAAAACTTATAACAGGATATGATATTTAAATAACAAGATATGTTAAAAGATTTATTTACAAAAATATTTCAATATTTATCTAAAAATAAATTATTTTTAAATTCAAGTTTTTGTTGTATTTTTCTATTATAAATCATATAATGATTATATAATTAATTAAATCCCTGAAGGGGAGTAGCTTACACTTTTAGTGTTAATCAGTCGTCAATTCAGTGTCTAAAACACTCGGTTGATTAACAAGTTTTGTACTTGATAGCAAGACCTTCAAAATAGTTAGATATTTTATATCTTTCTATTTTTGGAGGTCTTTTTTAATTATAAAATAATATTGGAGGTATGAATTTTGAATTATATTTTATTATTAATTGGTTTTATTTTACTTGTTAAAGGCGCAGATTACTTTGTTGATGGCTCTTCAAGCATAGCAAAAAAACTAAGAATCCCATCACTTATTATAGGGCTTACAATAGTTGCATTTGGAACAAGTGCTCCAGAAGCAGCTGTAAGTATTACAGCTTCTATAAATGGTCAAAATGGTATGGCAATAGGTAATGTTATAGGTTCTAATATATTTAATTTATTAATGGTTATAGGTGCATCTGGTATTATAAAACCTTTATTAGTTGAGAAATCAATATTATCTAGAGAGTTTCCATTTGTTCTTTTAACATCTATAGTTTTAGTTATATTGTCTTTAGACTCTTTACTGTTTAATTCATCTATTAATACTATAAGTCGTATGGATGGTATAATTTTATTAACTTTATTTGCAGTATTTTTGTATTACTTAATAGACTCTGCTATGAAAAATAGAAAAGAAAGTTTATGTGATCAAGAAACTTCTATTGATATTGATATGAGTAATGTTAAAACTATAGAAAAAAGCAACACTATGATTAAATCTATATTAATCTCAATAATAGGTATAACATCAATAATATTTGGTGGAAACTTAGTTGTAGATTCAGCATCAAATATTGCTAGTAGTTTCGGTGTTAGTGATCAATTAATAGGTCTTACAGTAGTTTCTATAGGTACTTCTCTTCCAGAGTTTGTAACATCAGTTATAGCTGCTACTAAAGGTGAGAGTGATTTAGCATTAGGTAACGTAATAGGTTCTAATATATTTAACATACTATTTGTTATTGGTGCTTCAGCTTTAATTTCTCCAATGACAGTAGATCCTAAATTAATAATAGATGGTGTTATAATGATTTTATCTACGGCATTAGTTTATTTCTATTCGTATAGAAAAAATGATGTTAGTAAATTTGAAAGCATAACTTTATCACTACTATACTTTGGATACATGGTATATTTAGTACTTACAGCTTAAGTTTTAATTTTCAAAAAATATTTTTTATGATTATACAACTACTAATATTACTTTTATTCACATAACTTTTTATCATATGATTACTCGTTCGTAAAAAAAATAAAGCTGTATACAAGTTAATACAGCTTTATTTTTTTTATATATCTATTGTGGACATGCATAAGTATTTCCATCTACCGATTGTAAAAGTTCTATATTAGGTGGATTTCCAATTATATATATTGAGTATATTCTATTAGGTTTAAATTGAATATTTGATGTTACTATATCTTTTCCAGTTAAGTTACCTCTTACTGATACAGTATATTGTCCTGGATCTAAATATTCATATAGTGTTTGATCTCTATAGTCTATATTGTCTACTACAGGCTTATCATTATAAAAAACATCTGCTATTGGTAGGTCTGGTGATAGGTTAATAAATCGCTGTACTGCTTTAGTATTTGATGTTTTTTGTTCTATATCTTCATCTACAATTATTAAAGCTTCTTGACCTACATTTCCTGTAATCGCTAATGTAAATAAATCTTCATCTGGTAATATAAATGTTGTTCTTATTAATATATTTTTTGTACCAGCTTCATTTATATCAATTTTATATGGCCTATTTTCCATATATACATATGGTGTAAAGTCTTTATATTTTATATCTGAATATAAAAGTTTATTATCAACATATATATCAACTGCTTGTTGTGAAGGTAGAGCGTTAAAGTATCTAATTAATCCTTTATTTTCCTCTATCTTAAAACAATCCATCTAAATTCCCCCTCCCCACTAAATATACTATTTTTATATATTATGTCATCTGATTTATATTGTTACATTTAAAAAATATACATATTAATACTATTGCAAGTAAATATTATTTTCTACCTTATTTGTATATTCAATTTATAAAATAAATATAATCTACATATGATCTATCATAAACCTTAGAATTTCAATCACTTCATATTCAATTAAGCTAAACATTTTATATACAACATGACTTTTAGGTATATTTTCAAATTGTTCATCTATATAGGTTTTAACTATAATATCTTCCTCTAAATCATAAACTACGTTTAATATTGGAGTATCAAAATCCTTTATATCTACAGTAAATATAAAACTTCTATTAGCATTACTATCTATACATTCTTCTATATATTCTATTTTAAATTTCCCATTTTCAAATAACATAATATATCCTCCTAAAACTTTTTATTAGTAAATTTGTTCAAGGAAATTACTATTTATAATTATTTTGGTATAACTTTATATATTTTAAACTCATTATATATATTCTTTTTATAAAAGTTCTAAGATAATCTATAAATATTTTTATTGTATTGTTTTATCCTTTGTTTTCCTATCATAAAGTATTGCGCATAAAACTCCTAGAAGTGCTACTCCCATCATAATAAGAATAGCTCTATCAATTTTTAGATATTCTATTAAAAAACCAACTAAAAAAGATCCAATAATAACTCCTAAGCTATTAAACATGGCAAATCCCATAAGTTGAGAAGTTGTTTTTAAATTTTCAGGGCATACTCTATCTATCATAGTTCTTCCTACCATAAGAATAATTGGATATGTAAATATTTGAAGTAATCCACTTAAATATATGGCATAAATATTAGGTATAAAATAAAGTACTGACATTTGTATAAATACTGCTATAGGAGATAATATAAGCAATTTATCTGGGCTTAGTTTATGCATTATCTTACCACAAAGTATTAGCATAGCTATTTCACTTACTGAACATATAAAATTATATATACCTAAGTCTGATGTATTTCCTCCAATTCTTGTTATTTTGTAAGGAACTAATTGTAAATAGCCTCTAAATCCTATACATATAATTAAAAGTGTAATTACTATATATATATACTCTTTATTTGTTAATAAAGGTTTAAAACTAATACTACCTTCACAACTTTTGACTACATCCTTTAATCTAAATGCACAAAATATTCCGACTAAAAGTGTTCCTACATATATAAAAGTTACATATTTATATCCTAAATTTGAAATAACAAAACCTACTATTAAAACTCCAAATGCCCATCCTACAGAACCAAAAGCTCTTAATTGTCCAAATTTGGCTTTTATATCGTCACTACTTTCCATAATCCAACTATCACAAAGTGGTCCTAACATAGCATTAAACAATCCCATTGAAAAAAATACTATGTAAAATACTATACCTTTATTAAATAAAATTGCTATAGCTCCTGTGATAGTCGTTATTATAAGTGACGGAAATAATACTTTTTTTATAGTTTTAAGCTTGTCACAAAAATATCCAATGGAAAAAAGACCCACTAGACCACTTAATGTAAATAAGCTAATTAAACTTCCTGTTTGTATAGGATCAAATCCTTTATATTGTAAAAATGGAATCAACATTCCAGCTATAGTAGATGTTCCGAAAAATATAAAAAAGTAAATGATTCTAAATAATAGTGCTTTCATCCTCATCCTCCCTAACAAATTATTAATATTAGTGTCTACATTTAATTTTTTTATATTATTAAAAATTTACTTTGACTAAAAGACATATCTCCAAAATACTTTAAATTTACAGAGTACTATTATAAGTTGTCCAAAATGCTTATAAAATATAAAAAACTTATATAAAAAATACTGAATATAATTTTAAAATTATATTCAGTATTTTTTATATTTATAGTTAGTTAAATTTACCATTTAATCTATATCCTACAAAACTTCAGTTATTTAATATTTATTCCAAATATTTTACTTATTTATTCAAAGAAAGCATTTGAGTATTTAACTATTCCACTTACATTCTTTAGTCCATTTTCTTTTAGTTCTAATACCATAAATGCCTCGTCATCTACTTCAAATGGAGGTTTTATATCAAACTCACTTGCTTTTTTAAATCCAAACTTAGGATAATAATTTTCATGACCTAAAACAACTACAGATTCATACCCTAAATATTTAGCAACTTCTAGTCCATAATTTATAAGAGCTCTACCTATACCTTTGTTGTGATAATCTGGCAATACTGAAAGTGGCGCTAAGGCTAATGATTCAAAAGACTCTTCTTTATTTACTATATTTATTTTAGTAAAAAGTATATGAGCAACTATTTTATTATCAATCTCTCCAACTAAAGATAACTCTGGTATAAACTCGCTACTCTTTCTAAGTTTTCTAACTAAGTTATGCTCTTGATGATCTGTAAATTCTGCATTTAAAAATGCATTTTCTATAATATCTTCGACTATTTTATAATCTAATTCTTGTTCAACTCTTATATTTATCATACTATTTATCCTCTCTATTACTTTAATTCTCTTTTCAAATTTTATTTATTATCTCATATATATTTAGCTTCTTCAATTAAATTATCAACAAAGCTAAGTAATAATAATTTTTTTGATAAATTTATAACTTTATTGTTTTAAATTTATCAATATAGGTATTAATATAATATAATACAAAATAATCAAACTCGTAGGAGGTATAATAAATGAAAGTTCTAGTTGTTGGATGTACACATGCTGGTACTGCTGCAGTCGTTAATATAAAAGAGAACTTTCCTGATAGCGAAGTTGTCGTTTATGAAAAAAATAATAATGTTTCTTTTTTATCATGTGGTATAGCATTAAATGTAGGTAAAGTTATAGATACAACTGAAAAATTATTTTATAGTTCACCAAAGGATTTAAACTCTTTAGGTGCTCAAACTAAAATGCAACATGAAGTTTTAGATATAGATTTCAAAAATAAAAAATTATCAGTAAAAAATTTATTAACTAATGAAATATTTGAAGACAATTATGATAAATTAGTTTTAACTTTAGGTTCTTGGCCTATCGTTCCTAAATTTGAAGGTGGTACTTTAGATAACATAGTTTTATGCAAAAACTATAACCATGCTTTAAATATAATAGAAAAAAGTAAAGATGCTGAAAATGTTGTTGTTATAGGTGCAGGATACATAGGTGTTGAACTTGCTGAGGCCTTTAAAATGCAAGGTAAAAACACTACACTTATAGATGCTGAAAATAGAATTATGGCTAAATATTTAGATAAAGAATTTACAGATATAGCAGAAGCTGAATTTAAAAATAAAGGTGTTAATTTAGTTCTAGGACAAAAGGTTCAAAAATTTGAAGGAACTGATACTGTAGAAAAAGTTATCACAGACAAAGGTGAATATACTGCTGATTTAGTAGTTTTATGTATAGGGTTTGCGCCTAATACAAAACTTGTTCAAGGAAAATTAAATACTCTACCTAATGGCGCAATAATAATAGATGAATATATGAGAACTAGTGAAGAAGATGTATTTGCTGCTGGAGATTGTTGTGTAGTTAAATATAATCCTGCAAAAGACACTAGATATATGCCTCTTGCTACTAATGCAGTTAGAATGGGTACTTTAGTTGGTAAAAATCTAATAAAGCCAACACTTAAATATATGGGAACTCAAGGTACTTCAGGAATAAAGATATACGATAAGTGTATAGCTTCTACTGGACTTACTGAAGAAGTTGCTAAAAACACAACAAATTATAATGTAGGTAGTATAACAATCACTGAAAACTATAGACCAGAATTTATGCCTACATTTGAAGAGGCTAAAGTTAAGTTAGTATTTGATAAAGACTCTAGAAAAATCCTAGGGGGCCAAATAATATCTAATATGGATTTAACACAATATATGAATACTTTATCTGTAGTTATACAAAATGAAATGACAGTTGAAGAATTAGCTATGACTGATTTCTTCTTCCAACCGCACTTTAACAAACCTTGGAGTTTATTAAACGCTGCTGCTTTAAAAGCACTATAGATACTATTTTGTATAAATTCATTTATATCTTAAAACGACATATTTAAAATCATTTAAATAGGTCGTTTTATTTTTATCTTTAATATCTCAATAAATTTTAAATATTTTATTTATAATTAGTGTTTAAATAATTAAATATAAGGTATAAGCTATTATATACCTATTGGGAGGGGATAAAATGCAAAAATATTTTAAAATTTCATCATTTTATTTATTTTTTGGACTAGTTATGGGAATATTTTCAAGAGAATTTACAAAACTTAATAACTTTTCTGGAAATACTGTACTTAAATCAGTTCATACTCATATTTTAGTTCTAGGATTTTTATTTTTTATAATAGTTTTGCTACTAGAAAAAAACTTTACTATTTCTAATAATAAAAGTTTTAATAAGTGGATACTACTGTATAATTTAGGATTAGTATACTTAATAATAACATTATCAATTAGAGGTATTTTACAAGTTGTAGGTTCTGACTTTGCAGGTCTTAGCCATATTGCAGGTCTTGGGCATATTATATTAGGAATATCCTTAGTATGGTTTTTAGTAATAGTTAATAAAGAATTAAAAATATACGATTCAAGTATATTATCTAAAAATAAATAGAATTTAAACTATATAAAAATATATTATTAATAAACATTTATATAATATTATAAATGTAAATTTTGCTAGAACTTAAATTTAAGTATAAATATATTAACAAAAAATCAAAATAATTATGACTTTAAATTTATATTAGGAGGGCAATAAAATGAAAGTAACATTTCAAGGAAATCCATTAACATTAGAAGGAACTCAAGTGAAAGTTGGTGACACTGCTCCTGACTTTACAGTTGTAGATAACGATTTAAACCCATTTAAATTAAGTGATACTAAAGGTAAAAGAGTATTTTTAACAGTACCATCATTAGATACACCAGTATGTGATACAGAAGTAAGACGTTTTAACCAAGAAGCATCAAAGTTAGGAGATGTAACTATATATACAGTATCTATGGATTTACCATTTGCACAAGGTAGATGGTGTGGTGCTGCAGGTATAGACAAGGTAAAAACAGTTTCTGATTACAAAGATAGAGAATTTGGTAAAAATTACGGTGTTTACATAAACGAGTTAGGACTTTTATCTAGAGCTGTATTTGTAGTAGATGAGAACAACAAGATAGTTTATGTAGAGTACTTAAATGAAATAACTGAAGAACCAAATTATGATAAAGCATTAGATGCTTTAAAATAATATAATTATCAAAAATATACTTACTGATAGCAAAATAAATATGCTCTCAGGTTGTAGACAAATAGCCATTTTTATTTTTTATAAAATGGCTATTTTTATTTTTATATAACGATTTTATTTTATTTATCTATATTTAAGTAATTAATATAATTTCCTTGTATTAAGGGCAAGATAACTATATCCAAATTTACAAGGAGGTTTACTTAATAATGAAGATATTAAGATACATGCTTATATTCATACCTATAAGTTTTATAGCTAAGTTTTTAAATGCTTCTAGTAGTATTATGTTTATACTGTCATGTTTATCAATAATACCACTAGCTGGCCTTATGGGTGAGGGTACTGAAGAAATTTCTTTTTATTCTGGACCTAAGATCGGTGGATTTTTAAATGGTACTTTTGGAAATGCTACAGAACTTATAATATCATTTTTTGCTCTTAAAGAAGGTTTATTTGATGTTGTAAAATCATCTATTGCAGGTGCAGTTATAGGAAATATATTACTTGTTGTAGGTGCAAGTATGCTAGCTGGAGGTCTTAAGTATAAAACTCAAAAGTTTAATCAAAAGGTATCTGAAGTTTCTTCAAGTATGCTACTATTTGCAGTATTAGGATTATGTATTCCGGCTTTATTTACTTATACAGTAGACCCTAGACTTCTCAATACTAGATATGAAGGATTAAGTATTTTCGTGGCTGTTGTAATGATTGTTATATATGCACTTAGTTTATTTTTCTCATTTAGTACTCATAAACATATATACAATAATAATGATGAACATGAAGGAAGTGCTAAGTGGTCATTAAAAAAGGCTATATTCGTATTAGTTATTTCTACTATTTTAATAGCTATAGAAAGTGAGTTTTTAGTAAATGGTATAGAGCCAATAACTGAAAGCTTAGGTTGGAGTCAATTTTTTGTAGGAATAATATTAATTCCTATAATAGGTAATGCCGCAGAACATAGCACTGCAGTTGTTATGGCTAGAAAAGATAAAATGGATGTTGCTCTTGAAATAGCGGTAGGTTCTAGTTTACAAATAATTTTATTTGTTGCACCAGTTTTAATATTCTTAAGCTTATTTTTTACACCTATGAGTATAGTATTTAATCCATTTGAGTTAATTGCACTTATTGTATCTGTACTTATAGCTAATAGGGTTTCTCATGATGGAGAATCTAACTGGCTTGAAGGTGTTCAATTACTTGCAGTTTATTTAATTATAGCTGCATCATTTTTCATATTATAGTAAAAGGCTACCTTAAAATAAGTTTTTAATACTTATTTAAGGTAACTTTTTTGTAATCTTTAACATAAACAACTTATTTAATTTTTAAGTTTTTTTAATTTCATTTATACTCCTATACTAAAATTTATATCATTAATATTTTATATCTTTATTATATCAATATTTATATTAAATATAAAAGTGCCTTAAAATTAATTAAGACACTTTTATTTATTAATTAAATACATTTATTAAATTTTTGAATACATCTTTATCAGCTTTAATTTTCTTTTCATCACCAACAACACATATAAAATCTTGCTTCATTATATCTTCTATAAGTTTATTAAACTCTTTTATAGTTTCAACATTAGTTGATAAAACTTCATCTCTTTCTCTTTGTCTATCTTCCTTAGTTATACCTCTCATATACATACCAAGAGCTTTTTCACCCTTAGATGCTGGAGTTAGCGGCATATCTAAATTACTTATAGTACCTATAATATATTTTGTCATTTCTCTATCTGAAACATCAAATGATTTTATAAAATCTGGTGCTTCATTAAAAGCCTTAAGAGTTTCTGTTAAGTTAGGGTCTCTGTAAGATACAAATGCCATGTTACCAGTTCTTGCAATAGTTGACATACATCCATATGCCCCACCTTTAACCCTTACTCTATTCCATAAATAATCATATCCTAGTATAGTTTTTAATACTAATAAACTTCCGTTGTAGTCATATCCAAGCTTTTTAAAGTTGTATCCTTTACATACATAATCTACATTAGCAGGAGTCATTAATCCTTCATTTTTTCTTTTTTCATTAAATGTATAATCATTATTATTTAAAGACTCAATAGATAATACATCAACAACTTTGTTCATATTTTCCTTTAATAAATTTAATTCCTTATCTTCACCAGTTATAAATATCATTAAATTATTTTTATTAAATATAGTTCTTTGTAATTCATATAATTTAGATTTTAAATTTTCTATTTTATTATCAAAATCATTTTCTATATCTTTTAAGAATTTATAATAATCATATCCTGATATTTTTTCTATATATGATGCTGCAGGTGAGAAATATGATGCAACTCTTCCAACTGCAACTTGATGACCAGCTTGCATAAGCATCATTTCTATTCTTGAAATAAGCTCTCTTATTACTTCTCTTATTCTCTTGTTATCTTCAAATAAAGAGTTTTTAACTATATCACCCATTATTTCCATAGATTTATATATCTTATCATCCATAACCTTAGTACGTACTTCTAAGAATGGATAGTATTTATTTTCATCTTTATCATTTCCATACACTTGATTTCTAAAGTACATATCACCAGTATTTATAAGTATTTCATTAGATAATTCTTTATAGTCATAAGTTTTAGTATCAACTTTTGAAAGTAAATTACCCAATAAACTAAAATACGGTATATCTTCTTCAGCTATACATTTTCCATAGAACATAAAGTTTAAGTAAGCTATATTACTTGTAAATGTATTGCAGTGAAGTATTTCTATATCATTATGTTTAACTTTATTTATAGATAAATCTTCAACTTCTTTTCCTATATCATCTAAGCTAAGTAGTGGTATAGTTTCTAAAAGTTCTTGTGAGTCTGGTATACTTTGACGAAGTATTAAGTTATTAGTTTCTTCAACTATATTATTTAATTCTTCTTCACTTAAACTATCTTTATAAATTTGTAATTTTTCTTTTAACTCATCTTCTTCTCTTTGTGCCAACCCTTTTTCTGGCTTTAGTGTAAGTAAAGATGCATGAGTGTTGTCTAACATATATTTTTTAATAAGCTCTTCAAAGTGATTAGTATTAAGAGACTTCTTAACATTTTCTATTGCATGTTCATATTTTATATGCATAAGTGGGTCTCCACCATATAACCAACTATCCATAACATTCATATAGTATACTAATCCTTTTGGATATCCACCAGTATCTGCTTCTCTTAATCTAAATTCAAATGCATTTATACATCCTTCTATAAGTTTTTTATCTATTCCATTTTCTACAATGTCATTAAGTGTGTCATAAACGACTTTTTTAAATTCTTCTTTTTTGCTAGCATCACTATTTTTAGCTATTATACTAAATACAGGTTGAAGTATTCCACCATCAAAACTACCAAAAACATCTTTTCCTATTTCTGCATCAAGTATCGCTTTTTTAAGTGGTGCACCTTCCGCTTCAAGAAGTATATATTCTAATAAGTTTAGGTCCATATAAACTTCTTCATCAGTTGATTTTCCTGTTACATAGTTTAAAGCTAAGAAAGTTTTTTCACTATCATCATCTTCTTCAGATATTGAATAAGTATATTCCACATCTTTTATGCTATTATATTTTTCTTGTGGATTAATTTCTGCATCTATTTCTTTTTTATCAAAATCAGCTAAGTATTCTTCATTTATGAATTTTAAGCATTTTTCTAAATTCATATCTCCATATAAGAATATATAACTATTAGATGGATGATAGTATTTTTTATGTGTATCTATAAATTGTTCATATGTTAAATCAGGAATATGCTTTGGATCTCCTCCTGACTCATTTGAATAAGTATTATCTGGGAATAATGTTTCCTGTATCTTTCTCATTAATATTCCTTCAGGAGATGAGAATGCTCCCTTCATTTCATTATATACAACACCTTTATATGTTAACTCATCTTCCTTTTTCTCAAGGTCATAATGCCATCCTTCTTGCATAAGTATTTCTTTTGTTTTGTATATATTAGGATAAAATACTGCATCTAAATATACATCCATTAAATTAAAGAAATCTTTTTCATTTTGGCTAGCTATAGGATATATTGTTTTATCACTAAATGTCATTGCATTTAAAAATGTATTTAAAGAACCTTTTACAAGCTCAACAAATGGTTCTTTAGTTGGGAATTTTCTAGATCCACATAAAACACTGTGTTCTAGTATGTGCATAACACCCGTACTGTCTTTGGGAGGTGTTTTAAATCCTATTGAAAATACTTTATTAGTATCATCATTTTCCATATGTAAAAGTCTTGCACCTGTTTTTTCATGTTCAAATATTCTAGCTATAGAGTTTACTTCTTTTATATTTTCTTCTCTTACAAGTATGAATCCATTGTAATTTGTACCTATTTTGTAATCCATTTTAGCCTCCTTAGTATCGTTTTATTTATATATTTGTATTTACTATGATATATATATTTATTCCCTATTTTTTAATAAATAATTGTCATTATCTATTTTAAATCCATATTTTGTGTATAATTTATTTAAGTCTTCTTGGCTTATAACACTTTTAAAAGGTATTGCTCTTCCTTTTAGGATTTTTATAGGTTTAAAATTATAAGTTTTACTATAGTCATTATAGTTAATTAGTCTAATATTTATGTTATCTATAATAAAATTTAAATTTTCTAATAGCATTGATCCATATCCATTATTTCTACTACCAGATTCAAACTCTTCTAAATATAATATACCACATGTTTCTTGATAGTATGTAGCTTTCATATAAGTATCATATTTATCTCCTATTATTATTCTTATATCAATATTTAAATTTATATCTATTTGATTTATATCAAACTTGCTTATTAAACAAACTAAATTATTGAATTTATCATATCTTGTATAAAATTCCACGTCTTTTGAATCTTTTATATACTTTTTCAATTTTTTTATTAGTTTAACATAATAGTTGTAATCTTTAATTTTTTCTTCCCTATATTTATACTTTTCATTTGTAGGTATAGTTTTATATTTACATTTTTTTATATATTTTATATTTTTAGACATTAAATTTAATTTAATTTCATCTATATAATTTTCTAAATCTATCATAAAACCCCCACATATAAGCTTTTTAATAAATCTTATATATGGAGGCTATAATTTATAACTATTTTATTATACCTTCTATATTTTCTAATAACAATTTTTTATTCTCTTCATCTAAAGATTGATTTTTTAGTATATTTTCCTTAAGCTTTAATATTTTATTATTTTTTTCTTCTATTTTCTTGTTATATTCACTTTCTATATCTTTAAAATTTTTACTTAATAAATTTATTAAAGATGCCATCTCATCAGAGCTTCCTGCTATTCTATTAAGCAACATTAAGTTTTGTTCTAATATTTCTGGTATTTCATTTAATGAATATCTAAGCTGGTGGTCTATTTCACCATATCCTTCTTCAAATATAGTTCTGACTTGTACTTCTGTTATAACTTTTTCTGTAGTTGGGTATGATTCTACAAGATAGTGAACAGAACGGTATCCTGATAATCTAGAACAAACTTCAATTCCTAATTCTTCAAACGTCTTAGTATTATCTCCTTTTCTAATATTTGCAACTATCTCATTTACATTCCACATCGTAGTTATAAAATTATGGATTTCCTCCCAGTCTTCTTTAAATATATGTATTACTCTTATTCCTACTAAATCTGTTATTTCATCTTTATAATTTTCTACTGTAAAATTAAAATCTTTTCCATATTTTCTTCTTCTAGCTTCTGTTTTTCTTATAATCTTCTCTATTAGATGATTCTCATCCTTAACACGTGTTTTTACAGAGTGCACCTTTTTATGCTCTCTAAGTATATTAGCAATTAAATTTGCTTGTGTTTCGTAACTTTTTCGATACATACTATAATCGTTATAAATTTTTTCTAATTCATTCCAATCTATATTGTTATCTATTAAAAATTCTTCTTCTATATTATACTCTTTTAAAAATTCATATTTTTTAAGTACCATATTAGTCTCCTTGATTAAACATATTGTTATTTGAATAATTTTCTTTATGTTAATATAATAAACATAGTTTTATAATAAATAAAGAAAAATAAAGATTTTCATACAAAAAAATACCTACAAATAATATATTTATATTTGAGGTATTTATATAAAGTATTTAATTTCTATTATAAAACTCTTTTTGCACCTATGTATGCATTACTCCAGTAGCTATTATTTATGCTAACCTTCTCAACGTTCATACCAGCTCTTGGTGCATGTATCATTTGTCCATTTCCTGCATATATAGCAACATGTGTTATATTACCAGTTCCATCAGTACTTGAGAATATTAAATCTCCTGCTTGTAAGTTTGATTTACTTACATCTACTCCAACACCGTATTGAGCTGATGAAGTTCTAGGTAATGTTATACCAGCCGCATTTTTATATACATAGTATGTTAATCCTGAACAGTCAAAACTATTTGGACCTTCAGCCCCCCATACATAAGGCTTACCTAATTGTTTTTCTGCTAAATCTAGTACTGCTTGTACTTTGTTAGTAGATGGTGTTGATGGTTCATCTACTACACCAGTTTTTAAGTAGCTTCCACTTACCCATCCAACTGTTTTACCTGATGTCTTTATCTTTTTCCATCCATTTGACGCACTTTCTATTACATCTACTACTGTTCCTTTTGATAACTTTGTTATTATTGAATAGCTTGTCCCAGCACCTTTTCTTACATTTAGTGAATCTGCTGTTACTGTTGCCTTATATGATGATGTTGAATTGTCTGTTGATGAATCTTCTACTACACCAGTTTTTAAGTAACTTCCACTTACCCATCCAACTGTTTTACCTGATGTCTTTATCTTTTTCCATCCATTTGACGCACTTTCTATTACATCTACTACTGTTCCTTTTGATAACTTTGTTATTATTGAATAGCTTGTCCCAGCACCTTTTCTTACATTTAATGAATCTGCTGTTACTGTTGCCTTATATGATGATGTTGAGTTATCTGTTGATGAATCTTCTACTACACCAGTTTTTAAGTAGCTTCCACTTACCCATCCTGTTGTTCCACCTGATGTTTTTATCTTTTTCCATCCATTTGATGCACTTTCTATTACATCTACTACTGTTCCTTTTGATAACTTTGTTATCACTGAATAACTTGTACTAGCACCGCTTCTTACATTTAATGAAGTTGCAGTTACTGTTGCTTTATATGATGTTTGTGATGTACTTCCTGAATAAACACTTATGTAACTTCCACTTACCCATCCTATTTTTCCATTTGATGCTTTTATTTTATGCCATCCATTTGATGTTTCTAATATTTCTACTTTATTGCCTTTATATATCTTAGTAGTAACACTATAACTTGTACTTGGGCCACTTCTTACATTTAATACACTAGCAGTTACTGTACCTTCATTTGAATTTGCAAATGAAGCTGTAGCTGATAATGCAAATGCCATAGCAGGTATACTTACTCCTACCGCAATTTTTCTATTTAACATAATCAATCTCCTTTTAAAATTAACAGATAATGTATTTTTTTTGTAACCTTTTGTATAATATATTTTTATTCATATATATCCATTATATAACATTTATGATTATTTGTTCAAGGTATTTTGTTGATTCATAAAAATATTGGTAAATATTAAGCATATTATAATGAAATTTAATTTTTTATTTAGTGTATAAAAAAAATATGACGCCTTATATATTAAGGAGTCATATTTTAGTTTAATGAAACATCTTTATTAGATATACATTTTTTACTATATATTTTTTATAATAAATATTAATTTCTATATCATTACCTTCTAAATTAGATCTATTTTCTATTAAACTTTTTACTCAAAATTTATATTATTATATAAAAGATTCTCTCTCTATAAATTCTGTATCAACTATATAGTTTCTTTTTGTATTCTCACTACCTTCTAAATTATTTATAAGTAATTTTGCCGCACTATATCCTAACTCATAGGCATTTATATCAACCGTAGCAAGTGGTGGATTTTGATATGCCGATAAAGGTGTATTATTAAATCCTACTATTGATATATTATCTATATTTTTTAATTTTAACTCTTTCATAATACCAAAAGCTATAAGATCATCAGTTGTAACAATCGCAGTTATATCTTTATTTTGTAAAAGCTCATTGCATTCACTTTGTTCTTCATTTTCTATGAATTCATCCTTATGTACAACAATACTTTCATCATAGCTTATTTTGTTATCAGAAAGTGCATTTTTATATCCTATAAATCTATCTTTAGACATACTAAGATTTTCAATAGCTCCTACAAAACCTATTTTTCTATGACCTTTTTTAATTAACTTCTCTACAACATTATACATTGCAGTAGTATTATCATTATTAACCCATAAAACATCCTCTTGGTTATCAGGTCTTCCAACTACAACAAATGGAAAATCTATGTTCTTCAAATATGCTATATTTTTATCATCTTCACTTACTCTAAGGAGTATAACTCCATCAACTAAATTGCTATTTATTATATCTTTTAAATGCTTTCTTTCTATATTCTGAGTTTTGCTAAAGGCATAAGTTATATAGTAGCTTTTCTTTTGTGCATACATGCTCATTCCCTTCATAGCATTTATAAAAAATGGATTATTTAATATATCATCAGCATCTTCAGGAAGTATTACTCCTAATATTCTAGTTTTATTATTTGCTAAGCTTCTAGCTATTGCGTTTGGTTTATAATTTAATTTTTTTATAGCTTTATGCACCTTTTCCTTAGTTTTTTCACTTATTTTTGGGCTATTAGATAAAACCCTAGACACTGTAGATGTGGCAACGTTCGCCTCTTTTGCTACATCTTTTATTGTTATCTTCATAGCGTCACCTCTATATAATACTTTCTATAATTATTTTTATTTTCTATTAACAGATTAATATTAAAATTGAAATACAAGTATATATCTAAACTCTAATATTATATTAATTTGATTTATATAATTTTTTATAGTAAATATTATATTTTAACCCTATATTTATTTTATACTTCCTGCTGTTAGGCTCTTTATAATATGTTTTTGAACAAAGAAATAGAATATTAAAACTGGTATTATTGTAAGAACTAAACCTGCAAGTGCTAAATCCCATTGCTTTGTATATTGACCAAAGAAGAAAAACATTGAAAGTGGTATTGTTCTAGTACCTGCTTGATTTATAACTAATGATGGCAATAAAAAGTCATTCCATATCCAAACTGTATTAAGTATTGCAACAGTTATTGATATTGGCTTTAAAAGTGGAAATATTATATATCTATATGTTTGCCATTTACTACATCCATCTATTAATGCAGCTTCATCTAACTCTTTTGGTATACTCTTTACAAATCCATGATATAAAAATATTGCAGATGCACATCCAAATCCTATATACATAAATATAATTCCTGGTACATTAAGTAAATTTAATTTACCCATTATATTTATAAGAGGTAACATTATAGATTGAAATGTAACTAACATTGAAGATATAAATATAAATAGTATTATATTACTTATTTTAGAGTTTGTTCTTTGTAACATCCAAGCTGCCATAGATGCAAATACTACTATGAATACTATACTTATAACTGTTATAAATAACGAGTTTCCTAATACTTTTATAAAATCTAATTGCTCCCATGCTTTAATATAGTTATCAAGATTAAACTTTTCTGGTAAAGCTAGTGTACTTTCAAACAATTCTCCCTTTGTTTTAAATGAGTTTACTATTATTATATAAAATGGTGATAAACATATTAATGCTAGTATTATACCTAATATATCTAATGCTATCTTACTTAATTTTTTATTCATTATGCCTCCACCTCATCTTTCTTAGTCATATAAACTTGAACTAATGTTATAATGCAAACAAATACAAAAAATATTACAGCTTTAGCTTGAGCTAAATTCATTTTGTTATATGAAAACGCTGTTTGATAAATATTAAGTGCAAGCATTTGAGTTGAATTACCTGGACCTCCATTAGTTAAAGCTAAGTTTTGATCAAATAACTTAAATGAGTTAGAAAGTGTTAAAAATAAACTTATAGTAAATGATGGTCTTATCATTGGGAAAGTTATAAGTTTTATTCTTTGCCATGCATTTGCTCCATCAATTTTTGCAGCTTCATTTAGTTCTTGTGGAATGTTTTGAAGACCTGCTATATAAATAACCATAACGTATCCTGCCATTTGCCAAGCCATAATAATTACAATTCCCCAAAAACCTGTAGTTGAATTTGATAACCATCCCATCATCCATTCTTGACCTAATGCTTGACCTATAGCATTAAATACATTAACAAATATGAATTGCCATATAAAACCTAATATTAGCCCTCCAATTAAGTTTGGCATAAAAAATATTGTTCTAAGTAAATTACTTATTTTCGATTCTCTAGTTACTAGTAATGCTAAGAAAAATGCTATTACATTTATAGAAATAACTGATACTACAGTAAATTTAACAGTAAACCAAAGTGAGTTTCTAAATCCTTCATCATTAAATACTTTTATATAGTTTTTAAATCCAACCCATTCTACATTAGATCCTATACCATTCCAATTTGTAAATGAATAATAAATTCCTAATATTAATGGAATAAGTACAACTAATGAAAATGCAAATAAACTTGGTCCAACAAATGCCCAATAAGCTAGACCATGTTGACCTTTAGATTTCTTATTTGACTTTTTAATCTCAACTTTAACCTTAGATTCTTTAACTTCAACTTTAGCTTGTGACATAAATTATTCCCCCCTTTAAAATTATAGGAAAGTACAAGTGTACTTTCCTATTTTAAATATTAATTATATTATTCTCTTTCCTCAGCCCATGTTTTTTGAGCATTTTTAACTAAGTCTTCCCAGCTCATACTTCCATCTAAATATTTTTGTATATCGGCACCAACAATATTTTCTCCCCATCCACTTGGATATCCCATAAATACCCATGGCATAGTTTTTCCATTGTTAGCATGATTTAGTACATCTGCTGATAATGGATCCTTTGGTTGTAATTTATCACTTTCATATCCTTTAAATGCTGGTATAAAGTTAAAGTCATTTATTATCATTTCTTTACCTTCATCAGAAGTATATAACCAGTTTAAGAAATCTTTAGCTGCATCTTTTTCTGCATCTGATTCATCTTTATTTATAGACCAATACATTGGAACACCTACCGGTATAGAATCTTCCTTAACTCCCTTAAGTGGCATTGGTAATATTCCTGAGTTGGCTGCTATATCAGTATTTACTCCTTCTATTCCTCCATATGCCCAGTTACCCATTTGAATCATAGCTACTTTACCAGTTGAGTATTTTTGCTCTACTTGCATAGCATAGTCAACAGAATTTATAGATCCTTTTTTACCATCTGGCATAAATGCATAATCAGCTTGTAAATCTAGTAATTCTTTTAGTTCTTTATTGTATGTAAAGTTTAAGCTCTTAGCTTCATATGCTTGCTTTCCACTTTCAAATTCGTTTCCTAACGCAACATTTAGTAAATGAAGCCCTGTTACCCATTTTTCTTTTCCTGGAACTGCAAATACTGCTTCAATCCCTAATTCATCTTTTTTAGAATCTAATGTCTTAACTGCATTTTCTAATGCTTCATAAGAAGTTATAGTTGTTGGGTCAATACCTGCTTTTTTAAATATTTCTTTATTATATATAAATCCATATCCTTCTTGGTTAAAAGGCATACCAAATATACCTTCATCAGTCGTTACTGAACCTAATGTAGTATCAAATGCCTCATCAACCCAAGGTTGATCTGATAAATCCTCTAATTTAGATTCCCAATCTTTTATATCCTGTGGTCCACCAATGTTAAATATAGTAGGTTCTTGACCTGATTGGAATTTAGATCTTAATGCAGCACCATAGTCATTTCCCCCTCCTACAGTCTCTATATTTATATCTATATTAGGATTTTTCTCCTCATAAACTTTTGCGGCTTTTTCAAGTGCATCTTTAGCCTCTACTTTAAATTGGAATATGTCTACTACAACCTTGTCTCCTGAAGCATCCCCTGAACTATCGCCTCCATTTGAGCTACTGCATCCCACTACACTTGTACCTACTAATACTGTTACAGTTAATAAACTTAAAATTCTTTTTAACCCCATTTTTAATCCCCCTATTCTTTTCAGAGCAATCGATTGCACTGTTTATATTTTTATAGTAGCACAATGTATATTATGCATGCAATCGTTTATCTAAAATATTTTAGCTATATTTCAAAGGTTATACTATCTATAAATTTTAAATCTTTGGTGAATTTTTTAAATCTTTGAAAATCTTTATTTAGATAATATTTAGTAACTTTTTTTCATATATATGAACATGCTATATATTTAAACAATTTATATTAGGAGAAAAACTATGAAGAGAAGAAAATTAATAATGAATGCATTTATTTTGACATTTACAACAATGATGATAGGATTTGTAAGCACGTCATTTAGGGTATATCTGTCTAATAAAATAGGTTCAGAAGGTATGGGACTTTATCAACTTATCATGAGCATACATGTAATGACAACCACGTTGGCTATATCAGGAATTAGAATCACAACTACTCGTCTTATAGCTGAAGAACTTGGAAGATCTAATATAAAAAATATTAAATCTATTTTAAGAAAATCAATACTTTATAGCTTACTTTTTAGTACTGCAACATTTTTAATATTTTATAATTTTGCAGATGTAATAGCCCTTAAATGGATAGGTGATTCCAGAGCTATAATACCTATAAAAATATTGTCTTGTAGCTTACCATTTATAGGAGTTAGCGCTTGCTTCCATGGATATTTTTATGGAATGAGAAAAATAATAAGAAGTGTTTCCTCTGACATAGTTGAAGTTGGAACAATGATGATAATTATTATTTCATTTATGGGAATCTATTTACCTAAAGGTCTAAACTTTACTTGTGCTTTAATCGCAGTTGGAATGAGTCTTGGTAATATAGCCTCTGCTATTTATTTTTACATACTATTTTTATTTGAAAAAAAATCTGGATATAAAAGTGGATATAGTAGAGATAGCAAATATAGCTTTTTAAAAATTTTCTCTATATCTTTCCCTATAGCGTGTAGTTCTTATATCCAAACAGGACTTAGAACTATTGAAGACTTACTAATACCAGATGCACTTAGAAGGTACGGTTCTTCAACAGCTTCATCATTATCTATATTTGGTATGATAAAGGGAATGGCACTACCCATTTTAAATTTTCCATCAATATTTTTAGCGTCATTTTCAACCCTTATAATACCTGAAATTGCTGAAGCAAATGCACTTAATCAACATAAAAGAGTTATATATATAATATCTAAAGTATTTAAATTTACATTATTAATTGCCGTATTTGCATCAGGATTATTCATGATATTTTATAATGAATTAGGATTAGCGATATATAACGATACTCAGGTTGGGTTAATGATGAAAATATTAGCACCTCTTATACCATTTATGTATCTAGACAGAATAGTTGATGGAAGCTTAAATGCACTAGATTATCAAATGAGTACATTAAAGTTTAACTTAATTGATATGGCTGTAAGGATATTTTTAATACTATACTTAATCCCTAAAAAAGGTATAGAAGGGTTTATTATAGTTCTATTTGCTGGAACTCTTCTTAACGCTTCTTTAAGTATACATAAGCTATTAAAGGTTACTAATATACAATTTAAACTATTAGATTGGATCTTAAAACCTGGATTTTGCATAACTTTTGCTGGCTACTGTATAAAATCTTGTCTAACTTACGCTAATTTTAAATTACATATTTCTATTCAAATAATATTAACTATGGCATTATATTTTGTGTTACTTCTAGTATCTAGATGTATAACTAGAAAAGATATATCCTGGTTTATTGAAGACTTTAAGGCTGAACCAATATGTGTAGAATGGAATGATTTAAGTATATATAAAAGATTTTAAAATTCGCTATACTTAAAAAACGTATTAGAAAATCATTTTTATTATATCCATTTATCAAAATATATAAATAACTAAGGCTACCAAATTGGTAGCCTTAGTTATTTATATATTTTCAAGTAGTTTAACTATACTATTTGATGTAATATCTAGTTGTTTTTCTTCACTTATTAATGCATCATAGTCACCTTTTTGCTTTCCATAATCACCAAACTGAGAATGATTTGCACCTTCTATTTCTACATAAGTTGTATCTTCTGGTAATTTGTCTTTTGATTTAATAAGATTAGCAAAGTTTACAACTCCATCCTTGCTTCCCCATATAGAAACTACCTCTTTTCCTAATTGTTTAAGATCATCATTTGAAGGATACGATGCAAGAAGTACTACTCCATCTACATTTTTATTCTTTGCTGCAAATCTAGATGCAACAACACCTCCTAATGAGTGCCCTCCTACAACCCAAGATTTTATATTCTCATGTTCTTTCATAATTTTCTCAGCTTTGTTGGGTTCTATCATAGCAAAATTTAAAGGCATATCAAGTATGATTACCTCATATCCATTTTCTGCTACTTTCTTACATAATGGTGCATATGATTTAGCATCTACTTTTGCTCCAGGATACAATATAAATCCCTTAGTTGCTTCTTTTCCTTTTGGAGTAAAAGTTATATTCCCATCTACAGTTACTTCTACCTTATTATCACTAACTAATGAATCTAGTGCTAGTTGACCTGGTTTATAAGCTGTTAATATCCAGTTAATAATTCCTACTAAAAAAACTACAACTACTACACATAAACCAATTTTTATATTTTTCTTAAATCTATATTCTCTATGTTTAATTTGTTCTTCATTTTCATCATCTTCATCTTTTAATAGAGGCCTTTGAAGTTCCATAGTTATACTAAATGTATCCTCTAAGTTGTTATATTTTTTCTCTACCTTTTCTGCCATACTCTCCCTCCATAAATCTAAAATCCTATATTATAGTTTACCATACAAAAAAAATTTTTTCATTAAATTAAGTTTAAAGTTAGTTATAAAAAATTCGCTTAGCTTAATCCACGTGTGGACGCTATTTTTTCATGTCGCAAACGATATATCTTCGCTCAAGCTTTGGATAAATACGTTGCTTAAAATATAATATTTTTATGATTATAAAATGGTTAATATACCTATTGATAGATTACCCTCATATATTTTTATAATATAATTTTAATGTATATAAAAAAGCTATATACAAATTTTGCACATAGCTTTTTTTGATTTAATTTAATGTAATTATTATATTATAAGATAAATTATAATTTAATCCCACAACAAGCACAGTAACTAGAGTCTTCTTCATTTAATGAATTACATCTTGTACATTCAATTAAATAATTATCATCTATTTCTACTTTCTTGCCACAAGATCCACAAAACTTATTTTCAGAGTTTAGTGTGCTTCCACACTCACATATTATCTCTTTTGAATTTTCTTCTAATTTTTTTATTCTTAGATTATTATTATATATTAACTTATCTATCTCTAGAATTTCATTGCATATATTATCAAAGCTATCATCTATTATTATTTCATTTCTTATTTTTTCATATGTCATTATACCCATATCTAATAATAAATTAGCCTTTTTTATTTGTGCATTCTCTATTTCTATATATATATCATTTTTTTCATTTTCTATTTTATTTCTTGAAAATTTATCACTTATATTTTGCATATTAACATACTCTCCATTTCTGATTATTCAAAATCACTTAATGTATATCCTATTTTTAGTATTATATAGCTATATATAAAAGATATTATCAGTGTAGTAAGTATACCTGATCCCATGAATATATTTTCTGGATAGCTGTTCATTTGTAATAAAGATATATTTCCTCCTATATATATAATACTAAATGATGATAAAATAGCAACGATTGTAGAATAACAAATACTAAAAATCAACACTATGTTAGCTGAGTTATTTTTAAATTTCTTTCTTAGGTTATATCCTGTAAGTATAAGTACTAATAATGATAATAATATTATAGATATAAGCATTAACTTTGTATCAAATAATAAATCTCCATTTATTGTACTTAAAATTGATAATTTATTATTCCCTATTGTTGTAGGTACAATATTTGCAAATGCTAGTATATATGATGATAACTGACTAAGTATAAAAGTAGTATTTCTACTATAATTATATAATCCCAGTTCATATAAATAACTATTATTAACTATAGAAATACCTAAAAGAATTACAAATATTGCTACATATAAAATTAATATAGTATTTACAGCTTTTTTAAGTATATCTAAGTAAATATTTTGTCCAAAATATTTTTTCTTATATCCCATTAAGTACGTGGATATAAACCCTAAAATAAATCCATTTAAAAATAACTCTAATATTTTATATCTATATGAAACTGCTATACCATAGTCCATCATTTGTGAAATACTAGATGATGTAGATGAAAATATACTTATTATTACTAGCATAAGTCCATATGTTGCACCAACTCCTACTGAATTATATAAAGTATCTTGGGCATTTTTATTTTTTATAAATATTGCATTAGATAGCGAAAGTGCAAATAAAGGAATTAACCCAATTAGTAACATTCCTAGATGTATACTAACACTTCCTGACTTCATCATCGTTGATGCATTTAAATTTATAGTACCTAAATTTATACCCAATATTATGTGTAATGGATTTACAAAGTCTATTAATTTTCCAAGACTAAAACTCATTAATAATTTTAATCCTAAAGAGATTAAAAATAGTATTGCAACTGAAGTTACAGATGTCAATAATATAGGCTTTATGTTTACATTAAAAGCTTTTATATTTTTTCCTTTCTCTAAATGTTCTAACTCATATAAAAGTTTCCCACAAGATTTACAGTATAGTCCTTCATTATTTTCAATTCCACAATGACCACATACTGATTTTTGTTTCAATGTTATTTTATCTCTTAAAACATCTTGTGTATTTTTTCCATCATTTGTAGAATAATTTAAATATGTTTTATCCTTATTATCCAATTTCTTCATATTCCGTCCTTTCCTATATTTCTATAAATAAATTATATATTAATATATAAAACTTATCCATACTATAAGTATTCTATTGAAAAAATTTCACATAAAATTCATTTTTCCCCTCAAAAACAACCTATATTTTCATATTAATTTC
Source organism: uncultured Romboutsia sp. (assembly GCA_937880075.1). Classification (GTDB taxonomy): domain Bacteria; phylum Bacillota; class Clostridia; order Peptostreptococcales; family Peptostreptococcaceae; genus Romboutsia. The sequence goes on along the minus strand of CALFLM010000046.1, from coordinate 19,752 downwards.
TAATGAGAAGCCTAAAGTATTAAAATCTATAACTATAATTATATTTAAATATATACTTTATTTAAATATAAAAAATTAGCTTCTGTCATATCAGATGATTAAAGTATTATTTTTATACATTTAAAATTATTAAAATTCTAAAAACAAAATTTTATTTAATAATTTCATTATACGTAAAAAATAGCATTATATATAGTTTATAATTTTTAATTTTTGCTATTTATAAAATAAAGATTATAAACTATAGAGTTTCATTCTACAATTTATAATCTTTATTATTTATTCCCATTTATTTAATATATTTTTCATAAAACTTTTTATATCTACATCATATACGGTATTTAACTTATCATCATTAAGCACTTTAATAGGTGTTCCTTCAGATACAATATTACCATTATCTAACATAATAACTTTATCAGCAAAGTAATGCACTAGATTTAAATCATGTAAAACACCTATAACAATTTTTTTATTAGTTTTAGCCCATTTTTTTACATGCTCTAATAATTCTACTTGATATTTAAAATCTAGATGATTAGTTGGCTCATCAAGAAGTATTATATCTGGATTTTGAGCAAACAATTTAGCTAAAAATACTCTTTGTATTTGCCCCCCGGATAATTCCGTTATCATTTTATCTCTATACTCCATTAATCCAACTTTTTCTATGCTATCTAGAATTATTTTTACATCTTCCTTAGATAATGAGCTAAAGGCTCCTTTTAAATATGGATATCTCCCAAGAGATACAGTTTCATAAACCGTATAAGGAAAATTAATCTCTGACAATTGACTCATTAAACCTAATTTTTGTGCAAACTTTTTTCTTTCATATGTATTAGAATATACACCATCAAACTTTATTATACCTCTATATTCTATTAAATTTGCAATGGCTTTTAATAATGTACTTTTACCGCAACCATTAGGACCTATTATAAATAAAATTTCACCTTTATCTACCTGTAAGTTCACATTTTTTATTATATCTACACCATTATAACCACTATAAAGTTCTTTTATTTTTAACATACTGTCACCTTTTATTTTTAAAATAGATATATGCAAAGAATGGAGCTCCAATTAATGCTGTTACTGCACCTACTGGCAGTTCTGATGGAACAACTACAGTTCTAGCAATTAAATCTGATATAACCATTAAGCATCCTCCAAATACAAATGATATTGGTATTACATATTTATGTTTTGATCCGAATATACGTCTAACAACATGAGGTGCAATTAGATCTATAAATCCTATGGTTCCACTTAAAGATATTGCTCCACCAGTTAATACGGTAGAAAAAATAAAAAGATTTCTTTTTATTCTTGATACATCTACACCTGTCGCTTTTGCTTGTTCTTCACCAAATGTCATTATATCCATTTCTCTAGTAAATCTCATTACTCCTAACATACCTATTATTATAAACGGAAGTATAAGGTGTACATAACTCCATCCCTTCATAGAAAAACTTCCCATCTGCCAAAGAGTTATACTTTTCATATCTTCTGAAAATAGTGCAGTAAGTGTTGTAAGTATTGCATTTAGAAATAATGAAAATACCATTCCTGATAATATAATTGTATTATTTGACATAGTTCTATCTATTGTAGAAGAAAAAATTATAACAACATATACTGTTGCTAAAGCAAATAAAAAACCTACTAATGGAAGGGTAAAACTTCCAATCATAGGTATAGATACTCCAGTTACTATAATTAATCCTGCACCTAAAGATGCCCCTGATGATACACCTAAGGTATATGGTGATGCTAGTTGATTTTTCAAAATAGATTGAACCACCGCACCACTTGTAGCTAGACATCCTCCAACAAAAAATGCAAGCAATACTCTAGGTAACCTCAACTTCCAAACAATCCCAATATTTTTAACTTCTAATCCCTCTCTTAATGGAATGTGTAGTATTTTATTTGCTAATATTGATAATGTATCTAAAAAATTAATATTGGAACTTCCTAGTGAAGTTCCAATACATATTATTATTAAAGCTAATAAAATACTAATTATTGCCTTATGTTTATTTTTCATAATACTCTGGATATATAGCCTTAGCCATTTCTTTTAACGCTTTAACTGCATTTTGAGATGGACGTGAAGATGCATTATTATCTACTAAGTAAACTTTATTATTTTTAATTGCATTTATATTTTCCCAAGCATCTCTAGATTTTATTTCCTCTGTAGGATTATCCATATATCCAGCATTAGTTATTATCACATCTGGATTTGCATCTATTATAGTTTCTGCTGTTGGAGATATCCATCCATCTTCATTTGCAAATATATTTTTTGCTCCAATTATTTCTATCATTTCATTTAAGAAAGTAGATTTCCCAAAACTAGATAAGTATGGTGGTGGTGATATTTCAAAATATACTGATTTCTTATCAGTTATTGTATCACCTATAGCTTTTATTTCATCTACTTGTGATTTCATATCATTTATTATTTCTTCACCTTTTGATTTTTCATTTACAACATCAGCAATAAACTCTATATCTTTATATATTCCATCTATACTGTCACTACTTGGTATATAAACTACTGGTATACCTGCTTCACTTATTGCCTTAAATGGATCTTCTGCAGAACCCGTTTTATTAACTCCTGATGCTATAATAATATCTGGTTCTAAACCTATTATAGTTTCTGCATCTGGATTTGAGAAATCTATTTGTGGTAATTCTTTATTTACGCCTTCTATATCAGTAGAATATTTATCTATTGCAACTAGTTTATCTCCTAAACCTAACGCCATTAATACCTCTGTATTTGAAGGTGCTGTAGATATTATTTTTTCTATTTTTGTCGGTATATTTACCTCTGTACCCTCTCTGTCTGTAACAGTTCTATCTGTTTGAGAACTACATCCTGACATTACAAACATTGATAATGTCATAATTAATGCTAGTATTTTTTTCATTTCAACCTCCTATAATCTTTTATGATTCCTATCACCTAATAGTTAACTTAATAGATTAAGCTAATTATAGATGTCATTATATGTAATCATAATACATTATATATTAAAATTGTGTCAAAACTGTGTCATAATTGAGTCAGAATTTTGTCAAAATTATAGTTTTAAATTTCCTGATACTTAAAAAACACATTGACTATTTTATCAATGTGTTTTGTTTCAAAAGTAAGTCTTATATTAATAGAGTTACTCTTATAAATCTATTTAATTATTAGAATTCAGCATTTTTAGGAGTTCTTGGGAATGGTATAACGTCTCTTATATTTTGCATTCCTGTTAAGTACATTAACATTCTTTCAAATCCTAAACCGAAACCAGAATGTGTAGCAGTACCGAACTTTCTAAGTTCTAAATACCACCAATAATCTTCTTCATTTAATCCTAATTCTTTTATTCTATCTAGTAATACATCGTATCTTTCTTCTCTTTGAGATCCACCTATTATTTCTCCTATACCAGGAACTAATAAGTCTGTAGCTCTAACAGTTTTTCCATCTGGATTTAATCTCATGTAGAAAGCCTTTATATCTTTTGGATAATCAGTTACAAAAACCGGTCCTTTTATTATTTCTTCTGTTAGATATCTTTCGTGCTCAGTTTGAAGATCGCATCCCCACTCAACTGGAAACTCAAACTTATGTCCTGATTTTTGTAATAATTCTATAGCCTCTGTGTATGGTAATCTCTTAAATTCAGAATTTACAACTTTTGTTAATCTTTCTATTAATCCTTTGTCAACAAAATTGTTGAAAAATTCCATTTCTTCTGGAGCATTTTCCATTACATAGTTTATGATATATTTTATCATATCTTCAGCTAATTCCATGTTATCTTCTAAATCTGCAAAAGCTATTTCTGGCTCTACCATCCAGAACTCAGATGCATGTTTAACTGTGTTAGAGTTTTCTGCTCTAAATGTTGGTCCGAATGTATAAACATTTCTAAATGCAAGTGCCATTATTTCAGCATTCAACTGACCACTAACTGTTAAGTTAGCTTCTTTTCCAAAGAAATCTTTAGAGTAATCTACATCTCCTTCTTCAGTTTTAGGAATATTGTTTAAATCCATAGTAGTTAATCTAAACATTTCCCCTGCACCTTCACAGTCACTTCCAGTTATTATTGGAGAGTGAGAATATACAAAGTTTCTATCTTGGAAGAACTTGTGTATAGCGTAAGCTGTTAGAGATCTTACTCTAAATACAGCTGAGAAAGTGTTACTTCTTGGTCTTAAGTGAGCTATTGTTCTTAAATACTCTAATGTATGTCTTTTCTTTTGTAGTGGGTATGAGCTATCTGACTCACCTTCTAATATTATGTTAGTTGCTTGTATTTCAACAGGTTGTTTCGCACCTTCTGTAGATACTAATTCACCTTCAACAAGTATTGATGAACTTATTGGCAGTTTAGTTATATCTTTAAAATTTTCTAATTTTTCGTCAGATAAAACTATTTGCATATTTTTAAAGAAACTTCCGTCATTTAATTCTACGAATCCAAAGTTTTTAGAAGCTCTAGATGTTCTTATCCATCCAGCCACTTTTACAGTTTTTCCTATGTATTCTTCTTTGTTTCTGTATAATTCTTTGATTGTTACAAATTTTTCTTGCATATTATTTCCTCCTTCTATTATTTCAATTTATATAATTTAATAATTTTTATATGGAAATTCGATTCATACTTTTTACTAATAATACATTAAAATACATCTATCAAAGCACTACTAACTTTTTTGTATAAAAAAAGCCCTTCATCCCATATAACACAAAGGGACGAAAGACTGTTACTTTCGCGGTACCACCCTAATTGCCAATAAAATTGACCTCTTAGTAAGCATTGCTTATAGTCTATAACGGGACACACCGTCTAAGCCTACTCTCTTATGATTTCAGTTAGAAGCTCCAAGATGTTCTTCAGTATAATCTTCGTATTAGGCTCACACCTTCCCTAACTCGCTGTTACTACATAATATACTTACTCTTCTTTTCATAGCCTTTATTTTAATATTATTTCAATTAATAAAAATATTATACCAACTTGTAAATTTTAAGTCAACATATTGTTTAAAAAACCTCTTATTTATTAATAATACCTTATAGGAGGTGACTTTATGAAATATTTTTTATTATTTCTTATTATATTATCATTTATTGGACCATCTGTAGATAATAATAAATCACCAGGTGATATAATAAAAGATAGCGTTTATAATTATATAACTTATCTGGATAATACTTTTAATTATTTAGTTGATAATGTATCTTTCTTTTCTAATATATCAGAAAAATCATATAAAACTTCATACAACTCTGTAATGAAAAATAGAGTATTTCAAGAGCATCTAATACAACCTGGTGAAACTTTAGATTCTATAATCCAATTATATAATAATAATATTGATGATATAGAAGTTTTTAGAAAAGTAGTATACAAAGAAAACCAAGATATCATATCAAGCTCATATAATGTTAAAGCTGGTGAATATATACTAGTTCCTAGCGATAAATAAATTAATGCCTCAAATAATATAAATCATTTGAGGCATTGTATTTATAATATATAAATTTTAAAATACTTTAAAATTTATATTTTGCTTACGCTTTAAATATTGTGTTTCCTTCTTTTATAGTTTCTAAAACTTTTATATTTTCTATCTCTTCTTTATCTATTGCTAATGGATTTTTATCAAGTATTACTAAATCCGCAAGCTTTCCTTCTTCTATAGACCCTTTTGTATCTTCTTCAAAGTATTGATAAGCACCATTTATAGTAACTGCTTTTATAGCTTCCATAACTGATATTCTTTGATGCTCTCCTAATACTCTACCTGATTCAGTTTTTCTATTAACAGCATTATGCATTGCTAATATTTGATTAGGTAATTTTACTGGTGGATCTTGATGTATAGTAAATCTTATTCCTTTTTCTAAAGCCCATCCCATTGGAGATATGTTTTGAGCTCTTTCAGGTCCAAATACTTCATCATGATGTAAATCTCCCCAGAATCTTACATGGTCATTAAAGAATGTAGGTACCGCACCTAATGCTTTAACTCTATCTAATTGGTCATATCTTAAAGCTTGGCAGTGAACCATAACTGGTCTTAATTCAGTACCATGTCCTGTTATTTCAACAGCTTTTTCATAACATCTTAAAAATTGCTCACAAGCTTCATCTCCATTTACATGAGTATGAACTTGTAGATTTCTATTTATACAATCAACATAGTATTGAGTTACAACTTCATCTGTTTGAGTTCCATATCCACAATATCCTTCTGGCATTCCTTCAGGTATTTTATAATAAGGCTCACTTAACCAAGCAGTAAATCCTTGAGGTGACCCATCTAACCAAGTTTTAGCACCTGCTAATTTATAGTGGTTTTTGTACTCTCTCTTAGGAGTTCCTTCATCATTCATTAATTGAGTTGTAACAGGTTGAGTTGCAAGTCCTACTATATCTATAATTAATTTCCCAGAATTAGCACAAGCATCTAATATATGAGTATATCCGTTAGCTAATTCAACTGAAGCATCTTGAGTTGTTGTTATACCTAATGATGCATATAACTTTTGAACTCTTTCAACTGCTCTTAAAACATCTTCAAATCCTGGAGATATTACAACTTTCTTTTTTTCACTATCTAATATAGCATTTTCTTCTAAAACTCCGTTTGCTTCTTTAGAGTCAGGAGATACTGTTCTTACAACTCCACCTTCTGGAACTACATAATCTTCTCCAGAATATCCATATAGTTCTAATGCTTTAGAGTTTACACAAGCTAAATGTCCAGAAGCATGAGATACTGTTATAGGAATTTCTGTACTTACTGTATCTAAATCAAATTTAGTAGGATGTTGTCCATCTTCAAATTTTGTATTATCATATCCAAATCCTATTAACCATTTATCTCCTTGAGGAGGGTTTTCTTTTAATTCTTTCTTCAGCCTTTCTAGAAGTTCCTCTTTTGAAGTAACATCACCAAGAGTAACTATCATTAATGTTTGAGCTGTAGCAACTACGTGTCCATGAGGATCTATAAATCCAGGTAATACTGTTTTACCTTCTAGGTCTACAGCCTCAGTATCATTATCTTTTAAATTAAGTATTTCCTCATTAGTTCCTACTTTTATAATTTTACCATTTTCGATAGCAACTGCTTCTACTACTTCTTCTTTGTTATTAACAGTTATCACATTACCATTAAAATAAAGTTTTTTAGCCATTTGGAATCATCTCCATTCAAATCAATAATTTTTTAATTAGTACTTAAACCTTTTAAGTCTAAAAAGTTATATTTATTATGCAACATTTTTCTTTATTATGCAACACTCTTCTTTTCTTCTTTGTTATTTAACTTGTAAACTTCCCAATGCTTAAATGTAAATATTGCTAATGCAGATACATTTATTCCAGAAAGAACAAATAATAGTAAATCAACTGCTTCAAATACAACATTTGCTCCAAATACAGCTAATGTTCCTGCAGCTATTATTAAAACTAAGTATATTGCTATATTCTTATTTGCAGAATTATTTTTAAATAATTTTGTTGTATAGTAGAAAGATCCAAGTATTGTAGTTAAAGCTGATAATACTGTAAATGCACTTAAAACTACTAATCCAAATATTCCTACTACATATTCTGCAGTATTGAAGTATCCACCTAATCTAGTTACAGTATCAGCTGCTGTTCCATCAGCATTTAATAATGATAAAGTTCCAACTTCTACTCCATAAGAAGCTATATATGAAGTTACAACTATAGAAACGAATATTGTTACTGCTGTTGGTATTAAAGATATCATTGCTGCTTCTCTTGGCTTTGAATCTGATTCTTGAGCTGCCATTGCAAGTGCTCCAAGTCCAGTTTCTGCTGTTTGTATAACTTTTTGCATACCTAATATAAGTCCTAGTGGTACACCCATCATAGCATTTACTGGGTTTTTCATTCCTTCTATCATACTTTGGAAGAATGTTGGTATATAATCATAAGTCTTAACAACAAATATTGTAAAGAATATGAAGTATCCTAATACAGCTGTACCTATCATATAAGTCATAGCACCCATAAACAATTCATGCTTTTTAGATAAAACTAATGCACCTACTATTAATATAACCGGAACAACTATAAATAAGTATCTTTGAACTAATGATAACTCTACTCCAAACTTATTGTTCATTATAGTTGCTGCAACTGAGTCTATTCCACTAAATTGGAATCCACCAAATCCAAATACTGCTAAAGCTACGAAACATACTGCATATAAAATACCTAATTTAGGATTTATTAAATCCCCTATATATTCTTTTGGTGTTTTCCCCATTATTTTAGAGTTTAATGTTTCTGAATAAGAAACTGGAAGCATTATTAACGAACCTATTAAAGCCCATATAGCCATAGCTTCTATATTTGCTTGTCCATTTGCTGATAGTTTTGATAACGCTCCTAAAACTCCTATTATAGCTCCTGTACCTATCATAGCTCCTAGTGATATAGAAGCTGGACCTATAACATTTTTCATATTTAATTTAGCTGGCTCTGTAGCCTTTTTCTGTATTATAACAATTGACCTTACAGCCATTATAGCCCCAACCACTAATATAAATGGTAAGAATACTGGCCATATTGCATCAGATACTTTTGTTATTAAATGTTCTACTTGTAATAATATATCGTGCATATCCTCTCTCCTTTTCTTAAAATTTTTATGTTTAGCACGGTATAAGATTATCAATTTTTTATAACTTAAGTCAATGCATCATTTCACTGGTTTTTTTCTCCATTTCAATAAATTCTATTTTTTTTGAAAAATTCATTATTATTATTCCGATTTTAAGCTTTCATTTATAATTTTTGTGCATGTCAGTGTTTTTTCTATTCTCTCTAACATTTCAATTTTATTGCTTACTACTATCTCACTATCTTTGTTCCAAAGAATTTCAAAAAACTCATCACATATATTCTTAAACTCATTATCTTTTATAATTGCGTAATCATTATGACCTTCTCTAGGATTAATACTCATCATTTTTAAAGTTTTCGATAAATATATCGAAGGATCTTGAGTATCTTTAAATGCTTCTACAAAATCTCCATCTATTAATTTAATTTCAACATTGTCATATTCTTCTATTATCTTTTTAATATAATTTATATGTCTTTCTCTTTGTTCAAAAGTTAATTTTACAGGTATATTAAAGAAATTAAGATTCCCTACTGAAATGTACTTTCTTATATCTAATTCGTAAATTAATACCTTTAACTTCGATTTATATATAACATTTTGTAGGAGCATATTTATTTTTTTTAATTCATCTAAAATTTCTTTATCATCTCCAAATATAGACTTTGATACCTCTTCAAATAAATCATAAGGCATAAAAAGCTCATTCATATGACCTATTAACCATCTTAAATCTTGACCCATAATATACTGAAGATATGACCTTTTTCTTATGATATCTAGCGCTGATTTCACCTCAATTATAGGTTTTGCCTGATTTTTTAATATATCTTCTAAACTATAATAAATTTCATCTACTATATGCTTATCTTTTGACATATTTGTAAATAAACATCGTCTATCTTTTGTATATATTGCAGCATGAAATATCCTGTCTTTTATCACAGATATAATTGCATTAGAATCAACTTCACAATTAAATATTTCAAAGTTTATTTCAGGATATGTAGTTATCATGTTAATAATCATTATAGTATTAAATATTATATCCAAATCATTTCTATCAAATCCCATTAAAAGTCTAACCCTAATATCGTGTGACGTATTTACTGACATTAAATCCTTTTTCATATCAGCTATTGCCATTTTATCACTATTATTTAATTTATATAAATCTGCACTTATTATTAAGTCTAATTTATCAGAGTTACTCATAAATAAATTTGTATCTTTTGATAAGTACTGTTTTCTAAGCCTTGGATTTATATGTGTCATACTATTATAGCTATCTTCAGAATGTGTTTTTTTATATAAATTAGGTATACTCTTTTCAGCCGTATACATATATGCTTCCTTTAAACTTCGTTCTAGATACTGTGCTAAAACACTATTACTTTCTAAATCCTCATCTATTTCAAAATAATCTTTCAATTCTTGCATATTGGACATATTCAAAGAATCAACTATAAACTCAGAAGTTATTTTACAAACATCTGATATGCTCTTTTGAGTAGGTAGATTCTTTCCAGTTATCCACTTACTTATATAAGAAACATCATATCCTAATACCTTAGCAAGTGCACTTTTTTTCTGATTAGATAAATGTAATAATTTTTCTAATAATTTCCCGAATGTAATATTTTTCAATTACTCCAACCTCCATCAATTTATTTTATTTTAAGGGATTATTATATATTATTTCTAATAATTAAAGCCTTATCCTAATAAATACCGCTTTATTAAATTAGTCGATCTTCTTTAGATGTAAACTATTTTAAGTATAAACTATTTGTACTTATTGTACTTGTTTTTTTTTTGAATAATTTGTTTTTTATTGTTCATTTTTAACATTCTTTTCACATTTATTCATATTGATTCATTTTTATTCATACTTTTTCGACATTTTTTATGTTATTATTTTTTTTACTTGCTATATATCTATAGCAACGTTATAATCAATATTATATTATAAAAAATTTAATACAACAAAAGGAGAAATCATAATATGAACGCTTTAAACCAAAATAAAAGCAAGAAATTTGCAACAGGTTGGCTTATAGTTGTAGCATGTATGCTTATACAAGCTATTCCATTTGGAGTTGCTTCAAACATACAACCACAATTTGTAAGTTACGTTGTTGAAGAAAAAGGGTTTACACTTGCAGGCTTCTCTCTAATATTTACTTTAGGTACTGTAGTGTCTGCAGTTGCATCTCCATTTATAGGTATGATGTTCAACAAAATAAATGCGAAAACAATGTATTTATTAGGAACAATACTTTCTGGTGGAGGATTCTTAGCATTCTCTATGTGCCAAGAATTATGGCAATTCTACATTGTTGCTGGTATAGTTCAAGTAGGTACTGCGGCTATATCTTCAATAGGTGTTCCTCTTTTAATAAACGGATGGTTTGATGAATTATCTAAAGGTAAAGCTATGGGTCTTGCATTTGCAGGAGGATCTATAGGTAATATATTCCTTCAACAAATGACAGCTTATTCATTAGCTGCTAATGGTGCATCAAAATCATACTTAATGTTTGGAATACTTTCATTAGCTGTTGGTGTGCCTATAACATTATTATTCTTAAGAATGCCTAAGGGTGATTTTGAAATAGTTAAAGGTAAGAAAAAAGAAGAATCAAATAATGAATCTTCTAGTGATTCAACTTCAGTTGACTGGGGATATACATTTAAAGAAGCTAAAAACCTTAAGTTCTTCTGGATATTTGCTTTAGGATTATTCTTCCTAGGTATGTATGTTTCAGCTCTAGCTGTTCAATATCCTGCATACTTAAAATTACACTTAAACCTTGATCCGAAAATAGTTGGTAATGTTGGTTCTGTATTTGCATTATGTTCTTTAGGTGGAAACTTATTCGGAGGTATAATATTTGATAAATTAGGTGTAACTAAAGGGCTTATTGTTGCAGCAATTTTAGCTTCTACATCTTGTTTAGCTTTAATGTTTGCAGGTCAAATGCCAATGTTAGCTATAGTATTTGCAACTTTAAAGGGGTTATCAGTATTTGCTTACATGATGGGACCTTCTCTACTTACAGGTTCATTCTTCGGTAAAAAAGAATTTGGAGCTATACTTGGTGTAGTTCAAATCTTCTTTGCAGTAGGATTTGCTGCTGGTTCATCAGTATTTGCTTTATTAGTTGATAAAGCTGGATACAGCGTTGCATGGACTACAATATTAGTATTTATAGGTGTATGTTACGCTTCACTTATAGTTGCATCTATAGGTATGGCTAAATTAAATAAAAAAAGAATTGAAGATTTAAAAGTTAATTCTATGAAAGAAGCTATATAATATATAAAAATAAAAAGGTGTCAATTGACACCTTTTTATTTTTATAATCTACTACCATTATCAACCCAGTCCTTAGCTTCTTTTACATTACTAAGAGAAGGGATAGATACTTTACTTTCAGGCTTTAACTGATCTATATCAGCCCAAGCTGCTGTACCTTCACTATTAGTTGGTCTATGTTTTGTTAATCTGTTATTACCTTCACCACTTAAAGGTTGTGTTTTTTTACTTTGCAAAATCTTCACCTCTTTCTTTTGTTTATATTATTTTTAACCATTATTTATTTTTAAATACCAATTATTCTATGTTATTTGAAATTGCTATTAATGTATCTCTTAGATTTAATATTCCATATCCTTGTGCCATATTAGGATAAGTATATATATCTTTTCTAGTTGCACCTAACATTAAAAAAGTTTTTAGAGGTTCTGTAAATAAAAGATTTCGACTTTCTTCTTCTTGTGAAATTATATAGCTCATCATTATTGCTACAACACCTGTTACAATTGATGAACTTACTCCTGTTCCTGTCGCTGTATTATAAGAATCATTTTGATATGGACCTATTATATCAACACCTGGTGCTACTATGTCTGGTTTTATTGGTCTTTTTACTACAGGACCTTTTGATGAACCTATCCATATACTATCAGTTCTATCATTATAAGCACCTATAGTTATTGCTTTTTTTATAATTCCAAATAATGTAATTGTAGCTTCTGATGATGAATCTGTAAATCTGGTTTGTGGAGAAATTAAGTTTTTATTAGGTAAATAAACACTATAGTTTCCATTTATTATAAATTCTGGAAATATTCTTAAAGTCCATACCCCAGGCTTTATATTTTTAAGACTTATAACCAGCTCTTCATTTCCAGACTTTATCCATGGATATTCATATCTCATTTCATAGGATGTGTCTTCTAAATTAAATCTTCCTCTATATACAAATGGCTCTGGCGTATAATTTATAATATAGCTCATTTCTCCTCCAGGAGATATTATAGCTGCTCCTATTTTATCAGGGCCTATTGGAGAAAGAGTTATATCTAAATTAAGTTGGTCTCCAACTTGAATTACTATATCTTGACTTTTATCAAACATCTGTATATTACCACTATAATGTATATCTGTATTGCCTTCATTTCCAGCTCCACTAACTAATACTATTCCAGATCTTGATAATTCATCAAAAGAATCTATCATAGACACTTCTATAGATGCTCTTGATTTAGATCCTACTGTTAAGTTTATTACCATACGTTTATTTTCTCTATTACCTACTTCCAAAGCATATTTTATAGCTGCTAAAAAGTCAGATTCCTCATAGTTTATTTTCCCTTTAGAAAATGTATCTTTGTAAGATTTTAATTTTATTACTACTAACTCAGCATCTACAGCAACACCATCATAACTAGAATTTCCATGACCTAAGCCTGCAGCAATCCCAGCTGCTATAGTTCCAGTTCCAATATTGTCTACACTTAGGCTAGAATCATTTCTTTTTATATATTCATTTATTTCATCTCTAGTAAATTCACTTCCAAATAAATACCCTTTAGGTGGTGGCTTTAAAGTACTCTCTTGATCCCATATAGATATAATCTTTGTAGTATTATCTGACTTTATAAAATCTGGATGTAGATAATTTATTCCAGAGTCTATTATTACAATAATAATGTCTGTTCCTGTTGGTGTTATATATGGATTTTTATATATATATTCAGTACCTGCGGCTGTTCTTACAGTTTCTCCATTTTGTAAATTATTTGTTAGTTCTATTAATGAACTCATCACACCTGATCTTTCCCACCAAGTTATACTATCTATCCTATTTAATATATCTTCATCGAAAGAATCATCTACATAAACAGATGCCATTACATTATTTAATATAATATATCTAGTAATGTTATTATTTTTAAAATCTTCTTCTAACCGATCAACAGATGTATTGTATATTATAATATAGGATTTTTCCATATACTCTATATCTCCTCTATTTTAATTGTTCAAATACACTTCTTATATTTAATAATCCATATCCTAGCGTACTATTAGGATAAGATATATTATCAGCTCTAACTGCACCAGCTTTTAAATAAGTTACCATCGCTTGAGTAAAAGCTTTTTTAGGATATCTATTTTCAACTAGCACATACTGAAGAAATAAGGCAAGTGAACCAGTTACATATGCAGCAGCTGGTGCTGTACCACTTATTCTTGCATACTTTTCACCTGGATAAGGTGCTACTATATTCACTCCAGGAGCTACTATATCAGGCGCTTGTATATAATCTATAGTTGGACCTCTAGATGAAGTTGGCCATATACTATCATTTATAGTATCATATGCCCCTACACTAATAATATCTTCATATGTTGCAGGGTAGTTTATAGTTTTTTCTGGGTTACTTTCCCTAAACCTAGTTCCTGGTTTTAAAAATACTCTATTTGATAGATATGCATTGTATATGCCACTATTTATATCAACACCTATAAGTTTAATCTTCCAAATACCTTTTTTAGCATTTTTTAAATTTATAATAATTTGCTGTTGACCAGTAAAAGTTGTTGGATAATTAGTTTCTATAAGGTATTCAGTTTGCTCAAAGTCATATACTCCAGTTAATAAAGCATAGGAAGATACTTGCAATAACTTGCTACTCTCTCCTGTTGGGGATATAACTTCACAATTTACCCTATCTGGTCTATCCATCCATACTTGGACTTGTACATTTGGATCATCCTCTGATAATTCTAGTTCTATATATTCTTCACTGCTATTAAATTCTACAACTCCTGATGTGTGAGTTTGTGTATTACCTTCATTCCCTACTCCTGCAACTACACAAACACCTCTTTCAAAGAATAATGTATTTCTTAAAGTTAATGTAGTTATTGCAACTGATTCATTACTTCCATATGATATGTTAAATACCATAGGCATATTAAGCTCTTGTGCCTTTCTTCCTGTATATTCTGCTGCTGCATATAATGAAGCATTTGTGTAATTACCATCATATTTTTTTAATTTAATTACAATTAATGATGCTTCACTTGCAACTCCTGCATACTCAGGATTTAGATTTCCAAGTCCTGCACATATTCCGCTTAGCATTGTTCCACTACCTTCTTCATCTATAGATAGTGTAGAATCTTTTTCTCTTATTGCCTTATTGATATCTTCATTAGTATACTCAGTGCCAATATAATATCCATTTGGTGGTTTGCCTTCTTTGGTTTGATCCCATAAATAAAGTATTTTTGATGTTCCATCTGGATATATAAAATCTGGATGTAAATAGTCTATTCCAGAATCAGCAATACCAATAATAACACCTTTTCCTGTAACATTTATATTTGGATTTTCTTTAAAAAAATTAGCTCCTATAATTTCATTTCCAACAACTCCACCAGTTGTTCCTTGGCTTATTTGAGATAGAGAAGCTAATCTAATAATAGGCTCTATCCTTTGAGCTGATAATATATTTGCTATCTTTCCTGCTATTTGTATATCATTAGATGGAATATATAAAACTGCAAAATCATCAGAAAATTTTTCTAATTTATAATTAATATTTAACTTTTTTAAATCTTCCTCAAACTGTTGATTCTCAAATAATACCGCTATTATTGGAATAAAATTTTCTTGCCTTAAATTTTTCTTTTTTTTTATTTTTTTCTTACTTCGATAAAGTCCATAGTCTTGGTTATTTTGAGATATGCTCAATAAATTTAATCTAGACAAATCTAAAAATCCATACCCTCTAGAATTATTTGGATACGTGTCTTGCGGATTTCTTCTTGCATATTCTATAAGCACTGATTTGACTTTTTGAGAATATAAAAATAGGTCGTACCCTTCTACAATCCCCCACTGCATTAATAAAGAACATACTCCTGTTACATGTGGGGTTGCCATACTAGTTCCTGTAAGCGCTCCTGTTGATCCACCAGGTAAATATGAAACTATCTCTTCTCCAGGAGCTAATAAATCTGGCTTAATTATTCCACCATCTACATCACCTTCTCCTGAGAATGTTGAAACTACATCTGTTCTAGAATTAAAACTCCCAACAGTTATAACTTTACTAGCAGTACCCGGAACTGTTACAGTAAGAACCTTACTCGGCTCTAAAAATCTTGTATCTATTGTTATCCCTTCTGATGTGGGTAAATATATATCTACATTCCCATCTACTACTTTAATAGGAGTGAATAATAGAGTCCATATTCCTGGAATTATTTCAGTATCTGATTTTAGTTCAATAGTTATTCTTCTACTTAATGAATATGGAGCTATAGGATAAAAAACTCCATTTATCCTAGTATTTCCAATAATGTTTTTTATCAGGCCTGAATCTTGTGATATAGGCTGAGTACTTTTACCTGTTGGACTAACTAAATATAGATTAAAATTATCTACAAATGATGGCCATATATTTATATTAAGTATTTTCTCATTTTGGCCAACTTCCATTTCAACTAAAGTATTCTTATTTTCATCATTTTTTATATTAATTCTCTTATGCCCTGCTTTTGTTGCATTATTACCAGCTGCAACAACTATATTGTTTTTCCAAAATGAGCACATTTGATCTATATATTGTTCAAATAGAGACTCTCCTCTATGAGATCCTTCATTACTTCCGTAGCTTATATTTATAGCAATTGGTCTTTGTAATTCCAATGCTCTATCTAAAACAAATTTTATAGCTCTCATAAATTCAGTACTCTTAGAGAATGTATCTGTCTGTCTTCTTCCTACCCTTACAACTATCATATCAGCTTCATTTGCTATTCCACAAGCAATACCTGCTGTGTGAGTTCCATGAGTACTAGTTGCTGATATTGGAATTTGTATTTCTCCGTTTATAGCTTTATTTATATCTTCATTAGTGTATAGCGTTCCTTCTTTAAATCCATCTGGTGGATTGCCGTCAATAGATTGATCCCAATAGTAAAGTATTTTAGATTTACCATCTTTATCTTTGAATATAGGTATATTGTAATCTATTCCAGAGTCTATAAGACCTAATAATGTTCCTTTTCCAGTTAATTTTGTACGTTCTTTAAATGATGTTATTCCTGTACTAGAGAAACTTTGAGTATCTTGTGTTTCTAATATGAATGGTTTTTCTATATATTCTATCTGAGTATAATTTAATAAGTTATCAATCTTTTGCGGGTTATCAGCAATTATTATTGCGTAATTGTATCCAAGAAGTTCTACAGATACACCTAATTCCTGTTCCAAAAATGTTATGTCTCCATTATATTTAACTATTACTTCATAGTCCAAATTTTTCACCCCCATAAATATAGTAAAAATATTTTACTATATTTATATATGTATTAATAATAGTTTTATTGTATAATACATATATTAGTTAAATTTTAAAATTTATTATTAAAGGATGTGTTATTTTGAAAGAAAAAAAATTTTACTTAAATATAGTTCTCACTGTAGTTGTATCATATGTATTAATTAAATTTATTGATAACTATCAATACTTCTTTGATATAATCAATTTACTTTTATCCCTTTTAACACCATTTGTAATAGCTTTTATTTTAGCCTATGTATTTAATCCTATAGTAGTTTTTCTAGAAAAAAAACTAAAATTTAAAAGGATACAATCACTTTTATTTACATATGGTATGTTACTAATATTAATAGTTGCATCTATAGTTTTTACTGCACCAGTTATTATAAATAGCATAATTGATATAGCAAATCAAATACCTTCATATATGAGTAAAACTCAAGTGTTTTTTATAGAACTTGGAAAAAGCTTAAAAAATGTAGATCCTAAAACCTTAAAAGATATAGGAGATAATATTATGGCAGCACTGCCTCAATTAAGTACTTTATTTGCAGGATACTTAGGTCAAATATTTAATACTACATTTTCAGTTGGTAAATTTATAGTTCAATTTGTATTAGCCTTTATAATATGTTTTTATATACTTCTTGAAAAAGAAGAGTTCCTATTATTTACTAAAAAAACTATCTACGTTATATTTGGTAAAAAATATGGAAACTTTACTTTAGAGTTATGTTCTACTTTAAATTCTAATATAGGTAAATATTTTTCAGGTAAAATACTTGATTCATTTATAGTAGGGGTTTTATCTGGTGTTGGACTTTATTTTATAAAATCTCAGTATGCATTACTTTTTGGGATATTAATAGGATTTATGAACTTAATCCCTTATTTTGGTCCTGTTATCGGAATGGCTCCTGTTGTTTTAATAAACTTATTTTACAATCCAACTATAGCTATTTTATCTCTTATATACTTATTACTAGTTCAACAAATAGAAGTTGCAGTTATAGAACCTAAAATAGTTGGCGGTCAGCTTGGTCTTAGTCCATTTTTAACTATACTGGCTGTTACCGTAGGTGGAGGATTCTTTGGAATTCCAGGTATGATTTTATCTGTGCCTGCAATAGGTGTTATAAAAATGTATATAGTTAAATTTGTAGAATTTAAATATAAAGATATTAAATAATTAAAATTATAAGGAACAATCTCTTTTAATATATGATTTTATTATCTGAGTTTGTTCCTTTTTTTAATATTTATTATTTTTTAATTACAAAATCTATAATTATAAAAAATTCGCTTGACTTAAAAAATGTGTATACAAAACACTTCATATAACCAACAATTTGATACTATCTTTATCTTCTGTTACATAAATTTCTAAAAAAATATAAATACATATGGTATATCTATTTATATTAATGTTAATAAAATATATATATACTAAATTATAAAAGTTGGTGATTATATGAAAAAATTGATTATAGTTTTATGTATTTTATCTAGTTCTTTATTCTTTATAAATCCAATAAAAAAACTAACCTATGCAAATGATACTAATAAAATACATCAACAAACTGAATTAACTGTAGAACAAGCTAAGGAACTTCTTATAAAATATAATGATAAGGTCGATTATATATATCAAGGGGATGCAAATGAATTTGAGTATCTAAAATCTAAAAACCTTCAAGGATATGTTTTTTTACCAAATGTAGATACTGACATAGGATATTTTGTAGATAAGCAAACTTCAAATATATACTTCTTTCATCCTAGTGGATATTTAAAGTTAGCAAAATAATTAATAATATAGCTTAGGCTAAAATATATAAATTTTAGTCTAAGCTATATTTATAAATAATCAATATTAAAATTTATCTTCATTAGTTACTTTTATTATAAATTCTTAGGTATTTTCTTCTATCTTTTTATTTAATCTTCCTAACATATTTTTTGAAAAATTAGATATATCACTTGGAACACAATCACTTGTTGCAAGTAAACTATAAATTTCTAAAGCCCTCTTATAATCTCTTTTTCCAGCATAAGATTTAAATGCTTCTTCTGATAAGTCTTTACATATTTTACTTATTCTTTCAAATCGTCTTTTCAATCTTATCGCCCCTTTGATATTAAAATATATAAATATATATGTTTATTTATATATTTTTATTCTAATATCCTAGGCATATATATCAGAAAACTCTATTCTTATTTTTTCTACTCTATCTAAATCTTTCTCATATGTATCGATTGATTCTTTTATAGATGTTCTATTAGGTATTTTTATATTAAATTCAGTCCATTTTCCTATTTCACTATCTACAGTTACTTCACCACCGTGTAATTTTACAAGTGATTTAACCAAGGATAGACCAATTCCTGTTCCTTCTTTTATTA
>CALFLM010000045.1 GCA_937880075.1 uncultured Romboutsia sp. | reverse complement strand
ATTAAGAGTAAATAATACAATATATAGTTATGCATAATTTGAATTAGCACAACATGTTGTATATAATTTTTTTAGCGCGACAGCCCCATTGAGTTGGGTTGAATAAGTGATTAATTATTAATATTGCTCAAAAAAATATTACTGGAAATTAAAATTTCTAGTAATATAAATTATAAAAAATCTTATTTACATAAATCTATAAGTACTTTACATATTAAATAAATTTTATTTAATATAATTTTCTTTTTTTAATTTTCATCATTTATACCATAAAATAAAAAGAATTGTTGATTAATATTATTTTTTTCATAAGTACTTGTGCCTAAAGGTGATCCTTTTCTACTATCAAAAACAATATTTTTTCCTTTATTTTTTATTGTATATGTTCCATTTTCATTCTTAATAAATTCCCAAAAAAATTGATCTGTATAAGGATGAGAATTAGGTTCAGTTAAGTATAGTTCATTATATGGATTTAATATAAGTTGTTGCTTTGTTGAATCGTTAATTATTTGATACGCATTTCTATATTCATTGTATATTATTACCCATGTGTACCCTTTAGGTTTTTGCTCTGTTGATAAAATAATATTATTTTCTTTCTCATTTGCAATATACCATTGTTTTTGTTGTTTATCATTTGTTATATGGTATGTACCACTAGGTAATATTTCATTATCATTTAATGACTTTAGACCATTTTCTGTTATTCTATATCTTTGAATTTTATTATTTTTATTTTGATTTCCTGAAATAGAACCACTTATTTTCAATCTAAAAGGCTCTTCATGATAAATAGTTATAATATCACCAATACTGTAAGCTATTTTATTGAATTGATCAAATTTAGGATCATTACTATAATCATTTCCACTCATTTTCATAGATGCTTTTTCTTTGCCAAATTTATCCGATAATGTTATTCCAAAATAATCATTTGAGAAAAATCCTGGATGAATTTTTGTATTTGACCTATTTGCAACTTCTAACGAACTACTACTTGAATTTATTAAAATATCTAAATTTTTGATATAGTCTAATCCTATTACGCTTATAGTATTTTCTATATCTATTATTTCTGGCTCTCCAAGTATATTTCTTGCAACTTTTTCCTTTAAAGCATTTTGATCTACCGTTTCACCAGAGTTATATATTACACGTTTAGCCCATGTTCCATTTGGTTCATATGTTGCTGAATGTTCTATTAAAGATCTATTTTTGACTTTAATCATATCAAATCGTCTATATGTTGCATATGTTTTAACATAAAGAGATTTATTTGATGGAGCCTTCAAGCTAAATCCTGCTAAAATGTTAGTTTCATCAGATATAGTGTGTTCATACAATAATTCTACAGCAAGTTTAACTACTTTCAAGTCAAATCCCACACCACTACCTGTAATAATATTGTGCTCTGTACCAACCATTTTTCCATTTTGAATCATTACTGTTTCTCCAGGATTAGCAAATCCTGAGTTTAAAAAACTAGCGTCATCTCCTAATACCCAACCATAACCTCTGTCAATTAAATACGTACCATCATCAAGATTTAATGACTTTGAATTTAAATTTACATCTTCAATTGATTTAATTTCTTGTTTTTTATTATCAAATTCAATTTTTTTTATATCTTGAATATCATTATTATTCTTAATATCATCTAAGATATTGCTTAGATTTTTATCCTCTGAATAAACATTAGAAATTGGTTTAAGCAAGGATGTACACGAAATTAAAACTAATGATAATAGTAATGATAAAATCTTTTTCATAAAATTTTATCCCCCCTTTTTCAAATATCTAAATTTTTAAAGATTAAATATAAATTATTAATAATATACTAAAAATAAGGTATTGATTATTTTAACTAAGTAAAATATATATTAAAATACTAGACTTTAACTGGGTACATTTTGATAATTAAAAATCTTTATATAGTAATTTCAATATGTTTAACAAAATAAATATCACAATAGATTAATTAATCTATAATTGTTTAAGCCTAACTCTATATATAAATTTATCATAATAAGGAATAATTTGTTCTTTATCTGAATTAAGTACCAATAAATACATTTCATTTGATTTCAAATCTGCAATTAAATTATCACCAGGAAAATCACCAAATACAACAGGTGTTTTGACAAATCCAATATTATAATTTGTATATCCCATAAGTTCTACTTTTGAATGATTTCTAGAATCCACTTTATAAAGTTTTTTCTGTGTTCCATAATAAGTTCTTTGTATATCAACTTCGTCTGAGTGTTCTGTTGGTCTTATTAATTCTTTTATTTGATATTTACCATTCTTAGGTACTGTAAAATAAATACCTACAGCATCCTTCAAATCATAGGTTTTTGTGTTCCAAAAATCCTCTTCTTTATCTAAAAAATTAACAACATTAGATTCATATTTTGCATCAGTATCTATAACCCCATTTATCTCATAATCTGAATCCCCAAGAATACTATGAGAAACTCTTTCATATAATTTAGATTGAATTACTTTTTCTCCATCAGCAAATTCTAATGATTTGAATGTATAAGATGTAGGATTATATGTTTCAGCTCTATCGATTATAACACCATTTTTTACTCTAATAACATCAACCTTTCTAAATACACTTTGAACTTTAACAAATAAGTTTTTATCTTTAGGGGCTTCGATAATTTTATCTATTTTTGTCGTAACACTTTCGACCCATTTGTGTCCATACCAAGCTTTAATTGTTGAAGTTATAAATTTTACATTAAATGAAAGGCTTGTTTGAACTAATACTTTATTAGAAAAACGTTCAATA
Organism: uncultured Romboutsia sp.; assembly: GCA_937880075.1. Classification (GTDB taxonomy): domain Bacteria; phylum Bacillota; class Clostridia; order Peptostreptococcales; family Peptostreptococcaceae; genus Romboutsia. The sequence goes on along the minus strand of CALFLM010000045.1, from coordinate 6,693 downwards.
TGATTCCTAGAAAATCTACCTTGACCGCCACTTGGAACAATTAAACTTCCAATAACACCAGCGTCTGATCCTTTAACCCATCCATCTCCATAATCTAAAGTATAGTGTCCATCAGCTAGATTTAAATTTTTTTGTTTTAGATTTATATTTTCAGTGGAAATAGGATTACCTTTAGAATCAAAGTTTATTTTTTTTATGCCAATAAGATTTTCATCTTCTAAAATATTTTTTATTTTTAAAGTATCATTTTCTTCTATCTGTGAATTATTATAAGTTTGTTTTGTAGATGAAAAAGCATTAATACTTTCAAGATTTATATTAGACATTATTGTAATACCTAATAACAATGAAGCTATAATTTTTTTTGATAATTTCATAGTTCTCCCTCCATTAAAATTTTCGTTTTGTTAACTTATTTATATTTAAGTTTCACCTCCATCTTGAATTTATAATATTAACAAAATATTTTATTTATTATATATATATGTTCTAATAATAATTCTGTATTACCAAATAATTTTATTGTTTATTGTATTTTTGAACAATACAAAATAATAACTTTACCTAATGAAGTATGTTAATTAAAACATATATATCATAAATAAAATGAAAAAAACGTATAAATTTGTATTTGTTATATATGTTTTAAATAAGAAAATTCACTAACCATAAATTTCATCTATATAAATCTTCAAGAAACAAAAAATAATAATAATTATTATTTAGTTTATTTGGAGGTATTTACATGAAAAGATTTGATAAAGATATTGATATAGATGAAAAAATAATAGAGTTAAAGTTAGCTATGAAGAATACAAATAATCTTAGATTATATAATAGGAATGGTTTATTGTGAAGAACATGAAAGATATGATGCTAATGTGTTTCTAGGATTTCTTGAGAATATATTATCCAAGTACTCTACGGGTAAAATTGTTATGATTTTAGATAATGCTAGAATTCATCATGCTAAGTTAATCCAACCATTTCTGAGAAAAGTAAAAGATAGATTGGAATTAATGTTTTTACCACCCTATAGCCCAGAACTTAATTTAATTGAAGGGTTATGGCGCTGTATAAATAACAAATTCTTTTCTAGTGTAGCAATAGTAAAAACATCAATACATAAATTTATTGATGAATAAATAAAGCTCCTCATATTACGATAGATAGGCTATGCATAAAAATGTAGGAACTTTATTAAAACATATATATAAGAATACATTTTTTTGACTTATTAGAAGAAATTGGGTGTATAGGTCTAAATATAGAATATGAAATAATATCCGTCAGGATTTTCTTAGATAATTCTTTAAAAAATGATAAGAATAAGCATATAAAAGTTCTAGCAGAAGAGTTAGGACATTTCTTTACTAGTGTTGGAATTAGTGTGGGTAATATAAAAACATATTTAGATAAATTAAAACTCCATAAAGTTGAAAATAAAGCTGATAAATGGGCAACTAATTTCTTAATAACTGACAAAGAAATTATAAGTCTTGTTAATAAAACATAACCGACTTATATGAAATGGCTGATATACTAAGTGTTCCATATGAAATAGTTCTAAAAAAACTTAAGAATTTATCTATTACAAAACAGTATTTAAATTTAGGAAACGGAAAATATTTAATGCTAACTAGTTTTCCAAATTTAATAATTTATCAAGATATACTTTATGGAGGTTTAATATGAATAATCATAACATCAAAAGTTCATTTATAAGAAAAAGAGGAAATAATTATAACGTCTATATAGAATAAAATGATCTATTAGAACTATCTCTGCTCCAGTGGAATTAATAGCTAAGTTAAAAAAATGGAAGATACAACATAATAAGTATAGAATAGAAGGAATTTTAGAATATGAAGATATAGTATGCTTAAATCAAAGGTTAAATCCATTCATTCCATCTGCTTTAAGAGAGCGTTGGAAAGGATTTACTCAAAGAAATGGTATAAGATATATTATACAACATGATTTAAGACATACACATGCAACTATGTTAGTATTATCTGAAACTAACTTTAAAACTATTTCAAATAGATTAGGACATACAGACATTAAAATAACATTAAATAGATATAGTCATGTACTTAAAGAAATGGATATAAAAGTAAGTGAAAATATATCTAATTTAATGTTTAAATAATGTCATTTATTTGTCAGTGAAAATAGATTTGTCAGTCTATTATCAGTAAAATATATATTACTATAGAATAACAAATCCATTTAGATACCAGTTGTTTACTAGCTTTTACAATTTAATCACTAAGTATTCCTTAATGATGTCCACAACCATCATGCGAGCAAGTATGATTTCTTGAAAACTCTTGAAGTTTATTTTCTTTATATAACTCTAAGTTATCTTTTATAGTTTCACCTTGTGCTCTATAAACTTTTATTCCCATAGAATTTAACTTTGCTATAGCACCTTGACCTATACCTTTAACTATAACTGCATCAACTACATTTCCAGCTAATGCTTTTATAGGTTGACACATACCATGTTCGTGTTCTAAATCACCATTATTTATAGTACTTAAATCACTGCTTTCTAAATCACATAATACAAACATGGGAGCAGAACCAAAATGAGCAAATGGTCTACTTTCTAATCCATTATTAAATTCTACTGGTACACATATTTTCATTATAATAACCCCTTTCTTTTGCAGCATCTTTGTGGCTGAATTAATACAACTTATTGAACTAACACTAATATCATTTAATATATTTTCAGTATCACTTATCGAATTTATAAATGATATACATTTATTAAAATATAAATTGGGCTGTCACACTAAAAAAATTATATACAATATGTTATGTTGTGCTAATTCAAATTATGCATAACTATATATTGTATTATTTACTCTTAATGCGACAGCACCATACTAACTTTAGTCTTTAATTTCTAGATAAAAATTAGTTAAAGTTGCACTATAATAAGGTAATACATATAATCCAGCAATACCAAAAGTTATTCCGGTTAATATTATCCATCCAAGAAAGCTCAATTCTAATACAAAAAGGTCCATTTTATGTCCTTTCATAATTCTAGAACTTTCTTTTAAACAATCTATTATAGATATTTCTGGATTTTCAGCCATTATATAATATACTTGAGAATACATAAAAGCTAGTATTATACCTGGAACTATAAGCAATATAGTTCCTATAAAAACTATAACCCCAACTAATACTGTAATACCAATAGCCCTTAGTATATTATTAAATCCATACCATAAATCTGAAAATTTAGGATTTGATCTATTTGATAAGTTTATAAAAAATTTACATTGCCCTATAGTTAATGGACCAGTTATAACTAATGTTATAATTGGAATTATAATAGATATAGCAAATGATTCACTATCAATCTCAGCTAAAAGATTTGGTATACAAGATATTAATGTACATACTATAATTATACATATAGCTAATCCCCAATTATTTTTTAATTGATTCTTAGCATTTTGCTTTAGCTCACTTCGTAAAATCATAATACCCCCTCCTATAATATAATACTATGCCTTTTCACTTTACTTGTTCCTATTAATATAACTCCATATTTTAAGCTTTATATCATTAGCAATATGTAATTATTTCTATGATTTTAAAACTCTTGCTCTGAAAGATAGTCTAATAATGTTTTTTTCTGTATCTAATATATAGTACATATTTTTATTAGTTTTAGCTAATATATACCTATCATCCTATCCTATTTTTTCTACTGATTCTGAGTTATACTCTTTTTTTAATTCTGTCCCTTCCCTTTATTTAATAGGTTTTACTAAATTTTACTATCTAATTTTTTTCTATTATTTTTACTAAACTTAACTGACTTCCATCATCTTCTATAATATACTCTATAGTAATCTTTGTTTTATTATTCTCTAACTCACTAAAATTTTCATCCATTAATTTTAAAATACTAACTGCATAATAATTTCCATCTTCACCTAATAACTCAAATGAGTGATTATCTATAAACCCACAAAATGTTCCACTTATCTCTCCTTTAACGGGTATATTCCAATTAGGATCTATTTTTAAACTTTCTAAGTTATTTTCTATATTGTTTACTAAATTAGATTTTTGCTCATTATATATTTCTTGATCTTTAGTTGAACTACATCCTACCAAAAGTACAGCACTTAACACTATAGTGATTATTTTTTTCATATTTTCCTCCTTAGTAATATTTAATCTATAAATTATATTATCTAGTAGAGTACTTTATTCCTTACTTTATATAGCATTAACAATAAATTTACTAATATAATCAACAATCATAACTTATAAAATATTTTTGTCTCTATATATATTAAAATAACTAAAACAACAAATTAATTAATAAGAAATTAAAGTTTATTTTTGTATTTATATATATTTTTTATTATTTTGTCGATTTTTATATTATTATAAAATAAATTATAGATTTTAATTATAATTTATTTTATAATTTATTTACTAAGTAAAAGTTGGAGGTAAAATATGAAAAGAAAAATATTAACGTTGTCAACTTTAGCTCTAGTTTGTTCTATAAGTGTAGCTTGTAATAGTTATGCTACTGGTAATGTTAACAATACTAGCGCTAATAATATTTCACAAGAAAATAGTACTTCTCTAAATAATATAAGTACTAATAATCCAGATACTAAAATAACTAGTGATAAAGCTAAGGAAATAGCTTTAAATCACGCTAATTTATCGGAAAATGAGGTTAAATTTATAAAATCAAATATTGATTACGATGATGGAATGAAGGCTTACGATGTTGAATTCTATAATAACGTTCAAGAATATGATTATAAAATTGATGCAAATAGTGGAGCTATTATAGAATTTGACTATGATGTTGAAAACTATACTATACCACAAACTAATGTAAATACAAATTTAAATACGCCAAACAATAATTTAAATTCATCTAATAATCAAATAATAACTGATGCTAAAGCTAAAGAAATAGCTTTAAATCATGCTAAATTATCACAAAATCAAGTTTCATATATGAATGCTCATTTAGATTATGATGATGGTTTACAAGTTTATGATGTTGATTTTTATGTTAATGATGTAGAGTATAGTTATGAAATCGATGCACAAAATGGTAATATAGTATCATATGAAATGGATTCTATATATGACTAAAAAAGCAAAGCTACCTTAATTGGTAGCTTTCATAGCGTAGACAAAGTCTACGCTATGAGAATAACCATTTGATTAATATTTTTTTATTTTATATTTTCTATATGCTTTATAAATCAAGTAGTCTAATATTTCTCCTAGTATTAGAATAATTAAAATATATGAATACTTAAAAATAGAATATACATATATACATATTGTTCCTAAAATAAGTGCTACAATAAGACCTAATGTATGTCTACCTTTTTTACCATCTTCAAGTTCAAAATCATCTAAACTACTATCAAGATCCTCTTTTACACCAAAAGAATACATTCTATCACATACAAAAACTAGCAAAAATAATACCTTATTATTGTACGTAACTAAATATCCTATTATTACAAGCATAGAGAATACTAACGCTGATATTATATTATTTTTATTCTGAATCATTTGATCCCCTTTCTTTTTATAATAATATATCTTTTATTAAAAAAAGAAGAGGTAACCCCCTTCTTCTTTATGTTGCTATTGACTTAAATCCTTCACCTAATACTTCATGAACATCACTTACTATTATAAATGAGTTAGGATCAACTTTTCTGATAAGCTTCTTTAAATGAACTTCTTGCTTTTTATTATTAACAACAACTAATAAGACGCTCTTATCATTATTAGTATATCCACCTTTACCATCAAGTACTGTAACTCCTCTTTTTACATCATTAAGTATAGCTTCTTTTAACTCATCTCTATCTTCTGTTATAATCATAAATGCCTTTGAATAGTCAAATCCAGATATAATAGCATCTATTACCTTAACTACTATATAAAGTGCTATAGCAGAATATAGTCCTGTTTCTATATTCCTATTAGCTATACCAGCCGATAAAACAACCATACCATCTATAATAGTTAAACATTTAGCTACTGGTAAACTTGGAACTACTCTATTTAACATTAATGCTATAAGGTCTGTTCCTCCTGTTGAACCATCTACACTAAATACAATACCTAAACCTGTTCCTAGTAATATTGCACCTGATATTGCTGATAATAACACATCTTGTGTAACAGATATTGTTGCTAATGGTTCTGTAATTTTTAATACTACAGATAGCATTATCATACCTATAAATGTTTTTATAGCATCTTTTTTACCTAGTATTTTTATAGAAAATACTAAAAGAGGAATACCTATAAGAAGCATTATCGTTGATACTGATAATCCTGTAAACTTACTTATTACAAGCGATAAACCACTTAATCCACCTGGTGCTATAGTATATGGCTTAAAGAACATATTAATACCAACACCCATAAATATACAACCTATTATTAGTCCTAAAAATTCTATTATGATATTGTTTGTTGATTTTTTCATATTGTATAATCCCTCCAATTCAAGGTTATTATACCAACTTTTCATATTTTTAGCTATGTTTTTATTTATTTAATATATATATATATTAATTAAAATACTTCATTGGGTAAAGTTATTATTTTGTATTGTTCAAAATACAATAAGCAATAAAATTATTTTATATTATAGAG
>CALFLM010000044.1 GCA_937880075.1 uncultured Romboutsia sp. | reverse complement strand
CTATATCTCTTTGCATAAGCATATCTGCTCTTAATGCTTGTATTATGTGGTGGTAATTTTCTATGTTTTCTGAGTTCATTAAGTTTTCTGTTTGATAAAACATTTCTGCTCTTTTTATTCCTGATTCTGTTAATGATACTGTTTTTTCTTTATAATCTACTGATATATCTTCTGGAAGTAACATTTTTATAAATACATTTGCCAATCTATAAGGTTTTTCATCGTCTTCTATTTGTCCAGATATTATAAGCGGTGTTCTTGCTTCATCTATTAGTATTGAGTCAACTTCATCTACTATTGCAAAATTTAATTCTCGCTGTACCATTTCTTCTTTACTTAGTACCATATTATCTCTTAAATAATCAAATCCAAATTCATTGTTTGTTCCATATGTAATATCAAATTTATATTGTTCTTTTCGTTCTAATGGTTCTTGTCCACTTATTATTACACCTGCAGTTAATCCTAAAAAGTTATATACAGGTTCCATAATTTCTTTATCACGTTTCGCTAAATAATCATTTACAGTTACTACATGAACCCCTTTTTCACTTAATGCATTTAAGTATACTGGTGCTACTGCTACTAATGTTTTACCTTCCCCTGTTCGCATTTCTGCTATTTTACCTTGATGTAATACTATTCCTCCTATAAGTTGTACTCTGTATTGCCTCATACCTAGTACTCTTTTTGATGCTTCTCTAGCTACTGCAAATGCTTCTGATAATATATCATCTAATGTTTCTCCATTTTTTAATCTTTCTTTAAATATATTAGTCATATTTTTTAATTCTTCATCATTTAGTGATGATATTTTTTCTTCTAATTCATCTATTTCATCTAATATTTTATTTAATTTTTTTATTTCTGTTTTGTCACTCCTATTAAGTAGCTTTTCTAACGGTGTCATTTTACTTCCTCCCTATTTTTTACATATATTTTTATTATACATTAACTTTTTGTATTAAAAAACCTCTATAATTCTATAAAATAGAATATAGAGGTTCTTAATTATATTCTTCCTAACATTACTACAGCTTCTGCTCTAGTTAAATTGTCTCTAGGTGATAACATTCCTAAGTCATCTCCCTTTATATATCCCCTTTCAATAACAGCTTCAAATTCATTTATAGCCCAATTAGCTACTTGGTTATGATCAGGGAATTTAGATATTTTATCATGATTTGTATCACTTATTTTTAAATAGTTTGCTATCATTTTTGCTGCTTCTTGTCTTGTTATTGGTTTTTCAGGTTCAAAGTTACCCATACCATCACCTTTAGCAACTCCATTTGTAACAGCTATGTCAATTTCATTTTTTGCCCAATATCCATCTGGAACATCAGTAAAAGTAGCACCACTAGTTGTTGTCAGACCAAACATTCTATTTATTACTTTTACAAATTCTGCCCTTGTTATAGCATCTTGAGGATGAAATCCTCCATCAGGCTTTCCATTTAAATATCCTTTATTAGAAAAGTTTATTATTTCATTTTTTGCCCAATGATTTTCTATATCCCAAAATGGTAATTTAGGTACTATACTATTTTTTATTTTATCTCTAGCACCTTGTTTATTGTTCATTATAGATGTTACATTATAATATGAATTTCCTTTTATAGTTGAAAACTGTTTAGTATATTGTATTTGTGTATCTATTTCTTTTGCTACTACATCTTTATCTGTAGTGTGCCCTATATAAAGATCTACATTTGTTCCTTTTACTACATTTTCCCACCAATTAGTTACAGTTTTAAATGGTGCTACCCTATGATTCATTTCCCAATATACTTGTGGTATTATATAATCTATATAACCTTCTTTTACCCATTTAACTGTATCTGCATAATCTGAGTAATAGCTTTCTTTTGCATATCCAGTATCTGAACCATTATGGTCATTCACTTTATTTTTCCATACACCTCTTGGGCTTACACCAAATCTTACCCAAGGTTTAGTACTTTTTATTGTATTTTTTACTTGAAGTATCATTTGATTTATATGTTCTCTTCTAGCATTTGCTACAGCACCATCTTTACTCTCACCTTGTGGTAAAGGATAATCTGTAGGATAAAAATAATCATCAAATGTTATACCATCCACATCATAATTAGATACTATTTCACCAACTGTTTCAGATATATGATTTTTTACTTCTTGTAAATCAGGATTATAGTACATTCCACCTTTATTCTCTATAAGAAGTGATGGATTTTTTCTTGCAGGGTGATTAGCACTTAATACATTTACATCTGTGCCTGAGCTTATTACACGGTATGGATTTAACCATGCATGTACTTTCATTCCTCTAGCATGTGCTTCTTTAATTACAAAGGATAAAGGATCATATCCAGGGTCTTTCCCCTGTGTTCCAGTTAACTCTTTTGACCAAGGATTTATGCTAGATTTATACATTGCATCTCCATATGGTCTTACTTGAAACATAACTGTATTTATTCCGGTATCTTTTAATGTATCTAATATTGCTATCAATTCATTTTTCTGAGCTGTAGGATTATTTTTAGCTTTTGGCCAATCTAAACTCCATGCAGTTGTTAACCATGCAGCTTGTACATTATTTGTATTGGCATATGATTTTGTTTTTATTCCACTACCAAGTATTATGCATATTGATAGTAGTAGTGATAGTGTCTTCCTCATATTTATGTCCCCCGAAATATTAGTTAGTTAATTACTCTACTTAAAATAGTAACAACCTCTGCTCTTGTTATATTGTTCTTTGGTGCAAGTTTTCCTTCATCAGTTCCTTTGATATATCCTTTTTCAAGATTGCCTTCAAATGCATCTTTTGCCCAATCCGATATTTCGTTATAATCTGAGAATCCATTTATTTTATCATGATTTTTATCTTCTATTTTCATATAATTAGCTAACATCTTAACCGCAGCTTCTCTAGTCATATAGCTATCTGGTTCAAATTTATTATCTCCTACACCTTGAGCTACTCCATTTGTAACTGCTATATCTATTTCATCTTTTGCCCAGTTGTTTTTAGTATCATCAAATACTATTCCACTTTTATTCGTCAGTCCAAATACTTTATTAAATATTTTTACAAACTCATTTCTTTTTATTGGGTTTTGAGGTCTAAACGTACCATCTCCATATCCATTTATATATCCTTTTTCTACAAAACTTTGTATTTGAGAATATGCCCAATACCCTTGATTTACATCAGTAAAGTTCATTTTGTCATCTTGCTCTGGTTTAGTTGGGTCTAGTTCTATATAAGACCCTGAAACGTATCCATATGTTCCATTATATTCTATTTTGTACCAGTTGTTGCTTTTTCCAACAATCTTAACTTTATCTCCACGACTTAATTTGCCTATTATATCAAATGATGTTGCTGGTCCTCTTCTTACGTTCAATCTATCAGCATTTATTACTTTCCCAATTGCTGTCATTTGACTTTCTTCTATTATTACATTTGATTTTAAATAATTTTCGATTCCATCCGCTATACCTGTAGCTAATTTATCTTGATAATATGAATCAGATAATTTTTTTACTTCTGATTCATTACTTATAAATCCACATTCTACCAATGAAGATATCATTTCACTTTTTACTAAAACTGCAAATCCTGCACTTTTTACCCCTCTATTCTTCGCTCCAGTTTGACTTATAACCTGCTTTTGGATATCATTGCTTAATGGCTTGTCTTCTTCTTTATTTCTATTATAGTATGTCTCTATACCATTTGCTGATTTTGCTTCTGCCGAATTTTGATGTATTGATACAAATGCATCTGCACCATAATCATTAGCCATATTTGCTCTTTCGGATAAAGAATAGTAAACATCTGAGCTTCGACTCATTTTTACATCTATACCTTTACTTTTTAATTTAGATTCTACTTTTTTTGCTACTTGTAAATTTAGATCTGACTCCCTATATCCGTATCCTAATGACCCAGGGTCAGTCCCACCATGACCTGCATCTATAAATACTTTATAGTATCCCCTAGGTTGAATATCTCTAGATTCTATGCTAAACATTGATGAATCTGATGGTACATATATTTCTACTATATGCACTTTTTCACCTATTCTTTGACTTAAAAATACTGTACCTTCGTTAACTGCTTTTACAATTCCATTTGAATTTATCTCTATAGTTTCATTGTCTGATAATTCCCAGTCAGGATACTGAGATAAATCTAAAGTTTCACCTTTTGTTAAGCATACTCCAGGTTCAACCACTACATCTTTTAAATCATATTTATTTATTACAGATGAAAATTCATCTTCTATACTATCTGCATTTACAGCTGATGGGTTCGATAATACTGGTAGTGATATTATCATTGTAAGTAATATTAAGTTTCTTATGTTCTTTTTACACCTCATCTTAACTCCTCCTCTATATATTTTTTATACTTTTTATAGTATGTTTAGTTACAATTTTGTTAATAATATTATATTAACACAAAAATAGCAATAAAATAAAGTGATTAACTAAAATTCGACTTATTTTATTGCTATATATTATTTTTAACCTTTTATATTTGCTTGAATATAGTTATAGTTTTATCTATTATTGTATAGTAATAAAACTTATAAAAGTGTGTAAATGTAATCTATTACTATTTTACGACTTCTAAAATAAGTATTGATTTGATACACATTACGTACATTTATTATTAAGTTCAATTGCTATAACTATAGATTTTAAGATAAATAAAAAATTTGCTTTGCTTTAGTGATGTATCTGTAAAACAATTCATTTCGCCAAATATATATCCTTACTACTGATACAGATGTATATATTACTTGAGACACTGCCTGGTCAAAGAATTTCAAAATGTAATTTTTTACGTTTATAAAGTTATCAATATTACTTATATTCATAGATTATCACAAAACTTTTAATACTATAATTACTAATACGTAAAAAATATAACACCTATAGAATACAGGTGCCATATAGTTGATTATCTAGTCTTTTATTAAAATCTATACTTTTTAAGTGTCAGTTCAATTAATCATAAGCTTTTTTATTAAATTATGTGCAGTGATATTAAAGAAACTATAATTCCTGACATCATATTCCCTATCAAAACCCCTAATAAAGAAGTTTTTATCCTCATTTTAAGAATTGATGCTATAGCTGAAGCTGTCCAAGTCCCTGTAGTTGGAAGAGGTATCCCTACAAAAAGTACAATACCTAATATAGATATTCTCTTTAATCGCTTCATTCCATTTTCTATTTTAATATCAATTTTTTTGACTAAAGGTAAAAATATATCTATATTTCTAAAAAAATTTAATACATGTCTAAAAGTAAAAATAAGTGGTATAGACACTATAGTTGACCCTATTACACTTGCTATATATACTCCTATCGGATTCAAGCCCATTGCAATTCCGATTGGTATTGCTCCTCTTAACTCTGTTAATGGAAGCATTGCTAAAAGCGTTATTTCTAAGTATCCCAAAATATACCTCCATAATAATTCTTATCCATATTTATTTTATGATATATGATTTTATTCCAATTATCAATGCTTATTGATTAGTATTTATTACTATAATAAATTACTTTTATAATAATTTGCAAAATTATATATATTATTTTAATTTTTTTATTAGATATATTTGTAGTATAAAAAAAACTATACTTTCGTATAGTCTTTATTGGAGCTGGTGATAGGAATCGAACCTACAACCTGCTGATTACAAGTCAGCTGCTCTACCGTTGAGCCACACCAGCATATTGGCGGGAATAACAGGACTCGAACCTGTGACCCATTGATTAACAGTCAATTGCTCTACCAACTGAGCCATATTCCCATTTATATCAATAAATATAAGCAAGTCTATAAGCGGAGTTCTGTATTTGACAATCATCTTTCTAGGCTTATTGTCACCAATAAGCTCAAGCGACCTACCAACCGGAGGATGCGAGCAACATCCTTTTAGCCCTATCTTGGTCTTGCTCCAGGTGGGGTTTACACGGCTTTGCTAGTCACCTAGCAAACGGTGAGCTCTTACCTCGCCTTTTCATCCTTACCACATAAATGGCGGTTATTTTCTGTTGCACTTTCCTTAGGATCACTCCCACTAGGCGTTACCTAGCACCCTGCTCTATGGAGCTCCGACTTTCCTCACGTAGCAAATGCTACCCGCGATTGTCTGGCTTACTTAGTATTTAATTGATAATATATATATTAACATAAGATTTATGTTGTGTCAAAAGTAAATTTTTGTTTAAAAAGTAAGTGTATTCTAATTTTTATAAATTGTACCTAATAATATTTATAATATTTTGATTTCATTATTTAGGTTCCTTAGTTTCATAATATATATTATATCCTTTTTAGTTATAAAATTTCTATATTAAGCATAATCTTTTCTATTAACTATCTATATAATAAAAAATTTACTTAGTTTGAGCGATCTGTCGGCGAAGCATTTTATTTCGATAAGGATATATCTTTACTATCACTACAGATACATCTGTTTCTCAAAACAATTATGAGGTTACAAATTATCCACAGAATATATATTTTATAGTAACTTAGTATATTAAAAAAGACTATACTTCGTATAGTCTTTATTGGAGCTGGTGATAGGAATCGAACCTACAACCTGCTGATTACAAGTCAGCTGCTCTACCGTTGAGCCACACCAGCATATTAAGTTTTTGAGTTAACACTCTGAAAACTGCATACCATTTAAAATTGATATTTAACTAATGATATTCCCTTGCTACCGCGTTGGTCATATCTGTTGCTAAAATCCATCATTTATTTAGTAACCTAAAACATTTAATTCAGTTGGCTGTATAAACCTTTAAATTTATTTTTTGGTCAAGTCCTCGACCTATTAGTATCGATAAGCTAAATACATTAC
>CALFLM010000043.1 GCA_937880075.1 uncultured Romboutsia sp. | reverse complement strand
AGTCCTTCTGGTAAGTATCCTTTTTTCTTGAAATCTTCAACTGCAACATCACCATGTCTCTTACTTAATTTTTTCTTTTCTTTATTAAGTATGTTTGGTAAATGTACAAATGTCGGAGCTTCCCATCCAAATGCTTCATATAAATAAACATGTTTTGGAGTTGAAGAAACCCATTCTTCTCCTCTTATTACATGAGTTATTTTCATTAAATGATCATCAACAACAACTGCAAAGTGGTAAGTTGGGAATCCATCAGTCTTTATTAATACTTGATCATCTAAATCATTCGTATTGAATTCTGTTTCTCCTCTTACTAAATCAGTGAACTTTATAACATGATTTTCTGGTAATCTTAGTCTTATTACATAAGGCTCACCTGCAGCTATTTTAGCATCTATTTCTTCTTGAGTAAGGTCTCTACAATGACCATCATATCTTGGAGTTTCTCCAGCTTCTTTTTGCTTTTCTCTTACTTCATCTAATCTTTCTTTAGTACAGAAACAATAGTAAGCCTTACCAGCATCTAGTAACTCTTTTATATATTCTTTATATATGTCCAATCTTTCAGATTGTATATATGGTCCATTTTCACCAATTTGAGTTATATTTCCGTTATCATCTAACATAACTCCTTCAGTGTGGTTAACTCCTGCCCACTTCATAGCATTTAGCATATTTTCTATGGCACCATCTACTAACCTAGTTTGGTCAGTATCTTCTACTCTTAATATGTATTCTCCACCCATTTTCTTTGCAAATAAATAGTTATATAGTGCTGTTCTTAAACTACCTATATGTACAAATCCAGTTGGACTTGGAGCAAATCTTACTCTTACGCTCATAATTTTACCTCCTATAATATTACACGTATCTATAATATCAAAATAACATAATTATTGTAATGTTATTTTGTCCAAATTAAATTAAAAACAAATTGGTTTATTAATAATACTACTATTTTATTTTGTGGATAAAGTTGTTTTTTTCCTAATTAAAATAGTATATATATCCATATTTTAATCATAATTGTTAATAACTTAGTGGATATATATACTATCTATTAAATAATTATCCTAACTTTACGTTATTCTTTGCAAATTCAGATTCAATTTTTGATTTTATTTCATCTAAAGCTATCACTTCTTTATCAGATTCTGATCTTAATTTAAATTCTACTTTACCGTCAGTTATATCTTTACCAACAGTTATTCTCATTGGTATACCTATAAGTTCACTATCTTTGAACTTAAATCCAACTCTTTCATCTCTATCATCTAATAATACTTCTACGCCCATATCTTTTAATTCGTTGTATATCTTTTCAGCAGCTTTAACTTGCTCTTCTTTTTTCATGTTTACTGGTACTACTACTACATGATATGGAGCTATAGATAAAGGCCATATTATACCATTTTCATCATGATGTTGTTCTATTACAGCTGCTGCCGTTCTTTCAACGCCTATTCCGTAACATCCCATAACTATTGGTTGAGTTTTACCATTTTTGTCTAAGTAAGTAGCTCCCATAGATTCTGAGTACTTAGTTCCAAGTTTGAATATATGACCAACTTCTACTCCTCTAGCAACTTCTAATGCACTACCACACTTAGTACATTTATCTCCTTCTTCTACATTTCTAAAGTCTCCAACTGTACCTTCAAAATCTCTTCCGTAGTTAGCATTTTCTACATGATACTCTGTTTTATTAGCACCTATTATTATATTCTTTTGATCTGCTACTTCTTGGTCTATTAATAAGTAATCAGTCTTTATTCCTATTGGACCTGCAAATCCTACTTCTGCACCAGTTACTTCTTTTATAGTTGTTTCACTAGCAAGTTCAAATTCAACAGCTCCACCTATAGCATTAACAACTTTAGTTTCGTTAACCTCCCTATCTCCTCTAACTACTACTGCTACAGATTTTCCATCTGCATAGTATATTAAAGTCTTACCAAATTTTCCTGATTCTATATTAAAGAATTTAGCTAATTCATCTATTGTAGTTACTTCTGGAGTATGAACTTCTTTTAATTCTTTCATTTCTTCATTACAAGCTTCATGGTTTACTGACACAGCTTTTTCTATATTAGCTGCATAATCACATCCACTACAGAATACTATTTCATCTTCTCCAACTTCTGACTTAACCATAAATTCAGCTGATGCAGAACCACCCATAGCACCTGAATCTGCTTGAACTGGGCTATTTTCTAATTCGCATCTTCTGAATATATTTGTATATGCATCAAACATATCTTGGTATGATTTATCTAATCCTTCTTGATCTACATCAAAGCTATAAGCATCTTTCATCGTGAAAGTTTTAGTTCTCATAACTCCAAACCTTGGTCTTCTTTCGTCTCTGTATTTTACTTGTATTTGATATAAGTTAAGTGGTAATTGCTTATATGAAGTTACCTCTTGTCTTATTATATCCGTAAATACTTCTTCATGAGTTGGGCCCATGCAATAGCTTCTTTCATTTCTATCATTAAGTCTAAACATTTCAGGCCCCATAACATCCCATCTACCTGACTCTTTCCAAAGTTCTGATGGTATCAATCCTGAACATAATATTTCTTGAGCACCTTTAGCATTCATTTCTTCTCTTATT
>CALFLM010000042.1 GCA_937880075.1 uncultured Romboutsia sp. | reverse complement strand
AATAAACAATAAAATTATTTTATAATGTAGAATTATTATTAGAACATATATATTAGAGATTATAAATAAAAGTTTTACTAGTTAGTTAAAGGGTATATACAGTATAGTAAGTATAATAAATTTATAAAACATGTTGATTTTTTTATATTTTCTACTGATTTATATTGACTATAGAAAACTATATGATATAATAAAAACATAAATCAAATGATAATGATTATTAATAATAGAAGAGTTAAAAAGTCAACAGGAGGAAAGACATGAGAAAATTAAAAGCATTAGTGGCATTAAGTTTAACAATAGCTACTCTTGGAATAGTTACTGGTTGTTCAGGAACTAATAACAATGAAGAGAGTAATAAATCAGAAACAAGAATAGTAGAAACGGCTAAAGGAGAAGTTGAAATACCAGCTAATCCAAAAAGAATAGTAGATATATCAGGAAACAGTGAAGAGTTAGTATTACTTGGATATACTCCAGTAGGAACTTCAAATGTTGACTCATACAAACCTGATGTAGTACCAGCTTACGTTAAGGATGAATTAGGAGAAGCTAAAGTAGTAGGGCATGCTATGGAAGATACTGCTGACATAGAAGCAATACTTGGGTTAAACCCAGATTTAATAATAATGGCACCAAGACAAGAAAAAATATATGACCAATTAAAAGAAATAGCTCCAGTAGTTATGTTAGATGACGAGTACAATGACTGGGAAGGGAAATTAATGGACGTAGCTGATATATTCGAAAAAGAAGATGAAGCTCAAAAATGGTTAGATGAATACTATAAAAAAGCTGAAGAAGTTGGTAAAGAAGTAAAAGCTGCAAATGGTGAAGATGAATCATATGTGGCAATATCAACAGATTTAGCAAATGGACAATTCTTTGTATTTACTAGTGGTGGAATGGGTACAGTATTAAGTGAAGATATGGATCTTAAGCAACCAGAAAAAATACCAGCACAAGATTCTATAGAATTACCTAAAGTTACTTTTGAAGGTTTAGATGAAATAGATGCTGATAATATAGTAGTTATAGGAAGTGAATCTGATAAAGCTGAATTAGAAAATAACTCTGTATGGAAAGAAATAAGAGCTGTTAAAGATGGAAATGTAACGTTTTTAAATAATAGTCCATACTTTAGCCAACCATATAACCCAATAGGAAGATTATTAATATTAGATACAATCAAGGACGAACTTATAAAATAATGTATAAACAAATAGTAGGTGGAAAGAATAAGAAACTTTTTTCACCTACTATTTATATTTATATGTAAATATATGGAGGATAGATGAAAAAGATTAATAGAAAAAAAGCAGCGTATTTACTTATGTTTGTAGGTATATTACTGCTAATATTTGGAGTAGTAACATCTGTTTCTTTGGGAGCAAAGGATATAGATTTAGCCACAATAGTCAATAGTATACTTCATGATAGTAATGATATAAATACTAAAATAATTAGAGATGTAAGAATACCTAGAGCTATTGCAGCAGCTCTTGTAGGAGGATTTTTAGCAGTAGCAGGTGCAATAATACAAGGTATAACTAGAAACCCAATTGCAGAGCCATCTGTAATGGGTATAACACAAGGTGCTACATTTATGATAGCGGTAGCTTTGGTATTACAAAGAATATTCCCAGATTTAATAATAAATAGTTTTTCAATGATGATGTTTGCATTTGCGGGAGCGAGTATAAGTGGACTTTTAGTTTATTTTGTAAGTTCAAGAAGTATGAGAAAAGTAGATCCTGTTAAGCTTGCACTTGCAGGAACAGCATTAGGAACGTTATTAATCTCATTAGCTATGGGTATATCAATGTATTTTAACTTATCTCAACAACTTACATTTTGGATATCAGGAGGAGTAACTGGAGCAAAGTGGAGTAGTATAACACTACTAGCGATAATAGGAGGATGTGCTTTAGTAGGAGCAATACTTATGGCACCTAAAATAACTATACTAAGTTTAGGTGAAGAAGTAGCAATAGGATTAGGACAAAAAACAAATCAAGTAAGGTTTATAAGTATAGTATTAGTAATATTATTGACAGGTGCATCTGTTTCTGTTGCAGGTAATATAGTATTTGTAGGGCTTATAATTCCACAAATAGTGAGAGGAATAGTTGGTGCAGATTATAAATATATAATACCAAGTTCAATGGTACTTGGTTCGGTTTTACTAGTATATAGTGATATTTTAGCAAGAATGATAAATCCACCATATGAAACTCCAATAGGTTCATTAACTGCACTTTTAGGAGTACCAGTATTTATCTATCTTGTTAGAAAGGATACAAAATAGATTATGAATATAAAGAAAAATAAAAAATTTATAATAATCATTGGTATATTATTAGCAATGATATTCGGGACTTTTTTAATTAGTTTAAATATGGGTTCATTATCAATATCACCTGGTGATGTTATAAAAACTTTAATAGGACAAGGTACAAAAGCACATGAAATAGCAATATTTAAATTAAGATTACCTAGAATAGTAATAGGAATATTAGTTGGTACTGCACTAGCAGTATCAGGTACTATACTTCAAGGTGTTACGAAAAATGATTTAGCAGACTCTGGGATACTTGGTATAAACTCAGGTGCTGCATTATTTGTTGTTATATATATATTCTTAATGAATGGAAATGTTTATGATGGTGTAAGTAATCTTACTATATTTACAATGCCAATAGTAGCTCTTAGTGGTGCATTATTTGGAGCATTTTTAATATATATACTTGCATGGAAAAATGGAATAAATTCATCAAGATTATTATTAGTAGGTATAGGTATAAACATAGCCTTTACATCAATACTTACAATATTTCAATTAAGATTTACAACACAAGAATTTAATAGAGTAATGGCTTGGACAAACGGAAGTATATGGGGAACGAACTGGAATTATGTTATAGCAGTTTTACCATTTATAGTAGTAATTACTTTATTAGCAATGTATAAATCAAGATACTTAGATGCACTAAATTTAGGAGATGAAGTAGCTACTGGTTTAGGTGTAGAAGTAGAAAAAGAAAGAGTAAAATTAATAATACTTGCAGTTGTATTAGCAGGGGTTGCAACTTCTGTAGCAGGAAGTATTGGATTTTTAGGATTAGTTGCACCTCATATAGCAAGAAAGTTAGTAGGACCAAAACATAAAAAATTAATACCTACTGCAGCACTTGTAGGAAGTACAATACTTTTAGTAGCAGATACTATAGCAAGAAATATAATAGCACCTAGAGAATTATCAGTTGGTATAGTAGTAGCGATAATAGGTGTACCATACTTTATTTATCTAATGTTATCAGACTAGATAATATATAAAATTAGACTTAAAAGGAGATAAATATGAGCTGTATAAGCACTAAAAACTTAAACATTTCTTATGGAAATTTAGATATAGTAAAAGATTTAAATTTAGATATACCAAAAGGCAAAATAACTACAATAATAGGTTCAAATGGTTGTGGTAAATCTACAATATTAAAAACAATAGCAAGGATAATACAACCTAAAAGCGGAGATATATTTGTAAATAATATAAATATAAAAGAACAAAGTCCAAAGGACTTGGCTAAAGTAATGGCAGTTTTACCTCAAAGTCCGCAAGCACCAAGTGGACTTACAGTAGAGGAGTTAATAGCTTATGGAAGATTTCCTCATCAAAAAGGTTTTGGAAAAATGAACAAAGAAGACAATGATATAGTAACATGGGCACTTAAATCAACTGGAATAGAAGAGTTTAGAGAAAGACCTATGGAAGCCTTATCAGGAGGTCAAAGACAAAGAGCTTGGATAGCTATGGCACTAGCTCAACAAAGTGAAATACTTATACTTGATGAGCCAACAACGTATTTAGATTTAGCTCATCAATTAGAAATATTAAAGTTATTAGAAGACTTAAATAGAAAGCAAGGAACAACTATAGTTATGGTTATACATGAACTTAACAATGCAGCTAGATTTGCAGATCATATGATAGGTGTTAAAAAAGGAAAAGTAGTTTGTGAAGGAACGGCTCATGAAGTTATGACAAAAGAAAATTTAAAAGAGTTATTTAATATAGATGCTGAAATAGTTAATGACTCTAGAAACAATAAGCCTGTATGTTTAACTTATGATATGGTAGTTTAGGAGATATATATGGAAAGTCAAGTAGTAATAAAAGATGAATTAAAAGAAGAGAAAATATGGCGTTTAATTGTAAAATATTCAGTACCAGCTATTTTAGCCATGATGGTAACATCATTATATAACACAGTAGATAGAGCTTTTATAGGTTCTATGAAAGATGTAGGAGCACTAGCAATATCAGGTCTAGGAGTTACAATGCCTATACTTACAATACTAGGTGCATTTTGTGTTGGTCTTGCAGTTGGAGGTAGTACTAATATAGCAATTAAACTAGGAGAAGGAAATAAAGAAGGAGCTGAAAAAGCACTAGGTAATACAGTAGCAATAGAATTATTAGTTGGTATAGTTATGATGATTATATCAATATTCTTCTTAGAAGATATACTATACTTCTTTGGAGCAAGTAATGATACTATAAAATACTCAATGGATTATATGAGTGTAATAATGTGTGGTGCATGGTTTAACTTACCAGGATTTGCAATGAACAGTGCTATAAGAGCAGAAGGAAATCCTAAATTTGCATCTAACATGATGATAATAGGTTGCTTACTTAATTTAATACTAGACCCTATATTTATATTTGGGTTTGGTATGGGAATTAAAGGAGCAGCATTAGGAACTGTAATATGTCAGTTAGCAATTTGTTTATGGTTGGGTTATTACTTTACTTTAGGCAAATCAAATTTAAAGTTAAAATTAAAAAATATAAGAATAGAATCAAAAATAATAAAAGGAATTGTAATAATAGCTTTGACACCATTTTGTATGGAACTTGCGTCAGGATTTATACATTTAATAACTAATAAAGTTTTAAAACTATATGGTGGAGATTTAGCAATAGGTGCTATGACAGCTATAACATCTATAAACTTATTATTTATGATGCCTGTATATGGTATAAGTCAAGGTATGCAGACTATAATTGCATATAACTATGGAGCTAAACAATTTGATAGAACTAAAAAAGCTTTATCAATAGGAATATTAGGAGCAGTTGGAATTTTATCATTTGGACTTATAGCGATTATATTATTCCCTAAGCAGTTTATAAGTATATTTACAAAAGATGCTATGCTTATGGATTTAGCACTAAATGGAATATCCATTTATTCATTAACATTGCCTGCAGTAGGTATATGCGTATTAGGAACAGTTTATTTCCAATCTATAGGTAGTGCAAAAAAATCAATAGTACTTAGTTTATTAAGACAAGTTATTGTATTTATACCATTAATATTAGTAGTACCAAAATATTTTGGACTAAATGGAGTATGGGCAGCTCAGCCTTTAGCTGATATAGTGTCAATGATTATAATAGGATTATTCTTGATAAAAGAATTTAAAGATTATAAATTATAGAATTTAAAATTAAAGATTATATTAAGTTTTGAAATTATATAATACCCATATCTTTTAGATATGGGTATTTTGATATATTATGAATAGAACTATCTTAAATGTTAAATATAATAAAATATATATAGATTGTAAATTATCCCAGAGATAAAAATATTACTTTATACATTTTAATTGAAGTGATATAATTTATTTTTGATAAAAATAATAAAATAATGAATGGGGGGCATTTATGACTGAAAAAAATACTCACAACTATAAAAAAGATGTTTTAAGGCTAGCAACATTTATAGGTCAACTAATGCTTAGTAACGGAGCAGAAACTTACAGAGTTGATGATACTGTAAAAAGAATTTGCAGTTCAAGAGGATTTACGCACATAAATGTATTTATGGCACCTAACACAATTATAGTATCTGATGATAGGTTTGATGGATACACATTTATGAAAGTAATAGAAAGTAGATGTATAAACTTAAATAAAATAGATTTATTGAATGACTTTTCTAGGAAGTTTGTTAGTCAAGTGGATATGTCAATAGATGATGCAATATCAGAATTAAAACATCTAGAAGAAAAATCACCTCATACACAAAGTGCTATAAATATATGGACAGCAATTGGATCCTCTAGTTTTGCTGTATTAGTTGGAGGGGATAATGTATTAACATTTATGTTAACTCTTATAACCTCAGTAATGGCTATGATTATATATGATGAAGTTAAAAAAATAAGTAATATACCAGTTTTTGCTACACTAGTATCGTCAATAATTATAGGTCTTTGTGGGATAGGTGTTGTAGAAATTGGAATACTAGATACACCAAAGATGTTGATAGTAGGTTCAATAATGCCTCTTTTACCAGGAGTACCATTTATAAAGGCTGTAAGAGATTTAGTATCAGGAGAGCTTATGTCAGGAGTAGGACGAGCAATTGAGGCAGGAGTTATAGCTACAGCTATTGCATCAGGTGTTGGTATAGCTATGAATATATATGTTAGATTTGGAGGCGTATTATAATGATTTGGATGCCTATGTATATACATGTAATATTTTCATATTTAGCGGCAGTTGGATTTGCTGTATTTTTGAACTCTCCTAAGAAAACACTTTATGTTTCTGGTGGTATAGGAATGATATCATGGGTT
The DNA here is from genome assembly GCA_937880075.1 of uncultured Romboutsia sp. Classification (GTDB taxonomy): domain Bacteria; phylum Bacillota; class Clostridia; order Peptostreptococcales; family Peptostreptococcaceae; genus Romboutsia. Next base: position 32,296 of record CALFLM010000042.1, on the reverse strand, counting down.
ATATATGTACTTTTAATGAGAGTTAATATTGATATGATGACTTCAAACTTTATAGCAGCATCTGTTGCAGCGCTATTAAGTGAAATATTAGCAAGAAAGATGAGAAAACCTACTATACTATTTATAGTTCCTGGAATAATAACATTAATACCAGGTCTTGGATTATATAATACAATGTCTTATGTTGTAGAAGGTGATTTCCAATTAGCTTTCACTACAGGTGCTAATGTTATTTTAGCAAGTGGAGCTATAGCTATGGGTGTTATTGTGATTTCGTCTTTATTTAGGACATATTATAGAAATTTAAAACTAATATTAAGCAAAGAAGAGAGTAGAAAAATTTCATAGGAGAATATAAGTAAAAGATATTAATTTCTTAATTGATATCTTTTTTTAGTCTGAAGGAAATTATATTACATCTTATATACACTATTTAATAATAAAATTATATATGTTTTAATAATAATTCTATATTATAAAATAATTTTATTATTTATTGTATTTTTGAACGATACAAAATAATAACTTTACCTAATGAAGTATTTTAATTAAAACATATATATTACATAATCTTATGATTATGTAATTTGGAAATAAATGTTTTAGTATTATATTTAATTATATGGTATTATATAAAGATAAATTCAACTATTAGAAGGGATGCTTATAATATGCAGTATGAAAAATTAAATAAGAGAGCAATTTTCTGTATATTTATATCTGATCTAATTGAAATTATGATTAAGTATATTATTTTAATGTTAATATTATATTTGCTATTAAAATTTTTTCCTAAAATAATTTCAATTATATTAACAATTTTAATTTTAAAAGATATTATATACTTAATGATAGGGCCTAAAATAAAGTATGAGAGATATAGGTATTATATTGGTGAAGATTCAATAGAAGTTAAGGAAGGTTTTTTATTTGTTGAAATAAATATAGTTCCAATTGAAAGAATTCATAAAATTACTATAAAAAAAGGCCCTACTGATAAATTATTTAATTTATCAAAAGTAATTTTAACAACTTCAGGTGGAGATGTAACAATAAAATTTTTAAGTGATGAAAAAGTAAAAGTTATATCTAGTATATTAAATGATAAAATAAATGAAATAGCCAGAGAAGCAAAAGTACATTGAAATTCTTCATTTTAGGAGTTAGATTTATGAAAAAAGAGAAGTTTAGGTGTCATCCTAGTATTATAATAGAAAAAATATTTGTATTTTATTTATTTATAATTTTTCTAACTATATACAATTTTGATGACGTAAGAATGCTTATTGAAGGTGGTATGACATTAGAAAGAATAGTTATAAGAACTATCGCAACAACAATATTTTTATTTATTTTAATTTATAATATAGTAATTTGGACAAGGACTTTCATATATATAGAAAATGATACTATAGTAGTTAAAAAAAATGCTATATTTTATAGAAAAAATACGTATGAAATAAAAAATATATCTAATATTAACTTAGAACAAAATATGCTTGAAAGAATAATGGGTACGTATAAAATAAAAATTGATATAGATAGCTTATCAACATCAGAGGTAACGGATATAGAAATTATTCTTTCTAAGAAACAAGCACACCAATTTAAAAATAGAGTTTTACAACTTATGGATACAGAAAAACATGAATTAGAGAAAGACGAAAGTAATTGTATAAAGTATTCATTTTGGGATATTTTAAAACATTGTTTTTTTAATATATCTATTGTTGGTTTAGTATGGAACTTGATTTTAGTTTCAATAACTGAATTTGTATCATTGAAAATAGATGCAAATCAAAGTGAATTTGCGATAGCTATAATAAAAATTACTGCATGGATTTCAGTAATAAAATTATTTATTGGTGATTTATTTAAATACTATAATTTTACTATTGATAGGATAGAAGATAATTTACATATAAGTTATGGACTATTTAAATTGAGAAAGTTTAATGTTCCAATAAATAGAATAAATGCTATAAATATTAAGCAAACTTTTATATCTAGATTATGTAAAAGATATGAAAGTAGTATCGTTACAATTGGAGTAGGAAATGAAAAAAGTGAAGGTTCAAAAATATTATTATATAGTAGTAAGGAAAGATTTTTAAAAAATATGAAAACCTTAATTCCAGAAATTAACGTAGAAGAAAATTTAAGTTTAAAAAAGGAACATAAACTTAGTTTAATAATAAGGTTTTTTTATAGTATTATTTCTATAATTATAGTAAATATAGCTATTATATATATAGCTTGTATATTTAAAATTTTAATAACTGTGGATATGTTTATTGAAATAAATAAAAGTTATCTAATAATTGTTTTTTTATACAATTGTTTAACTTATATAGCTAGAGGTCTTTATGTTGGTGAGCAGAGTATAGCGGTATCAAGAGGTTTTTTTATAAAACATATTAGTATTATTAGTTATGATAAAATACAATATATAAAATTAAGACAAAAACCTATAAGTAGTGTATTAAAATTGTTCAAAGGAGAAATTAATATACTTGCTGAATTAGATAATGGAAAAATAGAAATTGGATATTATTATAAAGATGTATATGAAATTATAAAAAATAAATATTATACATATAGTAGAAAAGTTAATAAAATAGAGCGTTGAAGTACATATAAAAATCTAATATCATTATACAAGTCTAGATAATATAGATGCAGGATTATTAGTATTAATATTTATATGAAGAAATGTTTTATTTGATATACTTAATAATATTTGAATTTGATATAAAATAGCTAATAATTATTTTAAATTTAAACTAGTTATACAACAGGAGAAAATAATATGGCAAATTTAGATTTTATATATAACCGTAAAAGTGTAAGGCAATTTAAAGATACACCTATACCAAAAGAAGATATAGTTGAATTGTTAAAAGCAGGAACTTATGCTCCATCTCCAAAGCATCAGCAAAATTGGCACTTTGTAGTATTACAAAATAGAGATATAATAAATAAAATGGCAGATATAGTAACTAAAAGCCATGAAAATATAGGACAGCTTGCAAAGAATGAAAAAGACTTTAAAAGACATATGAGTACAATAAACTATTATACATGCTTTAAGCATGCACCTGTAGTTATAATAGTATATTCATGTGAATATAAAATGATAGAGTATAAGATATTAAAGGAAAATAATGCGCCACAAGAGGTTTTAGATATATTAGTATCTCCTCAATCAGCAGCACAAGGAATTGGAGCTTCTGTAGAAAATATCTTATTAGCAGCAACTGAAATGGGATATGGAACTTGTTATATGACAGGACCAACACATGCAAAAAAGGAAATAGAAAATCTTATAGGGTTTGAGAAAGAAGGTTATGAATTAATGTCTATGATTTCTTTAGGGGTAGCAGAAGATGATACTCCAAAACAACCACCTAGAAAGCCTTTAGAAGAAGTTGTAACATTTATAGATTAAATAACAAAAGCTTATTAGAGACCTACTAATAAGCTTTTGTTATTATCCAACAAACCAATTATTTTGAAGAGATTTATAGTATATAAAATATAGATATTTAATTAAACAATATATTAAAATATACATATTCTAATAATAATTCTACATTATAAAATACTTTTATTATTTATGGTACTTTTGAACAATACAAAATAATAATTTTACTTAATGAAGTATTTTAATTAAAACATATATACATATAAATATCAAAATAACTCTACGCTTAGTTTATTGAATTATCTTACTAAGTAGTTTAAATTAATATATAAGAGGTGATAATGATGGATTGTAAAAAAATTGGAAGTTTGATATATGAATTAAGAAAAGATAAGAATATGACTCAAAAGCAAATAGCTGATTTAATGAATATAAGTGATAAAACAATAAGTAAATGGGAACGAGGTCTAGGATGTCCTGATATTTCTTTACTTCCAGAATTATCGCAAATATTAGGAGTAAGTATTGATCAAATATTATCTGGAGAAATAAATTTAAACGATTTAGTAGGAGGAAATATGAACAAATTAAAATTTTATGTATGCCAACAGTGTGGAAATTTAATGACAGCTACTGGAAATGCTACAATATCTTGTTGTGGTAAAACTCTAGAACCATTGGTTGCAAAGAAGGCGGAAGACGGGCATAAACTTGATGTAGAGCCAGTCGAAGATGAGTTATATGTTACAACTGAACATGAAATGAAAAAGGAACATTATATATCTTTTGTTGCATATGTAAAGGGTGATAGAGCACTTATTACGAAACAATATCCTGAATGGAATATGCAATTTAGATTCCGTAAATCTGGTCATGGGAAATTATATTTCTATTGTACAGACCATGGACTATTTTATCAAATTGTATAATTACAAATAACCATCTAGAGTAATCGTCTAGATGGTTATTTATTTTGTAAAATAAATTAAATAGAGGATTATCTTAATGACTAAAAAATTTGTAAATATAAATGATGATATAAAAATATCAATGTTAACGTAAACATTTTATTTATTTACAAAAGGTTACAAAGACTGATTAAATTGAATAGTTAGAAAACAAAATAAAATATTGACTCTTGTATTTTAAAGGAATATAATTATTTCTATTATAAAAGCTCATTTACAAATTGATAACTTTAACACAAAAAAGGGGATGAAGCAGATAATGGAAAATACAGTTGAAGCGATAGCAACCAATAATTTACTTTTAATATTTGCAGCTATAGCTATAATAGGTATAGTACTAGGTAAATTAAGTGAAATTATAAAAGTACCAGATGTAATACTTTATTTATTAGCAGGAATCATAATAGGACCATCATTGTTAAATTTAATAAGTATACAATCTTTTCCAATAGCAAATAATCTTATACTTACTTTTGGGTCAGCATTTATATTATTTGAAGGTGGTAAAGAAATAAACTTAAGAGTACTGAATAAAGTTAAAATTAGCGTAGGGATGTTAGCAACAGTAGGAGTTGTAATATCTGCGCTTGTAGTAGGATTAGTATCAGGTAAGATATTTGGGCTACCAATATTAACAGCCTTACTTTTAGGTGCTGTAATAGCATCTACTGATCCAGCGGCACTTATACCAGTTTTTAAACAAGTTGCTATAAAAGATAAGATAAAACAAACTGTAGTTAGCGAGTCAGCATTTAATGATGCGGTAGGGGCTATATTAGTATCTACATTACTTTCAGTTGTGACTAGTGGTGAATTCTCTGCAATGGAAAGTATAAAAGAACTTATAGTATCTACCATAGTAGGTATAGGTATAGGCATAATTGTAGGATATATTCTAACTGCTTTAGTATCAGATAAAAGAGTAGGAATATTCCATTCATATGCTCCTATAATGTCAGTATTAAAGGTAGCATTAACTTACGAGTTAGCTACTATGTTACATGGAAGTGGATATATGGCAGTATTTATAGCAGGGTTAATATCAGGTAATAAAAAGTTATTTGGACTTTGGATACCAGAAGTAGATTTCAACTCAGATTATTGTTTCTCTGAAAATATAGGATCATTAGCTCGTATGGCCATATTCGTAGTACTTGGAACACAAGTAAATTTAGAAGCACTTGCTAAATATTGGGCACCATCATTAGTAATAGTACTTGTGCTAATGTTTATAGCGAGACCACTTGTAGTATTGGTATCTACATTATTTGATAAAAATGCAAAATGGACATTTAAAGAAAAATTATTTATGATGTGGGTAAGAGAAACTGGTGTTATACCGGCAGCACTATCAGGGATAATAGTTTCTATGAAAGTTCCAGGATATGAAATAATATCATCAGTTGTATTTATGACAATACTGATAACTTTAATAGTGCAGGCAAGTACAACTAAATTGGTTGCTAAAAAACTTGGAGTTTTAGAAGAGGAAAAAGAAAATAAAGCTGAAGTATTAAGTGATATAGCTTAAGATATAGTGTATAAAGAACAGAATATATAAATTATAATCTGTTCTTTTTTAGTTATAAAACAAAAAACTACAGTTGGGGGAACTGTAGTTTCAATATACCTGGGGGAGATAGGTATGTTTTCCGTTCATATTTTAAGTATTATCATTTCTTAAAATAATATACATATTTAAAAAAATTTTCATAAAATAATTTATTTAATTTAAATCGATATAAAGTTATATTAAATAAATAGTTAATATAGGACAGAATTAAGAAAGTTCATTAAATATTATGAATGTAAATTATAACAGAAAAACACCTATCAAAAGATAGGTGCTTTTATTTGGGCTAGCGTAACACTTATATTAATATATAAGTTCCCACTAATAAATATTATAATAGAGATAAAGTATTATGTAAATGAGTAAAATATAATATATATATATGTTTTAATTAAAATACTTCATTAAGTAAAATTATTATTTTGTATTGTTCAAAAGTACCATAAATAATAAAAGTACCTTATAATGCAGAATTATTATTAGAATATATATATATTAATAATAAATAATATCAAATATAATTATATTAATATTTATATATATGAAATTACCATTAAGAGATACTTTATATGAAGAGGATGTAAAAGGTGAAATTTTATAAAGAATAAATGATTGTATTTATATTATCTTATTTAATATAATATAAATAATAAAATACAAAGTGGGAGAAAACAATGACAACGACAATAGATGCAATAGCAATGTGTGAAGAGAAAATAAAGATATATCAAAAAGATACTAAAAATATAGAAATAGAAATAGGAAAAAAGCCTAAGTTTATAATAATAAACGCATCAAATGATGAAGCAAATGCAAGGTATATCAAAGGGAAATTAAAAGAAGGAGAGAAAGCTGGATTAAAAGTAGAAGTTGTAAAGTTTGAAGAACATTGTAATAATGAAGATGTACTAAACATAATAAATAGATGTAATGAAGATAAAACACCAGTTATACTTCAATTACCAACATTTAAACATTTAGATACTAAAAAACTTATGAAATCAATAAACTACTATGTAGATGCGGATGGATTTGCTAGAGAATGGATAGGTGAAATAAATTTAGGTAATGATACTAAATTAGCTCCAGCAACACCTAAAGGGGTAATTTCTTTATTAGAACAATACAATGTTGATATTGAAGGAAAAATAGCTTTAGTTATAGGAAAATCAAATCATGTAGGAAAGCCATTATGTGCTATGTTGATAAATAGAGGTGCAACTCTTATAAATGCAAATAGTAAAACTAAAGATTTATCTAGCTTAGTAAAAATGGCTGATATAATAATTTCATGTGTAGGACGTCAAAATCTTATAAAATCAGAAGATATAAAAGAAGATGCGGTTGTAATCGGAGTAGGATTTACTTATGTAAATGGTAAGCAGATTCTAGACTTTGATGTTGATGAAATAGTAAATCTAGGTAAAGCTAAATTTGTTTCAAATAGGATAAATTGTACAGGAAAAGCTACTATAAATTCACTAATAGATAATGTTATAGAGCTATATAAAATGAATTTTGATATAAAGTAGCATATTTTGAGCAACGGATATGATAAAAGTGATAGCTAGTATCATATCATTGACGAGATGAGCGAAGAGAAATTTTTAATTCAAATGGAGGTAATTATGAAAAGGACTGATTACATATCTTGGGATGATTATTTTATGGGTATTTCGCTGTTATCAGGAATGAGAAGTAAGGACCCATCTACTCAGGTTGGAGCATGTATAGTTGATAAAGATAACAGAATAGTATCTATTGGATACAATGGATTCTTAAATGGTTGTAGTGATGAAGATTTTCCATGGGCAAGAGAAGGAGAATTCTTAGAAACTAAATATCCGTATGTAGTACATGCTGAACAAAATGCAATATTAAATGCAAGAGGAAAGTCTTTAGAGGGATGTAGAATTTATGTAAATTTATTCCCTTGCCATGATTGTGCAAGAAATATTATCCAATCTGGAATAAAGACAGTTTGCTACTTAGAAGATAAATATTCAGATACAGACTCTATAAAAGCATCTAAATACATGTTTGAAAAGGCAAAGGTGGAATTGATACAATTAACACCGCAAGTTGGTAAAATAGAAATAAATTTTAATAAAAAATAGAAAATAATTACAAAAGTAGCCTATATACTAAATTAAAAATGTACTCTATAGAGTAGACTATTTAATTAATAACAAAGTATATAGGCTATTTTTATTCTTCTAAAGAAGTAGAAGCTCTATATCTAGATGGACTAATATTAGTATATTTTTTAAACACCATACTATAATAATTTTGATTATTAAAACCAACAGTTATAGCAATATCGAGTAAGTTTAAATCAGTATTGATTAAAAGCTTTTTACTTTTTTCAACTCTGAAGTGATTTAAAAAATATGAAAATGTATTTCCTGTATATTTTTTGAATAAGCTACAAAAATAACTCTTATTAATATCTAAGTAATTACACAATGAGTCAATTGTTATATCATTGCTATAATTTTCATTAACATATTCTATAGCCTTTCTTATATAAGGATTAAAAGATTTATTATTCATATTCTTATCAAATTTATCATCAGCTATATTTAAAATTAATTTAGACATATAGTTAGAACACTCCAAAGAACGATACGGTATATTATATAAAGTATTACCAACAGGTTTACTTAATATAGGGCCTAACACAAAGAATCCTTTATTTTTATTAAATTTAGAAATACTTATAATCCTATAATAAATATTTATATTTTTGTCTAAATGGATATTTAAATGATCACCTGAATTATTTACTAAAGTTTTTATATGTTCTAATGGAAATATCTCTTCAAAATAATCATTGTATCCAATTTTATATATATCATCAAAATTATTTGAAATAACTTTTACAGGCATATTACAACATTCATAAAAATCTTTGACTACTGAAATTATAAAATTCATAAAAAACTCCTAAAAATTATTTTAAAAATAAATTTAAGCAAAAAATAATTAAAAATGGAAATATATTTAAAACTTTTATGGATAAAAAAGATATAATTAAGTTGTTAATGAAAATCAATATCATATAATAAATAATATAATGTATAAAATTTAAAAAGTCAACATTGAATGAAAATTATTATTAATTGAAAAGTAGATAATAACAAGGTTTATGCAGATAGCAATACAGATGTTATAACTATGGATACTGTATCAAAGGTATAAACTTCGAAGATAATACACAAAATTTTATAACATATTTAAAAGATTGATAGGCATTAAGAAGTTTAATAACTAAATTAAAAGATACTGTAACAGAAATCACAGTTGTATCAAGAAAAGTATCTACTATGAAAAATACAGTAGATTATAAAAGTGAAATTGGAAAAGAAATAGCTAGAAAATACTTAAATGAAATATCTAAAGTTGAAGAAATAAATGGACAATAGAAGAAAAAAAATTAAATGAAAATATCGCTAGGGATATATTCCTAGTGCTTTTTATTGAAATAAATTATACAAATATATTTATAAACTCTAAATATAGAATAAGAACAAAATTATAAAAAATTATAAAATTAATACGAGGATGAAAATCAATATCAATAAAGGGATGTATATTTTGAAAAGGATGGTATCATGAATAAAAAGAATATTATAAAATTTGTATTAGATATAGCTATGGCTACATTATTTATAACTTTTTTTAATAAAAATTTGATAAGTTTTAAATTTCATATAATAGGTGGGTATGTATTTGCAACATTTATATTAGTGCATATGATTTTAAACCAAAAATGGATAATAAATATAAGTAAAAGGTTATTCGATAAAAAATTAAAATTAAGAGTAAAAATATCATATATACTAAGCGTATTTTTATTTATAAGTATTTTTTCAATAATAGCAAGTGGAGTGCTTATGATGAAAGCAACAACTTATGATAGGGTAATGTTTTGGAAGATGCTCCATTTTGGAGTTTCATACATATCAATAGCTTTAATTGGTATTCATATAGGACTTTATTGGAATTTTATAATGAGTATGTTTAAAAAAATATTTAAGATAAAAGAAAGGAATAGTGTATCTAATATTTTAGTAAATGCCTCTGTTATAATAGTACTAATATTTGGTATATATACTACATATAAAAAAGACTATTTTGTAAGTGCAAAAAGCACATTAACATATGTTGCTCAGCATATAAAACCACAAGATATAGAAAATTCAGAAGGCAATGGATACGAAAAAGAACATCTTACATTTACAGATTTAGTAACAACATATGGTTCAATAATGTTTATATTTACAATATTAACTCATTATAGTGATGTTGCTATAAAAGAATATAATAAATCGACCTTAAAGAGAAACGATAATAAAAAAATAGAACAAGAGGCATAAATAAAAAAGTAGATATGAATTATCCATATCTACTTTTTTATTTGAAAATAATCATATTTAAATTTAAATGAAAGTTATATTATACTTATTAATTTATAAAAATAAAATGGATTTTTACTAATTAAAATATATAAGTTTTAATTAAAATACTTCATTAGGTAAAGTTATTATTTTGTATTGTTCAAAAATATAATAAACAATAAAATTATTTTATAATGTAGAATTATTATTAGAATATATATATATATAATATTGATAAACAATAAAATTTTAGAATTGAAAAAATACTTGATACTATACTATATATAGCATACAATGATTATTAAGATACTACATATAGTGTTTTAGTTTTAAAAAAACAACTCACATATGGCAATAAAAGTCAATAAGGTTTTTTGAAATAAAAGTAAAATTTTGTTAAAAATATTATTCTTATTTTACAAAGTCTTATGTATAAAAAGTGCTAAAAGGAGTATTTTATGGTTAAGAGTTTAAATATTATAAAAAGGGATGGGAGTATTGTTAAATTTAATAAATGTAAAATAGAGGATGCAATACTTAAAGCTATGAAATATGGAAGTGGAATATATGAAGAAGAAATAGCTAAAAAAATAGCAAATGAAATAGAAATAAATTATATTGAAAATGAAAATTCTCCAACTGTATGTCAAGTTGAGAATATGGTTTACAACAAATTAATAGAATATAAGCATGAATTAACTGCAAAAGCTTATGAAGGGTATAGAGCAGTACAGTCATTTAAGAGAGAAGTAAATACTACTGATGACAGTATAATAGGGCTTTTAGATAAAAGTAATGAAGAAGTTATCAATGAAAATTCAAATAAGAATGGGGTATTAGCTTCAACACAAAGGGATCTAATAGCAGGAGAAGTATCTAAGGATATATCAAGAAGGAAAATAATACCAGCCTATATAGTTCATGCTCATGATGAGGGTGTACTTCATTATCATGATATGGATTATGCGATGCAGCCGATTCACAATTGTATGCTTATAAACTTAGAAGATATGCTTCAAAATGGAACGGTAATAAATAACAAATTAGTTGAGCCTCCAAAGTCATTTAGTACAGCTTGTACTATAGTTACTCAAATAATAGCTCAAATAGCTAGTGGTCAATATGGTGGAAATACTATAACAATTAAGCATATAGCACCATTTTTAAGGGTATCTTATTATAAGTATTTCAATAAATATAAAGAAAAGTATTCTGAAGAAATGGCACATGAACTAGCAGAAGATAGGATGTTAGAAGAATTAAAGTCTGGTATACAGACTATAAGGTATCAACTATCAACTCTTCATACAAGTAACGGTCAGTCACCATTTTCTACTATATATCTAGAAATTGAAGAAGGTCATGAATATGAAAGAGAAATGGCTTTAATATGTGAAGAAATGATAAATCAAAGATTAGAAGGAATGAAAAATCACAAGGGCCAACAAATAGGAGAAGAATTCCCTAAGCTTGTATACCTGTTAGATGAGCATAACTGCTTAGAAGGTGGTAAGTATGATTATATTACAAAGCTAGCGGCTAAGTGTAATACAAAGAGGTTAGTTCCTGATTATCAAAGTGCTAAAATAATGAGGAAAAACTATGAAGGTAATACATTTCCACCAATGGGTTAATAATAGTTATATAGACTACGGCTCATGTAAAACCTTGTGAACCCATGCTAAAGGGGTGTCAGTAAAAGTTTATTGGCTAACGATGAAACCTAAGTCGAAATAGATATGGTAATATCGTGCGAAGTTTTGTAATAAAAATAATTCATTATAGTATTTATAATTTAAAGTAGGTGACGCTAATATATGAAAAAGTTTATAGTCTACAAAATTACATGTAAAATTAATAATAAAATGTATATAGGTCAGACAACAGAAACTTTAAAACAAAGATTTAGTAGACACATGGGATATCAAAAAGATGAACATGACACTAAATTTTATAGAGCAGTTAAAAAGTATGGTATTGAAAATTTCTATATAGAAGAATTAGATATAGCTAAAAATCAGATAGAATTAGATGAAAAGGAGTTATATTGGATTAATAAATTAGATACTGTTAACAATGGTTATAATTCTAAGGCTGTAAAAGGAAAGTGTGGAGGAGATACACTGTCTAATCACCCAAACAAGGAAATAATTAGTGAAAAAATAAGACAAAGTAAATTAGGAGATAAAAATCCTATGAGACTTTATGGTGGACTTAAGGGTGAGAAGAATGGTATGTATGGAAAGAATGTATCTGATAAAGTTAAATTAGCTATAAGTAATAAATTAAAAGGAAGGATAAGAAGTAAAGAAGAGATTAGGAAAACTAGTGAAGCTTTAAAAGGAGTACCTAAGACAGAAGACCATATAGAAAATATGATAAAATCCCAACTTGGAAAAGACTATTATAGAGAAGTTATTATAATAGATGATAAAGGTAATATAGTTGAGAAATTTAAAAATAAATCAGAATACTATAAGATAATGACTAAAAAGTATAATGTAGGAAGATCATTTTTAGAGTTATGGATTAAACGTAGAGATGTATACACTAATCCTAAAAAACTAGAAAGATTCATTCCTTTAACTAATAAAAGAGTACTATATTATGATGAATTTATTACAGAAAACGTGTAGAGACTATCGAAACCACATTTTTAATGTAAGGGAGTAGAGTACATTGGATTTAAGCACCAATGGAAGCGCAAGGCACGATGATGGTTTGGTAAACCGGAGTGAAGAGATAGTCCGACCCAATAGAAATATTGGATAAATGTTGTGTAGATCACATCTTTCACCATGGAAAGATAAAAATGAAAATTACAAGTGGTATGGAAGATTTAATCAAGGAGTTGTTTCACTGAATTTAGTGCAAGTAGCGCTTAGTTCAAATAATGACATGGATAAATTCTGGCAAATATTAGATGAAAGATTAGAACTTTGCAAAGAGGCATTAATGGTTAGGCATAACCTATTATTAGGAACAACATCAGATGTATCTCCAATACATTGGCAACATGGAGGAATAGCAAGACTTAAAAAAGGTGAAAAAATAGATTCATTATTAAAAGATGGATATTCAACTCTTTCATTAGGATATGTAGGGGTATATGAAATGACACAAGTAATGCTTGGAGTATCTCATACAACTAAAGAGGGAGAGGAGTTTGCTCTAAAAGTAATGCATCACTTGAATAATACATGTCAAAAGTGGAAAAAAGAAACAGGTCTTGGATTTGGTCTATATGGTACTCCAGGAGAGAGTTTAACTTCAAGATTTTGTAGAATAGATAAACAAAAGTTTGGTGAAATAAAAAATGTAACGGATAGAATGTATTATACAAACTCATATCATGTTCACGTAACAGAGGAAATAGATGCCTTTTCTAAATTGCAATTTGAGTCTCAATTCCACGATATAAGCTTAGGTGGATGTATAAGTTATATTGAAGTACCAGATATGAGTAAAAACTTAACCGCAGTTGAACAAATAATAAATTATATTTACCATAATATACAATATGCTGAAATAAATACTAAACCAGATATATGTTTTAAGTGTGGATATGAAGGTGAAATATTACTAGACAATAATTTAGAATGGTATTGCCCAAATTGTGGTAACAGAGAAAAAGAAGAAATGCAAGTTATGAGAAGAACTTGTGGATATATAGGATCTAATATGTGGAGTAAAGGCCGTACGCAAGAAATTGGACAAAGAATTCTACATTTATAAGATTGGAAGTGATTATATGAGGTTTTCTAAGATAAAAGATAATGATATAGCAAATGGTATTGGTATAACTATGTCACTATGGACACAAGGTTGTCCTCATCATTGTAAAGGATGTTTTAATGTTGAAACATGGGATTTTAATGGTGGAAAAGAATTTACAAATAAAGATTTGAAGTACATCTTAAACAACATAAACAAAAACAATATAAAAAGAAACTTAGCTATATTAGGAGGAGAGCCTCTTTGTCCTCAAAATGTTAAAGGAGTTATAGAACTTTGCAAACAATTTAAGGAAGTTTACCCAGAAAAAATGATATACTTATGGACTGGATATATAGTTGAAAATTTCGACTATACTCAAATGGAGATATTTAAGTATGTAGATGTACTAGTCGATGGAAAATTTGAAGAGGATAAGAAAAATTTATCTATCATGCTAAGGGGATCTTCTAATCAAAGGGTTATAGATGTAAATAAGTCGTTAAATAACAATGATATAGTAATGTATGAGGTCGGCTAAAAGGAGAAGTTGATATGAACATAAATGTAAAAAAAATAAATAAAGATGCTGTAATACCAATGTTTGCACATTCAACAGATAGTGGATTTGATTTATTTATATGTGAAGATATAACTGTATCAGCTAGGAAAAAAGGAATAGCTAAAACTGGGTTAATATTTGAAATACCACAAGGGTGGGGTATACAAATAAAAAATAAGTCAGGAATAACTGTAAAAGGTGTTCCAACAACTTCGGGAACTAATGCGGATATAACAGTATTTGAAGGAACTGTTGATATGGATTATAGGGGTGAACTTGGTATAATGTTTAAAAATGAAGAAGATTTCGAAATAACTATACCAAAACACACTAAGCTAGCTCAAGGGGTTTTAAGAAGAGTTTATAACTGTACTTTTGTAGAAGTTGAAGAAGTAAATAATACTGTTAGAGGAGAGGGTGGATTTGGCTCGACTGGTACAACTATTAATACAAAGTAGTAGTATTAGGGTATAGAAAAAGAAGCTATCTCACAATATTAGATTTAGAGAGTAGACTTTGTCTACTCTCTGAAAGGGGCTATCGCACTAAAAAAATTATATACAATATGTTGTGCTAATTCAAATTATGCATAACTATATATTGTATTATTTACTCTTAATGCGAAAGCCCCTTAATTATTTATATAATGTAGAATCAAATGATTGAATATTATTGATAAATAAAGCTTCAGTAATATTAGGATTTTTATTTAAATAATTTTCTAAATCAATATTATAATACCTAGGATCAACAATATGAATTTTACCATAATTATTAGTTAAAAATGGTAAGAAATTATGAGCATATGAATCTTTAAATACTATAACTTCATTAGATTTATTTTTATTTCCATAAATCACAGCAAAAGAAGGATCTCCATGTAAGAAATATTGATATTTGTTTTTGCCATTAAGCTTATTATTATCATAAAGAGTATTATAAGTTTTATTAAAGTCTACTTCTATTTTAAAGTTATTAAAATTACTATATGAATATATTGAATCACCTTTAATCATAGATAATAAAGCTTTAGAATAATAAGTACCATAAAAATCATCAGATACTTTATTATAATTATTAAAAAGTATTTTATCATCATACTTATAATTAAACATATCTAAATAAGCAAGATAAGCACCGAGTTGAGTCCAATGGTGGTCTGTATTATAGTATATATATTTATCTTTATTTTTATTTAAGATATTATAAGGAGTATAAAAACTTAAATAATCATAATTTAAAACGCTGTTATTTATATATTCTAAGCTATTTTTTTGACTATAACTTATAGAAAATGATGGTAAATCATTTTTATAAAAAGCTATAGATGTAGGAATTATCATTAATTTTGATTTTATATTTTTATTTTCATACATATATGATGATATTTTTAATATATTAGAAATATTTTTATCTACAGATTCTTTATTAAATTTATATTTTTCCATAAGTCTATTATCTTTTCCAACATAAATATCTCTAAATTCTCTTTGACCTATTATATAACTATAAGTGTTTTTTAACTTTATAAAGCTAGATCTTAAAGGGAATTGATCAGATGTATAGTTATCTAAATTTTTCATAAATCTTTTACTAGATATATTTTCAAATGATATCTTAGGACGTTGAGCTAATATTTTATTTTCAATTTCACTTATTTTTTTATCTTTTGTAAAGAGTGTTATTATAGGAACACTAAAAATAAAGATTAAGAAAAATGCTATTGTAATAAATTGTAATAAATTTTTATTTTTCATAAATTCACCAACTTCCTAAAATCTAAAATATAAAAATGGATTAAATGATGCATCTACTAAAAATGATGTAGAAAGTATCATACCAAATATTAAAATTATAATTCTTATATATTTATATCTATCTAGTATTATTTTTACAATAGGTGTAGAAGCAATAATAGAAAATATTATAAGTGCTAGATTAGGAATTAAATAATATAAAAATACATCATCTACTATAACATTTTTTAAATTAAACATAGTGATTAAATAATTATAAACACCATTTAAACTATCTATTTCAAATAACACAAATCCTATTATAACTAAAAACATAGTATAAAAATGTTTTATCCAATTAGGACACTTTTTTAAGAATTCTAGTAGAAATAACTTTTCAAAAATTAATATAATTCCAAAGTAAAGTCCCCATAATATAAAGTTAAAACTAGCACCATGCCATAATCCAGTTAAAAACCAAACTACAAATATATTAAAGAACCATCTACTCTTGCTACACCTATTTCCTCCTAAAGGTATATAAACATAATCTCTAAACCATACTCCTAAGGATATATGCCATCTTCTCCAAAATTCAGTAATAGATTTTGATATGTAAGGAAAGTTAAAATTTTCTAAAAAGTCAAATCCAAATATCTTTCCAAGCCCTATAGCCATATCACTATATCCACTAAAGTCAAAATAAATCTGAAGAGTAAAGCATATGATTCCTAGCCATGATGTAGCTAAGGATAGGGTATTATATGGAGTAGCTTTTATACTGTACCAAATTAGACCTAAATTATTGGCTAAAATTACTTTTTTGCAAAGTCCTATGATAAATCGATAAATACCATCATAAAATTTATCAAAGTTATGAACACGATTATTTAAGTCATAAGAAATATCAGAATATCTAACTATAGGACCAGCAACAAGTTGGGGAAATAATGTAACAAATGCAGAAAGAGATAATATATTTTTCTGAACAGGTGCATCATTTCGGTAAACATCTATAGTATAAGACATTGTTTGGAATGTATAAAAGCTTATACCAATAGGAAGTGTAATATTTAGTAAAGGCAACTCACTATTAGTAAGGCTATTTACTATAGATATAAAAAAGTCACTATACTTAAAGAAAGCAAGTAAGCTTAAATTTATTATAATAGATGAAATAAGGGCTAATTTAGCCTTATATGTATTTCTATATTTATCTATTATTAGGGCATTTATATAATCTACAACACATGAAAATAGCATTAAAAAAATATATATAGGCTCTCCATATGCATAAAATATTAAACTAAATATAAGTAAAATAAAGTTTTTAAGTTTATAAGGTACTAAATAGTAACTAAATAAAACAAGAGGTAGAAAGTAAAATAAAAATGTTATGCTACTAAATACCAATATATCACCACCTTTAAATTTATTAAAAAAGAGCATATCAATACAATAAAAATATTGATATACTCACATAATTTTAATAAGTGTTACTTAATCATTTCTAATATTTTTGCTTCGATATTTTTAGCATTAGGAGCAGCTATAAAATAAACATAATCTCCAACGCTTTCAAGTATAGAATCAGCAACAGCAGTTGCATTATCTTCTCCACCATATCCATCAGCGAAACGTTTTAAACTATTAGTTTTATACTCTTCTATTGTTTGTTTTACTTTTTCAACATCATCTGTTTTAACTACAAAAACATCTTGTAACTTTATGTTTATCATAGCTTGTAAAACAAAGCCTTCTTTTATACTATCTTTAACATTTTCAAAAACATAAAATTCCTTTGCATCTACATCAGATATAGGTTGTACAGTTAAAAGAGTTTCATTGTTTATTGCTGATTTTATATCAGAAACTGGTATATCTTTAACTTCAGACTTAGATGAACAACCAACAAGTCCTAATGTTAAAACTAGTAAAAATAAAGATGCTAATTTTTTCATAGTATCCTCCTAAATATATTTATATATAATTATTGTGTCCATTTTACTACTTATTATAAGAAAAAGCAACTAAAAAAAAGAAACAATATTTTAACTATTACTATTAAAACCTATTTCTAGTTATTTAGATATATATTTTATAAATAATAAATATTACAATGTCTACAATATGTAAATAATGTAAATAATCTTAGTAAAATTTATTTATGAGGTGAATGTAATGAGAATACCAAGACATGTAGGTATAATTCCCGATGGAAATAGAAGATGGGCACAAAATAATGGAATGACAAAAGATAAAGGTTATGAAAATGGACTTGATCCAGGTCTTGAGGCATATAGAACATGTAGAGATATGGGTGTAGAAGAAGTAACATTTTATGGATTTACTACAGATAATACAAAAAGACCATCTCTTCAGACTAAAGCTTTTACAGATGCATGTATAAAAGCGGCACATATGTTAAATAACGAAGGTGCATCTCTTTTAGTCATAGGTAATATAAAATCTCCAATGTTTCCAAAAGAGCTATTACCATTTACAAATAGGACTAAAGGAAAAGATGGGCAAATAAAGGCTAACTTATTAGTAAATTATGGATGGCATTGGGATTTAAATACACTAGCAGATGCAGAAAGTGTAAATAAAAATAATATACAAAATCATATACAGTCATTTGATATATCAAGATTAGATTTGATTATAAGATGGGGAGGAAGAAGGCGATTAAGTGGATTTTTACCTGTTCAATCTATATATGCAGATTTTTATATATTAGATGAGTATTGGCCAGATTTTAACAAAAATCACATACAAGAAGCCTTTAAATGGTATAATACACAGGATGTTACTTTAGGAGGATAGAATAAGATAAAATAAAGTTAAATGTTTACAAATGTTGAAAATTGCGTTTTTGGATGTTAAAATATAATTTATAAATATTAAAGAACACTATATATCTAGAAAGGCAAAAAAATGGCTAATAGAAGAAATCATAGAAGAAGTAGACGAAATAAAAAACGAAAAATAAATAAAATTAAATTATCATTATTATTTATAGTAGTTATGTTGTTTGTGGCTGGAGCTTTTAAGTTAACACAAGGTGCTATTTTAGCAATACAAAATATAAATACTAATAAACAAAAAGTATCGGTTGAAAATAGTTCAGAGAATGAACATGAAACCTTACAAACAGAAGTCGATAAAAATGTAAATAACAAATATACAATACTTATAGATCCAGGTCATGGAGGTAATGATAAAGGAACTATAGCTAATGATAAAAAAACATTTGAAAAAGATATAACTTTAAAAATTGGAGCATTAGTGGCTCAAAAATTAACAAAACAAAAAGATGTACAAGCTATAATATCAAGAAATGAAGATAAATATGTAAGTTTAGCAGATAGAGCAAAGCTTGCTAATGAACAAGGTGTTGATCTATTTGTATCTATACATCTAAATGGTCAAACTGGAGGAAGTGATGCAATTGGACTTGAAACATATTATACAAAAGAAAAAAATGATGGTTCATATGAACTTGCAAAACAAATCCAAGAGACTATAACTTCATATATAGATGTAAGAGATAGAGGTGTAAAACCAGAAAGATTTCAAGTGTTACTAGAAAGTAAAATGCCAGCAGTATTAATTGAATGTGGCTTTTTAACTAATGATGAAGAAGCTAAAAAATTAAAAGATGAGGCATACCAGGAAGATTTAGCAGAGGGAATCGCTCAAGGTATACTTACATACTTAGATAAAAACTTAAAAAAATAAAGGATGGTATATGCCATCTTTTTTTATTAAGTAAAACTATATTATTTTGGAACTATTAAAAAAAAATACATATATTAAAGTAGGATAGAAATAGGAGGAAAATTATGAGTGATTCTACTTTTAATATATTATCATTTGATGGGGGAGGACTTCGAGGGGCTCTAAGTATAAAGTTATTAGAAAAAATACAAAATGAAATTTTAAATATAGTAAAAACATCAAATATGATAAGTGGAACATCAACAGGAAGCCTAATAGCATTAGGCTTAGCATATGGAATGAGTCCAAGTGAAATAAGTAATTTGTATTCGAAAGAAAATGTAGAGTATATATTCGATAAGTCCTATTCACAAATATCAAGACCGAAATATGACAATAAACATTTAAAAGAAATATTACTTAGTATATTTCCTGAAAATCTAAAGTTAAAAGATTTAGGTAAACTAGTTATAATACCAACATTTTATGTAGGTGATAAGGATAATTCTTGGAAAGCTATCTTTTATAATAATATACCAAACTCAGAAACAGAAGATTATAGAGTTGTAGATGTGGCTATGGCTAGTAGTGCAGCACCTGTATTTTTTCCATCATATGATTGTCATATAGATGGAGGTATAATAGCAACAGATCCAAGCTTGGCAAGTATAATATATGCTATAGATGAGGAGCTTGGTAAAAAGATAAATCAAATAAGACTTTTATCCTTTGGAACGGGATATTGTTACAATAGCATAAAGGAGGATACAAGTAAATGGGGCGCTATAGAGTGGGTTACAAGTAAGGATCCAGATCTACCTATAATATCGGTAACGTTAGAAGGCAATGCTCAGATAAGTCAGATTTTTTCTAAAAAGATTCTTGATAGTAATTACTATAGAGTAAATCCTAAGATGGATAAGGATATATCAATGGATGATACAAAATCAATAGATTATTTATTAAAATTAGCAGAAGAATATAATCTTAAAGAATGTATAAATTGGATAAAGAATAAATGGAATAAAATATAGTATGCTATAATTAAATAAAAAAGTGCTTGTCGTGTTTAGGGGGAGAAATATGGGAGAAACTTTTAATATATCTAAGTCATATGAAGAAAGTTTAGATATAAATATTAAAAAAAGTAAAGGGATATATTACACACCAAAAATTATAGTAGACTATATACTTAATAAGACTATAAAAAATCATGATATACTTAAAAATCCGACACCAAAAATATTAGATATATCATGTGGATGTGGAAATTTTTTATTAGAGGCATATGATATTTTATATGATTTAATAAAAAAAAATTTGTACGAATTAAAGGGGATATATGGTGATGCTTATATAAGCTATGATACTATTCATAACCATATAATATCAAATTGCATATATGGCTATGATATTGATATTGAGGCGATAAATATATTAAAACAAGGACTTTTAGATAAAGAAAAAGAATCACCAGTAGATAAGTTCAATATATATTGTGAAGATTCGCTAAAGATAAAACTAAATAATAAGTTTGACTATATAATAGGAAATCCACCTTATATAGGTCATAAAAATTTAGATAGTGATTATAAAAAATATATATTAAAAGAATACAAACAAGTATATAAAGGTAAATCAGATTTATATTTTTGCTTTTATAAAAAAATAATAGATAATTTAAATGATGATGGGGTTTGTAGTATTGTAACTCCGAGATACTTTTTAGAAAGCACTTCAGCTAAAGACTTAAGATTTTACATAGATAAAAATATTAACATAGTAGAGATAGTTGATTTTTTAGGATGTGAAGTTTTTAAAAATATAGGAATATCTAGTTGCATATCTACATTAAAAAAAGAAAAACAATCACAAAGTACAACTATTTTAAGAATAAAAAATCAAGCAATAGACATAAATCAATTTCATTCCATAGAAGAACTTATAGAAGATAATACTTTTGAAAAACTAAGATTATATAAAAATACAATAAATAAAGAATGGATAATAATTAAAGAAGATGATAAAATTTTTTATGATAAAATCGAAAGTTATTGTAAGTACTCATTAGAAAATATATGTACAAGTTCTCAAGGTATAATAACAGGATGCGATAAGGCCTTTGTAATAGATAAAAATGATGAAAAAATAAATCTTATAGATGATAAATTTCTTAAATCATGGGTAAAAAATAAAGAAATTCAAAAGTATATAATTAAAGATAATAGATATAAGTTAATATATTCCAATGACATAAAAAATGAGTCAGACAATCCTATAATAATAAATTATTTTATA
The DNA here is from genome assembly GCA_937880075.1 of uncultured Romboutsia sp. Lineage (GTDB taxonomy): Bacteria > Bacillota > Clostridia > Peptostreptococcales > Peptostreptococcaceae > Romboutsia. Next base: position 9,901 of record CALFLM010000042.1, on the reverse strand, counting down.
GGTAAGTATAAAGAAAGACTGTTAAATAGAAGAGAGTGTAAAAAAAAATTAAGATTATGGTATGAACTTCAATGGGGAAGAGAAAAATCTATTTTTGAAAGAAAAAAAATAATGTACCCATATAAATCATTTGAAAATAGATTTGCTATAGATGAAAATAATAGCTTTTCTAGCGCAGATGTATATTCATTTTATATAAATAAAGAGTATGAGGAAGTTTTTTCTTACGAATATTTAGTAGGAATATTAAACTCTGAAGTATACAATAAATATTTTAAGATAAATGCGAAGAAAATAAGTAAAAATGCATATGATTATTATCCTAATAAAGTAATGAAAATTAAGATATTTAAGGATTCTAATTATACAAGTATAGAGAATTTATCAAAAAAAGTTTTACATAGATTAAAAAATGGAGAAAATAACATAAGTGATTTAGAATATAAAATAAATAGTTTGATTAGAAGTTCACTTGACATATAATCACAAATATAACCTTTCTACATATAATATATTTGAATGAAAGAAGGGGGAATATATATGATTAATGCAAGAGTAGATCAAAATTTAAAAACTGTATATGTAGATGTTAGTGGGTATATAACTAATGAAGAAGCAAATTTATTTTTAGCAAGACATAAGCAAATAACTAAGGGATTAAGAAAATCACAGTATAAATTAGTGGTGACACCATCTAAATTTGAATGTGAAAATGATAATGATATAAAATCAGTTTGTATAGCACTATATAAAGGTGGATATAGACAAATATACATGGTAGATCCAAAAGGATATATAATGAATACAGTATCATTAAGTTCCATGGAGCAAAAAATGTTTACAAAAGTAGTTAAGTTTGTCAAATCTTTAGACGACATAAAGTAGTTTAACAATTACTATAAAAATGAAAGATATATACCTAGCAACTTTTAAACTTGAAATACATTAAAATTTATAATATATTCTAAGTATATATCTTTCTTGAATATAGGTGATTTTATGAAAGGTTTAGTATTAGAGGGTGGAGGCACTAAGGGTGCTTACCAAATAGGAGCATATAAAGCTCTAAGAGATTTAGGAATTGAGTTTCAAGGTGTAGCAGGAACATCAATAGGAGCTTTAAATGGTGCGTATATAATTCAAAATGATATAGAAATTATAGAGGATATCTGGTTAACATATGACTATACTCATTTTATGAATATAAATGAAGAAACTTATGAAAAATACAAAAACGTAGATTTCACTGCCAAAAATATAAATAGTGTTATAGAACTTATAAATAAGGCTAGAAAAAATGAAGGTATAGATATCAGCCCACTTAGGGAACTTTTAGAAAAAACACTAAATGAAGATGCTATAAGAAAATCGAATAAAGATTTTGGTCTTGTTACTGTTTGGTGGGATAAAAAAATAAATCCACATCCATTATACATAGAAGATATACCAAATAAAAGGCTCGTTGATTATTTAATAGCTAGCTCAAGTTTACCAATATTTCAATTAAACCGAATGGATGATAAGCTTTTTTTAGATGGAATGTTTTTTGATAATATGCCAATATCTTTACTAGAACAAAAAGGATATGAAGATATAGTAGTAATAAGATTACTTGATGATTTTCTAGGAAAAATAAATTTAAATAAACATCAAAATATAAATATAAAAACCATAGTACCCTCTGAGTATTTAGGTGGATCTTTAAATAAAGATAAGGAGAATGTACAAAAAAACATAAATTTAGGGTATTTAGATGCTATGAGGGCCTATGATAGGTATGAGGGAATTAAATATTATTTTAATGTAGATTATATGTTTGATGAAGAGTATTGTTTTAATAAATTTAAAAGATTAAAAACAGAAACTATAGAAAATATATTAAATTTATTTAATATAAAAAAAGAACCCACATTAAGAACTTTACTAGAAGTTTTAATACCTAAGCTTGGAGAGAGTTTAGGTCTTGATAAGGATTTTTCATATAAGGATTTATTCTATTATATATATGAAAAAAAGCTTGAAGAGAATAATATAAATAGAATTAAGCTTTATGATTTTCATAAACTTTATGATGTAGTAAATAAAAATATAAATGAAAATAAAAATATTTCTTTAACTTATGAAGCTAAATCTATAATACCAATGCAGAAGAATAAATTTACAAAAGTAATTACTAATAATATTATAAAAGATTTTTCAAATCAACCTTAAAAAACTTCAAGGGACAAAAAAAGTCCCTAGGGATGGAAAATAACAAAAGGACTGGAAATTTTACAAAAACCAAGGTATAATAAAATTGAGTTAATAAAGTAAATAAATACTTTAGAATAAATTTTGGAGGTTTTACAAATGGAAAAAAATGTAAGCATAAAAAACGCAAGCGGATTACACGCTAGACCAGCAGGAATGTTTGTTAAGAAAGCTGCTGAGTTCAAATCTACAGTGGAAGTTATAGCAAAAGGTAAAACTGTAAATGCTAAATCTATAATGGGTATAATGAGTTTAGGATTAGGTCAAGGTGATGAATTAACAGTTGTTGCTAAAGGTGAAGATGAAGAAGCAGCAGTTAACGCTTTAGTTGAATTAATCGAAGGTGGATTTGGAGAATAATAATTAAACCTCGGTTTTATCCGAGGTTTGTTTAATATATATGAATTAGGAGGAGTAGTAATGTACAAAGGAACAGGAGCATCTCCAGGAATAGCTTTAGGAAAGGCTTTAGTAATAGAGCATAATGAATTAGTTATAGAAAAAAATACTATAAGTAATATAAATGAAGAAATACAAAAGCTTGAAAATGCAGTTAAAGTATCTAAAGAGGAATTAACCAAGGTTAAGGAAAAGGCTTTAATTGAACTTGGGGAACATGAAGCTGAAATATTTGAAGCTCATTTATTAGTATTAGAAGATCCTGAATTAATTGATTCTGCAATATCTAAGATAAGAGATGAAAAAGTTAATGCAGATTATGCATTAAATGAAATAAAAGAAATGTTTGTTGCAATGTTTGAATCTATGGACAATGAATATATGAGGGAAAGAGCAGCAGATATAAAAGACGTTACAAATAGAGTACTAAGACATATATTAGGCATAAAAGTAGTTGATTTAGCTGGCCTTGATGAAGAAGTTGTATTAATCGCACACGATTTAACTCCATCAGATACAGCAACAATGAACAAAAGTATGGTGCTTGGGTTCTTAACTGATATAGGGGGAAGAACTTCTCATACAGCTATAATGGCTAGAACATTAGAAATAGCTGCTATAGTTGGATTAAGCGATATAACTGAAAAAGTAAAAGATGGAGACTATATAGTATTCAATGGTGATACTGGAGAAGTTAGAGTTAACCCAGATGAAGAAACTAAAGCTAAATATGCTTTATTAAAAGAGCAATTTGAAGAATATAGAAAATCGTTAGAATTATTAAAGGGACAAGCATCAATAACTACTGATGGTAGACATGTTGAACTTGCAGGGAATATAGGAAGTCCTAACGATGTTGATGGACTTATAAAGAATGATGCAGAAGGTGTTGGACTTTATAGAACTGAGTTCTTATACATGGACAAAGAGGATTCTTTCCCAACTGAAGAAGAGCAATATAAAGCTTATAAAGAAGTACTTGAAGGAATGAATAATAAACCTATCGTAATAAGAACATTAGATATAGGTGGAGATAAAGAACTTCCTTACTTTGAAATGGAGCCTGAAATGAACCCATTCTTAGGTTATAGAGCTATAAGACTTTGTTTAGATAGAAAAGATATATTTAAAACCCAACTAAGAGCTTTATACAGAGCAAGTGTACATGGAAAATTAAGAATAATGTTCCCTATGATATCTTCTCTTGAAGAATTATTATCTGCCAAAGAAGTAATAAAAGAAGTAATAAAAGAATTAGATGAAGAAAATATAGCTTACTCTAATGATGTAGAAGTTGGTATGATGATAGAAATACCGTCTGCAGCAGTTATATCTGATATATTAGCTAAGCATGTGGATTTCTTCTCAATAGGAACTAATGACCTTATACAATACACTTGTGCAGTAGACAGAATGAATCAAAAGATAAGTCACTTATATAATCAATTTAATCCAGCAGTATTAAGACTTATAAAAATGGTTATAGATAATGCTCATAAAGAAGGAAAATGGGTTGGAATGTGTGGAGAAAGTGCAGGAGATCAAAGAATGATACCTATACTTTTAGGATTTGGATTAGATGAATTCTCTATGAGTCCAATATCTATACTTCCAGCTAGAAAATTAATAAATTCTTTATCTTATGCAGAGATGCAAAAATTTGCAGATGAAGTATTAGCTATGGGTACGGCAAAAGAAATAAAAGAGTACGTTGATAAAATTTTCAATACATAGTAAGAAAGCCTTAAATGATTATTATTTCATTTAAGGCTTATTATTTATATAAATTAAATTTATAAATTTTTTAATAATCTGTAGAGTATATGATATGGAATATTAAACAATAAATAGAAAATATTTGGTATTTTATTGTGCCTTTTTTATGAACAAAAGTTTATGGCCAAATTTTTGTTTAAAAATAAGTTTTTAATGAAATGTATAATATCATGCTCAAACTATAATGATAAGGAGATAATAATATGTATTTAATAATACCAGAACAATATAAATCAAGCCTAGGAGTTATACAAACTCAACAAGCAATAAAAGATTTAAAGGATTATTTTGAACAAAGACTTTCAGAAGAACTAAAATTAACAAGAGTTTCATCTCCTTTATTTGTATTACCTGAGACAGGAACAAATGACAATTTAAATGGAGTAGAAAAAGCTGTAAATTTTAATGTACCGAATATAAATAAGAACGTAGAAATAGTACAATCGCTAGCTAAATGGAAGAGAGTAGCCCTTAAAAAATATGGATTTGAAATTGGAAGAGGAATATACACAGATATGAATGCTATAAGAAAAGATGAAGAATTAGACAATATACATTCAATATATGTAGACCAATGGGACTGGGAGCTCATTATAGATAAAGAAGAAAGAAATAAATCGAAATTAAAAGATGTTGTAAAAAAAATATATAAAGTTTTCAAAGAAACAGAGAAACACGTTCATGAGATATATCCTGAAATAAAGAAGATACTTCCTGAAGAAATAACATTTATAACTTCTCAAGAATTGTTAGATATGTATCCAGATTTATCACCTAAGGAAAGAGAAGATAAAATTGTAAGAGACAAAGGTGCAGTATTTTTAATGCAAATAGGAAAGATATTAGATAATGGAGATAAACATGACGGAAGAAGTCCAGACTATGATGATTGGGAATTAAATGGAGATATACTATTTTATAATCCAGTATTAGACAATGCTATAGAGCTTTCATCTATGGGAATAAGAGTCGATGAAGAAAGCTTAAAATATCAGTTAGATGTATCAAATTGTAATGATAGAAAAGAATTAGATTACCATAAAGCATTATTAAATGGAGAATTGCCATATACAATAGGTGGTGGAATCGGTCAATCAAGAATATGTATGTATTTTCTAAATAAAGCGCACATAGGAGAAGTTCAAGTTGGTGTATGGCCAGATGATATGATAAGGGAATGTTCACAGTCAGGGATACACCTTTTATAAAATAATCTATTTATATAAGCTAATATATGAGTTATAATATAACTTAATATATAGCTTATGAGGTGATAAATATGAGTAAAAGGTCATTTGTTACAGATATGATATTAGATACATTTAAAAGAGTATTAGTTAGATTTAAAAATGCAAAGTTTGGATTACTATTTTTTATAAATATATTTAAAATACCTGATTTTTTAACTGATAATAGAGTTAATATATTTAGTAAATTTAAATTAATATTTTCACTATCAACTGCTATTTTATATATTGTTTCTAGTATAGATTTGATACCAGAAATACTTACAGGTATGTTTGGATTTATTGATGATATTTTTGTATTAGTTTGGAGTTTAGGTATTGTTAATGAAGAAATAGAAAAGTATAAACAGCTTTTAAAAGATAGCAAAGACCCTAACGTGATAGAAAATGTAAATTATAATATATATGATGAAAATGAATAGTAATTTATTTTACTATTCATTTTTTTCGTATAAGGAAATTATAATATTAATTTTTTATATAATATTTAAATAAAAGCAATACAAATGATTTAGAAGTTTTTATAAACTTATATGATACCAGCGGTAGATAGTGTTATATAAAGATATAGTATAAAATTAAATTTTTATTTGAAAATATCTAATACAACAAAAATATGAAAAAATAATGGATAAAAAAACATAAGGAAAACGTTGCATAATTGTTAAAAATTTACTACTATAAAGGAGAAGGAATAATTATAAGGGGTGATTTTATGAGTAAAAAGAAAATAGGATTAGTTCCTAAATTAATCATTGGTATCATAGCTGGTATATTAATTGGATCGTTTGCTCCAGAATTTTTAGTAAAAGCTTTAGTTACAGCAAGCTCATTATTCTCAGCATTCTTAAAGTTTGTTATACCATTTATAATAATAGGATTTGTAACTGCAGGTATAGCTGATCTTGCAACAGGAGCTGGAAAATTATTAGGTATTACAACCGGAATAGCTTATGGCTCAACTATAGTAGCTGGGACATTAGCATTTATAGTAGCATCATTAATATTCCCATCTTTTATAGATTCAAGTGTAGCATCACAAATAGGAGATCCAGAAGCAGGAATGTTATCACCAATATTTACGATACCATTATCACCAATGGTAGATGTAACGGCTGCAATAGTATTTGCATTTACTATGGGGCTTGGAATATCAGCACTTAGAAATAATGGTAGAGGGGAAACATTATATGGTTTATTCCAAGAATTCCAAGAAATAGTAACTAAGGTTTTATCAACAATAATAATACCTTTATTACCAATTTATATCGCAGGAACATTTGCAAATATAACATACGCAGGACAAGTATGGAGTATATTAAATATATTCTGGAGAGTTTACTTAGTAGTACTGCCATTACATATAGTATATCTAGTAATACAATTTACAACAGCAGGAGTTATAACAGGTAAGAATCCTTTTAAGATGTTAAAGAATCAAATACCAGGATACTTAACAGCTGCAGGAACTCAATCTTCAGCAGCTACAATACCTGTAAATGTTGAATGTGCTAAAAATAACGGTGTTAGTAAAGAAATAAGAGAATTTTGTGTGCCTTTATGTGCAACAATTCACTTATCAGGAAGTATAATATCTGTTACATCATTTGCTGTTGCAGTACTTATGATGAATGGTATGAATCATGGATTTGGAACAATGTTTCCATTTATATTAATGCTAGGAATAGCAATGGTGGCAGCACCAGGAGCACCAGGTGGAGCTATAATGAGCGCACTTCCATTCCTACCAATAATAGGTATACCATCAGATGGTGGACTTGCAAGCTTAATGATAGCATTATACTTAACTCAAGATAGTTTTGGAACTGCAGCAAACGTATCAGGAGACAATGCTATAGCAGTAGTTGTAGATCACTTAAATAAAAAGTGGAGTAAAAAAGCAGATAGTAAAATTTCTTAAGATAAAAGAGTGTAGATTTCATCTACACTCTTTTATCTTATAAAAATTTTTTTTAAATTATCTAATAATAATTTATTTTCTTCTGGTTTTAAAATACAAACTCTGAAAAAATACTCATCTAAACCATCAAATGATACACAGTTTCTTATTATAATTTGTTTTGGGATAAGTTTTTCACGAACTTCTTTAGCGGTAAGAGATTTTGATTTTATTTCACATAATATAAAATTACCTTGGCTATTATAAATTTTTAAATCAGCGAAATTCCTAAGTTCATTTACTAAATAATTTCTTTCTTTTGTCACTAAAGAGTATGTATTCTCTATAAATTTACTATCGTTAAACATTACTTCACCCATCATAGATGCAAATATATTTATATTCCATAAATCAAGGTTAGAGTTTATTTTACATTTTATTTTATTATTTGAAATTAGTCCATAACCAAGCCTTATACCAGGAGTAGAGAAAAACTTAGAAGTGCCTCTTATAACAAATAAGTTTTTATACTTATCAACTAATGAAGTAGATGAATAAATAGACATATTTGTAAACTCTATATATGTCTCATCTACCATAACAAAAGAGTTAGTATTTTTTAAGATTTTTTCTATTTCATTTTTAGTAAAAGTAAATCCTGTTGGATTATTAGGATTACATATTACGATTAATTCATAATTATCTTTATTTATAGTTTCTATAAGTTTGTCTACATTTATAGTAAAATCATATTCTTTTTTTGAAAAATATTTGCTTATGTTACATCCTATTTTAGATAATTCATTTTCATATTCTGAATAAGCTGGAGATAAAATTAGCGATTTTTCAGGATTAATAGTTTTGATAAAAGAAGAAATTAATTCTGTAGCCCCACTTCCTAAAAGTATATTATCTATTGAACAATTACAGTAATTAGATATAGAAGTCTTTAGTTCTAAATACTCAGGATCAGGATATACTGATACTTTATCTATATTATTTACTACATATTCTTTAGCTAAATTCGATGACCCAAAAGGATTTATATTAGAACTAAAGTCCATAAAATCTTCCTTTGAAAATCCATACTGACTAGACAAATCATATAAATTTGCACCATGATTTACTTTCACATAATCACCATCCTAAAATTATTATTTACATATATAGATTATAATACAAATATATTATTATTCCAAATTATACTATTTAATTACAATAGATACGAATTATATATTAAAATTAAATAAAAATATTCTATTATTTATATAGATATGGTATACTAAGTTTATTATAATATACGTAAAGGAGACAGGGAAATGTCAACTATAGATGTAATGATATCTGAAGAAGAAATAGCTAAAAAAGTAGAAGAATTAGCAAAGCAAATAGAAAAAGATTATGAAGGAGAAAAATTATTAGTAGTAGGTATACTTAAAGGAGCTAGTGTATTTGTTTCTGATTTAATAAGAAAGATAGATTTAGATGTAAATATAGATTTTATGAGTGTTTCAAGCTATGGAAATGGAACTGAAAGTTCAGGTACAGTTAGAATCTTAAAAGATTTAGATGTTGATATAGCTGGAAAAAATGTATTAATTGTAGAGGATATAATAGATTCAGGCCTTACTTTAAGTAACTTAGTAAAAGAGTTAAAAATAAGAAATCCTAAATCGCTAAAATTGTGTACTTTATTAGATAAGCCTGAAAGAAGAACTTCAAATATACCAGTTGATTATGTTGGGTTTGTAATAGAAGATAAATTTATTGTTGGATATGGAATAGATTGGGCAGAAAAATATAGAAATCTACCTTATATAGGTTCAGTTACAGTTTAAAGATAAATAAAAATATAAAGGGGCTGTCGCATTAAGAGTAAATAATACAATATATAGTTATGCATAATTTGAATTAGCACAACATATTGTATATAATTTTTTTAGTGCGATAGCCCATTTTTTATATATTAATGGATTATAAATTATCTGTTTTTTTGATAAATTATAATCCAAACTGCTAATGATTTTAGCAACTGATATATCCGCAACGTTAGCAAGGATGTATCGTTGGCGACATGAAATGTTTCGCCAACACGTTGCTCAAGCAAAGCGAATTTTTTTAGAATAAATATAAAATTTTGTTTAATAATAAAAATAAATGGTATAAATAAAAGAGAATAATAATCGATATCAAAAAGAGGTGGATAAAATGGATTTAATTACTAAAATAAGAAGAAATACATCAGCACTTCATAGCGCATCAGAACATACTGGGTTTATAAAAAGAATAGTTGATGGAAATGCATGTAAGGATAGTTATGCAGAATATT
>CALFLM010000041.1 GCA_937880075.1 uncultured Romboutsia sp. | reverse complement strand
TGGAGAAGAGGCACTATATCAAATTAACCAAAATATATATGACTTAATAATACTAGATCTAATGCTTCCGGGAATTAATGGATTAGATATATTAAAAAGTATTAGAAAAAACATAGAAACACCAGTACTTATATTAACTGCAAAAGAAGAATTAGATGATAAAGTAAAAGCTTTTGAAATAGGCGCAAATGACTATTTAACAAAACCATTTTACATAGAAGAGTTAGTTGCTAGAGTATATGCCATACTTAGAACTACTGGAAAGCTAAAAAGCAAAAATACTTTACAGTTTAAAGACTTACACTTAGAGATAAATGAAAAGAGGGTTTTTGTAAATGACTGTGAAATAAAACTTCAAAATAAACAATTTAATTTACTTGAATATTTTTTATTAAATAAAGGTTGTATACTATTAAAAGAACAAATTTACGATAGGTTATGGGGAATTGATTCAGATTCTACTATAGAAATAGTAGAAGTTTATGTTAGTAACCTAAGGAAAAAATTGAGTAAGTTTGGATACGACAAATATATAAAAACTAAACGTAAGGTAGGCTATATTTTTGATGATAAATAAAAAGGTATTTAATAAAACTAAGTCTAGCCTTATAAAGATTAATATAGCAGTAGTGCTTGGTTTTTTAATTTTATTTTCTATATTTATATATACATATTTTAAAGGAGTTACATATAAGAGTATAGACAACAAATTAAATGATGAATTAGAATCTATAGTTACACAACTTACTAGGCAGTCTATGGTTTATCCAGTAACAAAATATCCAAGTAATATGATTTATGTATACAAAGGTGATAGAGTAAGATATTATACTTCTCAAAATGGTTATTTTAGTGATGTATTACCAAATCGATATACTAATAAATTAAATGATATATTTACATTTAGTGAAAATGGATATATTTTTAGAGAATTAAACGTAGAAATAGATGAATATCAGATTCAAATAATTAGAAATATAGACTCTGAGATAAGTTCTCTTAGACAGCTGATATTTGTATTTATAATAGGTATATTAATATCGCTTATTATCACTTATTATCTAGCGATATATTTAACTAAAAAGGCATTAGTACCTATAGAGACTGCTTGGAATAATCAAGCTAAATTTATACAAGATGCTTCTCATGAACTTAGAACACCAATATCAATAATTTCATCTAAATTAGAACGTATGTTAAAACATCCAAATAGTACCATAAGTGATGAGGTTGAGACTATATCAGATGCTATGAGTGAGATAAGAAGGAGTAAAAAAATGATAAGTGATTTATTATCATTAACTAAAGAAGAAGCTATAACTAAGCTTAATATAAGTGAAGTAAATATAAAAAAATTTATAAAAGATATATGTGAGGACTATATTGATATAGCAGATATACAAGAGAAAGAGTTTGATATAGATTTTAATTTAAAAAATGAAACTATATTTACAGATGAAAATAAATTAAGGCAACTTCTTATTATATTTATAGACAATGCTTTTAAATATACTAAAGAAAAAGATTCTATATCTATAAATATAAGTCAAAAAGATAATACTTATACAGAAATCTATATAATAGATAGTGGAGTAGGAATAAATAAAGAGGATATACCTTATATATTTGATAGATTCTTTAGAAGTGAAAATGTAAGAGATAAAGATATAGATGGATCTGGAATTGGATTATCTATTGCTAAGATGATAGCTATAAATTTAGGTGCTGAGATATCAGTAAAATGTGAAAACAATAAAACAGAGTTTAAAATAATTATACAAAATAAGAAGTGTGACAAAATCACATAAAGTAAAAAAATGCTAAAAAAGAATGGTTTAATGATTGCAACTTGGGTATAATTTGAATATATTAATAATATAAAAATAAATACACATAATAAATAAGATAATAAATATTAGGAGGGAATATCCATGGCTAAAATAATAAATACATCTCAATTTAGAGGAAGTGTTGAAGAAAATCAAGGAGTAGTTGTAGTAGACTTCTTTGCAACTTGGTGTGGACCATGTAAAATGTTAGCACCTGTATTTGAGCAAGTAGGAGAAGAAATGAAAAATGATGCAACATTCTTAAAAGTTGATATAGATCAAAGTTTAGAATTAGCACAACAATTTAATATATCTACTGTTCCTACAATGATGATATTCAAAAATGGTAAACCAGTTGAAACTTTAGTTGGATTTATGCCAAAAGAAGGAATAGTTCAAAAAGTTAAATCACATTTATAAAAATTAAGGTGGTATAAAAATGAGATATGATATAGCTATAGTAGGAAGTGGTCCTGCAGGGCTTTCAGCTGCAATAAATGCTAAAATAAGAAATAAAAATATCATAGTATTTGGAACTGAAAGCTTAAGCAACAAGTTAGTAAAAGCACCATCAATAGATAACTACTTAGGTTTTCACGAAATAAGTGGTGAAGAATTAAGAGAAAAATTTCAAGATCATTTAGATAAAATGGAAATTGAAATAACCTATAAAAAAGTAAATAATATATATGCTATGGGTGATTATTTTGCACTAATGTCAGGTGATGATATGTATGAAGCTACTACAGTTATATTAGCTACAGGTGTAGAATATGGAAAGCCTATAAAAGGTGAAGAAGAGTTTTTAGGTAAAGGTGTTGGATATTGTGCAACTTGTGATGCTCCTTTATATAAGGATAAAAAAGTTGCAATAATAGGGTACAACAAAGAATCTAAGGAAGAAGCAAACTTCTTAAATGAGATAGCATCTAAAACTTATTTTATACCTATGTACAAAAATGATTCTTTAATGAGAGAATCTAATGAATTAGATAGTAGTATAGAGATAATAAATGATAGACCAGTACAAATAAAAGGAGAAAATCTAGTAAATAAGGTTTCTTTTAAAGAAAAAGAAATAGATGTAGATGGTGTATTTGTAATAAAAGATAGTGCATCTCCTAAATCATTAGTACCAGGAATTGAAACTGAAGGACCTCATATAAAAGTAGATTTAAATATGCAAACTAGTATTAAGGGATGCTTTGCAGCAGGAGACTGTGTAGGTAAGCCATATTCGTATATAAAATCTGCAGGGCAAGGTCAAATAGCAGCAATAAATGCAGTTTCGTATTTAGATAAGTTAAGAATTGAACAAAGAAATAAAAAATAAGTTCTAGGAATCCTAGAACTTATTTTTTTTATATCAATTAAATGAAATAGTAAAACAAGAAATTGGATTTGGTTATAGTTAAATAGCAAAATATAATTAATAGTATAAAAATTAATTATAAAATTAAAGGTAGGTAAACCATTAAAAATTAAAAAATAAAATTATTATGAAAAAATGATTTATTTTACATTTAATTTAAAATTTGCAAGTTTTAAATTAAATATTGCAAAAAAATAGTTGTAATTTAGATAAATAATCGCTATAATGTATATAAATGAATAGTTATATTAAAAAAATGCATTATTAAAACTTTTATAAATTATTTATACAATAAAAAATAAGGAGGTATTTAGATGGACGCAATACTTAAATTAATAGATAATACGAATACATTTTTATGGTCTTATATATTAATACTAATGTTAATAGCATTAGGACTTTATTTTACTTTTAGGACTAAATTTGTTCAATTTAGATACTTTGGTGAGATGTTTAGATTATTAGGTGATGGAGCATCTAAAGATTCTAAAAAAGAAGGTAAAGTATCTTCATTCCAAGCCTTTTGTATGAGTACAGCATCAAGAGTTGGAACAGGAAATATAGCGGGGATAGCGATCGCAATTATAGGAGGTGGTCCTGGAGCTATATTTTGGATGTGGATTATAGCTTTAATTGGATCAGCATCAAGTTTTGTTGAAAGTACATTAGCTCAGATATATAAAGTAAAGGATGGAGACTCATTTAGAGGAGGGCCAGCTTATTATATAGAGCAAGGATTAAATAAGAAATGGTTAGGAGCAACTTTTGCAGTATTAATAACTATATCTTTTGGATTTGTATTTAATGCAGTTCAAGCTAATACTGTAGCTACAGCATTTAACAATGCATTTGGTTTAGATAAGGTTATTATAGGAGTAGTATTAGCTATTTTAACAGCAACTGTTATATTTGGTGGGGTACATAGAGTTGCTAAAGTTTCTGAAATAATAGTTCCTATATTTGCAGGACTTTATATATTGGTATCATTATTTATAGTAGTTATGAATTTAAATTATCTTCCAGATGTATTTAAATTAATATTTGAAAGTGCTTTTGGTATGAGGGAAATAGCTATGGGCACTATGGGTGGTATGATGCTAACTGGTATAAAAAGAGGATTATTCTCTAATGAAGCAGGCATGGGGTCAGCACCTAATGCAGCAGCTACAGCTGATGTAAGCCATCCAGTACAACAAGGTTTAATACAAACATTAGGAGTATTTACAGATACTATAGTTATATGTAGTTGCACTGCATTTATAATACTTTTATATCCAACGTATATGGAAACTGGGTTAACAGGTATAGAACTTACACAAGCTGCATTATCAGCACATATAGGACCTATAGGAAATATATTTATAGCAGTTTGTATATTCTTATTTGCATTTAGTTCTATAGTAGGTAACTATTATTATGGTCAATCTAATATGGAATTTGTAAACTTAAGTAAAATAGGATTAAATGTATTTAGAGTGATTGTTGTAGGTATGGTTTTATTTGGCTCACTTACAAAGGTTCAAATAGTTTGGGATTTAGCAGATTTATTTATGGGTCTTATGGCTGTTATAAATTTAGTAGCTATAACATTATTAGGTAAATATGCATTTATAGCACTAGATGATTACACTAGACAAAAGAAAGCAGGAATTAAAAATCCAATATTTAACGCTTCTAATATAAAAGGATTAGAAAATGTAGAGTGTTGGAATGATAATAAATTTTCAAAAGAAGTAATATAATATATAAGTGTCTCTTAGTTATAAGAGGCACTTTTATTTATAAAAGATATACAAATAATAAAAATAGTTTCAAAAGTTAGAAGTATTTATAATTTAGTAGATTATATAAAGCGTTTACAGTGGGTATATATAATGTTAGAATATAATTAGTATTTATTTATTTGGGGGTAAGTTTATGAGTTTGCTTAAACAAATGTCTTGGGCGGTAGTAATCATAGATGAAAATGAAGATTCCAAAGAAATTAAAATTATGAATTTATTAAAAGAAAATAACTATAATGTAGTTGGTATTAATTTAAATAATTATAAGTCAGAAAAGTTTTCTGTTTATGAGAGCTTAAAAGATGTACCACATAATGTAGATATTGTTGCTATAATTGAAGAGTCAATACATAATTACTATATAATAGATGAAATGGAACTATTGGATATAAAAAATATTTATTTTGAAAATGGTAGCGATACAGAGTATTTATTAAAAAAAGCAAAGGAAGCTAGATTGAATATAGTAAATTTTGAAGATTTATATAGAGAACTTAAATTAAAATAATTTTAAAAAAGGTATAAAAAATTCAAATAAATTTTTTATACCTTTTTTGATGTATGGTATTTGTTATATAATAGTTAAATATAAACCTTATCACTATCTAATATAAATTAAAAATAGTAATATTTATAAAATATCCAATAAAAATTGAAGGATGGTTAAGTAATAATATATAATTATTAATATAGTCAAAAAAAGTTATAAATAGTAGTTTTAGAGGGAGTATATTTAAGGTAGTAATAATTACACTGAGTGACAAAAGGTATATAAGGGAAATAGAAGATATATTATGAAAAAATTAAATGAATATTTAGAAAAAATAATAAATTAAGTGTAGTTTATTATACTTTGATAAAATATGGCAAAATATTAAGGGATAAGATATTAAGTGTGCAGTAAGTTTAAAATGATATAATTTATTAGATTGAGTAGGTGACATAATGTTAGATGAATATGGAAGAAATATAGATTATGCTAGAATATCTCTTACAGATAAGTGTAATTTAAGGTGCGTTTATTGTATGCCAGAGGATAAAGTATATGAAAATGATTTAATAAATGATACTTTATCATTTAATGATTATAAATTTATAATAAATGGATTAGCACAAGTTGGTATAAAGAAAATTAGATTTACAGGTGGAGAGCCTTTGTTATATCCAAATCTTATAGAGTTAATAAAGTATACACATTATGAGTGTAACATAGATGATATATCTATAACTACAAATGGTATAGGTCTTAGTGAAATAGTTTATGAGTTAAAAAAAAGTGGGCTAAAAACTGTTAATATTAGTTTAGACTCTCTTAAATCATATAAATATAAAGGTATAACAAGAGGTGGAAATTTAACAGATGTATTAAAATCTATAAATAGATGTTTAGAGTTAGGAATAAAAGTAAAAATAAACTGTGTTGTTATAAAAAGATTCAATGATGATGAAATTTATGATTTTATAGAGATGGCGAATTATTATCCTATAGATGTTAGATTTATAGAGCTTATGCCACTTGGAGAAGGGATATATCTTTATGAAAATGGATATTTTAATATAACTAAGTTTATAAATGAAACTGATGGACTATATAAAATAGAAGATGAAAAAGGATCTACAGCTAAACTATACCAAGCTAAATTTGCAAAGGGAAGAATTGGTATTATAACTCCTATTAGCTGTTCGTTTTGTAATACTTGCAATAGGATTAGAATTACACCAGATGGAAAAATAAAATTATGTTTTAATTCAAATGAAGAAACGGATATAAGATATTATATTAATAAGCCAATGATATTTAAAGAAGTATTAAAAGAAATTATACTAAAAAAGCCAGAGAAGCACAACTTATTAGAGCAAAAATCAAGTGATACTTATAGACAAATATATTAAATATTGAGATAATATATCAACTTATATAAATGATAAAATACAATAATAAAAAAGTGTCTTATAATGATATGTATTATAAGACACTTTTTTATTATTTAGAAAAATAAATAGTTTTTAATTAGTTATACAAACTTAATAAAGTTAGGTTAGTTATTTTGATTAAATTTATTTATAGACTCTATCATTTCTTTTCTTATAGATTCACCAAGAAATGTAGTTTTAAGTTTTGGATTTTTTATATGGTCATATATAGGAGGTAAAAATTCAACTTCAATGTCCTCTGAATTTATCTTACCTATAGGTTGGTAACCTTCATAGGTATGTCTAGAGTTTTTTATAACAAAAGGAACTATAGGACATTTTGCTTTGTATGCAATTTTTAGTGCTCCATTTCTAAATTCTGATATAATTGCATTTGGATCTTTTACCCAAGTTAAATCTCCTTCAGGGAAAATAGCCATACTTTGACCTTTTAGTACATTGTTAGCTGCCTCATTTATACTTTTTATACCTTCTCTGTTATCTTGTCTATTTATATAAACACATTTTGTAAGCTTTGCCCAGCTACTAACTATAGGCATTGACCTCCAAATCGGTTCATCAGCAACAATACATCCAATAGGTCTATCAACACTTGCAAAGAGTATGAAACTATCTAGCATACTAGAATGATTGCAAACGAATAAGACTGGTTGATTAGGTATATTTTCTTTTCCCTTTATAGTAAGGTTTATATTAACTAACGCTAAAGATTTTTTAGCTTGTTTATGTAAAAAATCATATATTTCTTTATTAGTAAAGTTATCTGGATTTTTCTTTATTTTATTAAGTTTAGGTATAGAACAAGAAAAAACAAATATTTGATAAGTTGCAAATTTTAAATAATTAAACATTTTTTATATCTCCTTGTATATATCTAAGAATTTATTTTAACATATAATAGTTATATTTACAAATAACCTATATATAAGAATTATTGTGAATATAATATAAGGTTTCTTGAATATAATTTACCTAGATAGAGCTGTTTATATACTAATTTTAGGAGGAAAGTTAATGAGGCTATCTGATGAGAGGTTATTAAGGGTAAGAATTTTATCTCATACTGGAGATAAAATTCACATAAAACTACCTGTTGGGTTTGTAAAAAAAATGATTAAAAATAATACATTTGACTTTTTCTATGGAGCAGATGATATGATAGATAGTCAAAAACTTTTAGATGTGTTAGTTAAAGCTTTTGATTATGATTTAAGTGGAGAAATTGCTCATATGGAACGAAAAAATGGTGATATAATAAAGATGATAATTGATTAAATAGCACTAACAATTAGTGCTATTTTTTACGCTTAAGGATATTATAATGCTTCAAAAATGTTGATAACTTCTTAATGTAAGTAATATCAATAAATTTGTTTTGAGCGTAAAAATGATTTTGAATTGATTCGCCTACGCAGTAGCTCAAGCGAAGCGAATTTTTATATAGAAAGTGTAGTTTATTTTTAAAAAAGTATATACAAATTATAAGTTTTATAATAAATAGTTTATATACGAATAAAAATGTTGAAAATTGCATAAAAATAAAATAATATGTTGCACTATAAAAATAAATGTGATACTCTAAATAAAGAAATAAAATGTTAATTAAAAATTTTATTAAAAATTAATTTTAAAGTAAAATACTTTAATTAACATAAATATAGAGCGAGTAAAATGAAAGTTTAATAATATAAATATAAAAAGTACTTAAATAAGGAGATTATCATGAAAAATATATGTGTTATAGGTAGTTTAAACATGGACTTAGTAGTTAACGTAGATATAATGCCAAAACCAGGACAAACAATAATAGGAAGTAACTTTAAAGAAGTACCGGGCGGAAAAGGTGCTAATCAAGCAGTTGCTATGGCAAGACTAAATGGAAATGTATCTATGATAGGTAAAGTTGGGGAAGATGGATTTGGACAAACTTTAATAAACTCATTAAAAAATGATAAAGTAGATACTACTTATATAAAAGCTACAAAGGGATCAACTGGGGTAGCACTTATAACTGTAGATAAGAATGCTCAAAACTCTATAGTAGTTTCACCAGGAGCTAATTTTGAAGTTAAAGAAGAGGATATAGATAACAATATAGAAGCAATAGAAAATAGTGATATAGTAGTGCTTCAACTTGAAACACCACTTAACACTATAAAGTATGCACTAAACAAAGCAAAAGAATTAAATAAGTATACAATATTAAATCCAGCACCAGCTGTTAAGTTAGATGATGAAATAATAAAAAATGTAGATTTATTAACGCCTAATGAAACAGAGCTTGAAATTATAAGTGGAGTAAGTATAGAAACTGAAGAAGATATACAAAAAGCTGCACAAATAATGATAGAAAAAGGTGTAAAAGAGCTTATAGTAACATTAGGTTCTAAAGGAAGTTTATACATAAATAAAGAAAAAAGTATGTTTAAAAAAGCATATAAAGTTGAAGCGGTAGATACAACTGCAGCAGGAGATAGCTATACTGGAGCGTTAGCAGTAGCATTATCTCAAGATAAAGGTATAGAGGATGCAATGGACTTTGCATCAAAAGTAGGAGCTCTTTCAGTTTTAAAAGAAGGTGCACAAAGTTCATTACCAACATTAGAAGATGTTAAAAATTTTAGGGGGTAGGCAAAATGAAAAAGACTAAAGTAATAAATAGTGAAATATCATATACAATATCTAAAATGGGACATACTGATAGCTTAACTATAGGAGACTGTGGATTGCCTATACCAGATGAGGTTAAAAGAATAGACTTAGCTTTAACTCATAATGTTCCTACATTTATACAAACATTAGATGTAGTTTTAGAAGAACTATGTGTAGAAGAGGTAGTAATTGCCGAGGAAATAGAAGATAAAAACGTAGTGGTATATGAAGAAATTTTAAAAAGATTTAAAGATATAAAGATAACGAAAGTTTCTCACGAAGAATTTAAGAAATTAACTAAGGACAGTAAAGCCGTGGTAAGAACAGGGGAATGTAGCCCTTATGCAAATATAATATTAAAATCAGGAGTTGTATTTTAATGAAGACACCAATCCTAAAAATGACAAATATATTAAAAGAGTTTCCAGGAGTTAAAGCTTTAGATGGAGTTAATCTAGAGCTTTATGAAGGAAAAGTTATGGCTCTTATGGGAGAAAATGGAGCTGGAAAATCTACACTTATGAAAATACTAAGTGGAGTATATAAAAAAGATGGAGGACAAATATTTTACAACGGAGTTGAAGAAGATATAAAAGGTCCAAAAGATGCCACTAAAAAAGGTATAGCAATAATCCATCAAGAATTAAATTTACTTAAAGACTTAAGTATAGGAGAGAATATATTCTTAGGTCGTGAGTTTAAAAAAGGTTTTAGAGTAGATTTTAACAAACTTCATGAAGAAGGAGATAAACTACTTAAAAAGTTAAATGTAAATAGAAGTTCAAGAGAATTAGTTGAAAACCTAAGCTTAGGTGAACAACAAATGGTTGAAATAGCTAAGGCTCTATCTTTAGATGCAAAAATAATAATAATGGATGAGCCAACAGATGCTCTTACTGAAAAAGAGACTCAAAGTTTATTTAAAGTTATAGAAGAATTAAAATCAGAAGGGAAAGCTATAGTATATACTTCACACAGATTAAAGGAAATATTTGAAGTATGTGATTATATAACTGTTCTTAGAGACGGAAAATATGTAGGGACAGAAGATTTAGCTAACTTAGATGAAGATAAAATGATAGAAATGATGGTAGGTAGAAAACTTACTGATCAGTTCCCTAGACTTGAAGTTGAACCAGGAAAAACCATATTAAAAGTTGAAAACTTAAATAATGAATATGTAAGTGATATTAACTTTGAAGTTAAAGCTGGAGAAATAGTTGGTATAGCAGGACTTATGGGAGCAGGAAGAAGTGAACTTGCAAAAACTATATATGGTCATTTTAAAAAGCAAAGTGGTAAGATAATTCTTAATGGAAAAGAATTAAATCACAAAAGTGCTCAAGAAGGATTATTAAATAGAATAGCTTATGTTAGTGAAGATAGAAAAGGTGATGGATTATTAGTTGATTTATCAGTAAGAGAAAATATGACTTTATCATCATTAAACAGAATAAGTAAAGGATTAATAATCGATAAAAAGCATGAAAATGAGAGAGTTGATTCTTATATAGAAAGAATAAATATAAAAACACCAAGTAAAGAACAATTAATAAGAAACTTAAGTGGTGGTAATCAACAAAAGGTTGCAATAGCAAAAGCCTTAATGATACACCCCGAAGTATTAATACTTGACGAACCTACTAGAGGGGTTGACGTTGGTGCAAAAAAAGAAATATATGATTTAATAAATGATTTTAAATCTCAAGGTAAAGCAGTAATAATGATATCTTCTGAAATGCCAGAGATATTAGGTCTAAGTGATAGAATATTAGTACTTAGTCAAGGAAGAGTTACTGGAGAATTTGATATAAAAGACGCAAGCCAAGAAGCCATATTAAAATGTGCAGTAGAAACTAAGGAGGCAATATAGCATGACATCGCAAGTTATGAAAGAAACTCAAAAGAAATCAATAAATAAAAAAGAATTTTTAGATAAATATAGAAGTTTAATAGCATTAGCATTATTAGTAGTAGTGGTATCAATATTAAGTCCATCATTTTTAACTACTAAAAATATATTTAACGTATTAAGACAAACAGCAGTGAATGCTATAATAGCAGCTGGTATGACATTTGTAATATTAACTGGTGGAATAGATTTATCAGTAGGTTCAATACTTGCTATAAGTAGTGCAGTTTGTGCAAGTATGTTAGTATCAGGAACACACATAATAGTAGCAGTGATAATAGCTTTAGTAATAGGAGCAGTTGTAGGGTTCTTAAATGGATTTGTTATATCTAAAGGTAAACTTCAACCATTTATAGCTACACTAGCAACAATGACTATACTTAGAGGTTTAACTTTAGTATTTACAGATGGTAAACCAATAACACTTGGAAGTGGAGATTTAGCAGTAACATTTGGAAAAATAGGTGGAGGAACAATACTTAAAGTACCAATACCAGTAATAATAATGATAGTAGTATTTTTAGTTTGTGGTTATGTACTTAAAAACACTATAATGGGTAGACATATTTATGCATTAGGATCAAATGAAGATGCAGCAAAATTATCAGGACTTAATACTGATAAAATAAAAATAGCAGTATACACAGTAAGTGGTATATTAGCAGCAGTTGCAGGTATAATACTAACTTCAAGATTATACTCAGCACAACCAACAGCAGGGGATGGATATGAATTAGATGCAATAGCAGCTGTTGTACTTGGAGGAACTAGCTTAACTGGTGGTAAAGGTAAAATAAGCAAAACTATAGTTGGTGCTTTAATAATAGGTGTATTAAGTAATGCACTTAACTTATTAGATGTATCATCTTATTATCAAATGATGGTGAAAGGTGTAGTTATATTAATAGCTGTACTTTTAGATAGAAAAAACAAGTAGGAGGAAAGATTATGAAGAAATTTCTTTCTATAATAATGACGACAATATTATCTGCAAGTTTATTGGTTGGATGCAGTCCTAAAGATGACGGAGTACAAAAAATTGGACTAATAGTATCAACATTAAACAACCCATTCTTCGTAGATTTAAAAGTAGGAATAGAAAAAAGAGCTAAGGAATTAGGATACGAAGTGGTAGTTTTAGATTCTCAAAATGACCCTGCAAGAGAAGTATCAAACATGGAAGACTTAACAGTTAAAGATGTTGATGTAGTACTTTTAAACCCAGTTGATTCAGACTCGGCTATAGCATCTGTAATGATAGCTAATAACTCTGATTTACCAGTTATGACTGTAGATAGAGTTGCAAATGGTGGTAAAGTAGTATCTCATATAGCATCTGACAACGTAGCAGGTGGAGATATGGCTGCGAAGTTCTTAATAGAAAAGTTAAATGGTAAAGGAAACATAGTAGAGCTAGAAGGTATAGCAGGATCTTCAGCTACTAGAGATAGAGGTCAAGGATTTGATGATGGGATAAAGGATAGCGGATTTAATTTAGTAGCTAAGCAAAGTGCAGACTTTGATAGAACTAAAGGTCTTACAGTAATGGAAAATATAATCCAATCAAAAGGAGATATAGATGCAGTATTTGCACAAAATGACGAAATGGCACTAGGTGCACAAAAAGCATTAGAAGCAGCAAATATGAAAGATGTATTGATAGTTGGATTTGATGCAACAGATGATGCAGTTGAAGCGGTTAAACAAGGTAAGATGGCAGCAACAGTTGCACAGCAACCATTATTAATAGGTGAAACTGCAGTTGATGCAGTTCACAAGGTATTAAGTGGTGAAAGTGTAGCTGATTACATACCAGTTGAATTAAAATTAATAACTAAGTAATTAAAAGTGTCTCATTAATATGAGGCACTTTTTTAATAACAGATGTATAAGTAAATCGTAGTAAGGATATATCATTGTCTATATGAACAGAGTAAATTTTATGCTTGTATAAATTAAAAAAGTAAAATATAGCTATATATATTGAAATTTTAATGATTATTAAAAATTAATTTTAATTTGAACTTGTCATATTGTAACTAATTTGTAATAAATTTTATTGAAATGCTTTACAAATAAATTTCAATCGACTACTATTTAGAATATAAAGATTACAAAAATGTAACAAATATAGAAAATTAATTACTATAAAAATTTTAAAGGAGGAGTTTTTATGATAAAGAAAACTATACTTAAATTTTTGTTAGTATGGACAGTAATATTTTCAATAGGAGTAACTGACATATTTGCTGATAGCATGGGAGTTGTTACAGCATCAAAATTAAACGTAAGAAAAGGACCATCTACTAAATATAGTACGATAGGAAGTTTATATAGAAATAAAAATGTAACAATCTTAGATGAAAGTAACGGTTGGTATAAAGTAAATTTAAACGGAAAAGAAGGATGGGCAAGTAAGAAATATATAAAAGTGAACGGAAATAGTAGTTCAAGTAATACTTCACAAAGTAACTCAAATAATCAAGTAGTTCGTGCTATGAATGTAGTAGCTACTGCTTATACTGGATACTCAACAACTTCAACAGGTCAAAAGCCTGTATGGGGAACTATAGCTGTTGACCCTAAGGTTATACCATATGGAACTAAAGTATATATACCGCAATTTGGCAGAACTTTTATAGCAAATAATACTGGTGGAGCTATAAAAGGAAATAAGATAGATATATTTATGAATACTAAAAAAGAATGTTATAACTGGGGAAGAAGAACTATAGAAATTCAAATATTAGGGTAATATATATCAAAGGAGCTAATCTCAATTATGAGATAGCTCCTTTATGTTTTTACTTTTTAGATTTACTTAGATATTTTTTATTATTGAATAGTAGCATCGAAATGCTAAGTATAATACCTAAAACAGATAAAATTACAAATACAGTTTCATTAGTAGATGAAAATCTGTTAAAAGTTATTACACATATAAATGTAGCAATTAATAATAAAATATCATACATCCTGTCCATTTAAGAAAGTATTCCCCCTTTATGTTGGTAATAAGTATTTAAAATTTACATACAACTTAGATGATACTTATATTATATACTAGATTAATCAATAAGTTGTCTTTTTGGTATGTTAAATTTAATAGTATTTTCGATTTCTTCTAGCATAGATTGATTTTTAGGATCTATGAAAAGGCAAGTATATCCTTTTTCACCAGCTCTACCACATCTACCTATACGGTGAATATAAGATTCTACAGTTTCAGGTATATCATAATTGTATATATGAGTAACTCCTGTAACATCTATACCACGAGCAGCAACATCAGTTGCTATTAAATATTGTATATCTGCATTTCTAAAAGATTTCATTATACGTTCACGTTTTGATTGTTTTACATCACTATGAATTTTAGCGCAGTTATAACCACGTCTTGCTAAGTCTTCCTCAAGCTTGTCAACTCTAACCTTAGTTCTACAGAATATTATAGATAAAAATGGATTATCCTTATCAAGACACTTACAAAGAGAATCTTGTTTATTTCTATCAGTAGTTTCAACAACTTCTTGAATAATATTATCTAAAGTAACTTCCTTAGACTTTATAGATATAACACTAGGGTTATTCATGTATCTATAAGCAAGTTTTTTAACAGCTGAGTCCATAGTAGCTGAGAAACATAAAACTTGAGACTTTTTAGG
This sequence comes from uncultured Romboutsia sp., assembly GCA_937880075.1. Taxonomy (GTDB): domain Bacteria; phylum Bacillota; class Clostridia; order Peptostreptococcales; family Peptostreptococcaceae; genus Romboutsia. The sequence goes on along the minus strand of CALFLM010000041.1, from coordinate 23,410 downwards.
AACACCTTTCATTATAGTTTCTATATCATTTTTAAAGCCCATAAAAAGCATCTCATCAGCTTCATCAAATACAACGGTTTTTAAGTTTTTAAGATTAATAGCACCTCTCATTATATGATCTATAAGTCTACCTGGAGTAGCTATAACTAAATGAATATTTCTCTTTAGTTTATTTAATTGAGATCCTATATCCTTTCCACCATAGGCTGCTAATATATTTATATCTTTACCTTCTTTTAACTTCATAGCTTCTTCAGTAATTTGAATAGCAAGCTCTCTTGTAGGAGTTAAAATAAGTCCTTGTATATTATTATTATCTATAGATATATTTTCAAATAGAGGAAGTAAAAATGCTAAAGTCTTACCAGTACCTGTTTGAGCCTGAGCTATAACATCACAACCATTTTTTATAATGCTTATACTTTCTTCTTGTATAGGAGTTGGTGTTGATATACCGTTTTTTGATAAAACATTTACAATGCTTTCACTAATTCCTAAATCTTTAAAATTCATAAGTTATTACCTTTCATTTAAAATATTTTAAATACAATTATATAACTAATCTATAATACCACACTATTATAAATAATTCTAATTATTTCTACATATATAATATATCCAATATTTAGACAAACTCATTATATAGTAAAGATGAGTACATAAACTATAGCGACATTTTAAGCAACGGATGTATCCGTAGTGGAAATAAGGATATATCGTTTATGATAAATTTTAAGTATGAAATAAAACTTTATATTCATCTCGATATATTTAATCTGTTGTACTAGTTAATCTTTATACATATTGAAAATACTATACAGTATTTTTTATAATTCAATTTTATATAATAAGCCCTAGTAATTTCAATAACTAAATTTAACTATTACAGCGAGTTATTTAACAAAAAAATATAACGATAGACTAATTAGCGAAGAGGATAATATATAAGTTGAAACGACATTTTAGTATGGAGTGAAACTTATATATTATCCTCGAGTGCACCAACGTTACAAATCTAAAATATCCATCTTAAGTTAATTTAAAACAAATTTCTTACATTTAAAAAATAAAAGTGAAAATACTAAAACATATACATACTAATTTGGAGGAAAATATGAAGTGTAAATGGTCATCAAATATAAATAACAAATGTATATGCAACTATGATGCAGATGAAACTGGCTATTGCATATTTCATAAAAAACATAAAACAACAGAAGAAAATGAAAAAGTTACAAAATTAATAAAAGAAAAAAATATAAGTGACTTTAGTGGATTTGTATTTGAAGAAAAATTCAATATAAATGAAGTTATAGATTATATCTATAAAGAACTAAACTTTAGTGAAGCTACATTTATAAAAGAAGCTTTATTTAATAATTACACATTTAAAGGTAAAATAATATTTAATCAAACTAACTTTTTAGATTTTGCTACATTTATAAATAGTAAATTTAGATATACAGCTATATTTAATAATGCAATATTTAATCCAAAACATTCTAATAAAAAAATATTTATGGGAGTGGAATTTACTGGGCAAAATTTATTTATAAACTCAGTGCACAATTTTCCAAGAATGGATGGAATAAAATTTGATGAGTATACAAAGTTTATATTATTAGATGTAGATTATGAAAAAGAACATTATATAAATGGTAAGATAAACTATAGAATAGCGAGAAATCAAGCTAATAAAATAGGAGACCACGAAAGAATAGGATATTATTATTATAAAGAAAGATCCTATGGTTCTAAAAATATAAGAGTTGAAGACTACCCAACCTACATAGATTATTTATCGTCTAAATTTTTTGATGCATTATCAAAATACACGGTAGGTTATGGTGAAAGACCCTGGAATATTTTAATAGTAAGTATTTTGACAATAAGTATATTTGCACTTTTATATATGTTTATTGGAATTAAAACACTGAACAACGAATTAATAGGAATAAGTATAAAAACATTAAAGGAGCATTCATTATTTGAAATACTAAATACGTATATAGACCTTTGGTACTTTAGTATGGTTACATTTACTACGGTTGGATATGGAGATATGATAGTAACAACAACAATTGGTAAAATACTAGTAAGCATTGAAGTTTTTTTTGGAATAACAATAGGTGCAGCATGGACATCTGTAATAATTAAAAGGATGATAAGATAGTTAGCAAATAATTACTGATATATTATTTATATAAAGAGGAAAAGATTAAGATATACTTATTAATCCAAGAAGGTGAGCATTTTGAGAAAAAGACTAAAAAAATTACTAATATTAACCTTTGTATTAATACTATCAGTACCTACTTTAATATATTGTGATGACGATAATAAAGTAGACAGATACTCTAAATCATCAATACTTATAGATCAAATGACAAATAGAGTAATATTTGAAAAAGATCCAGACGTAAAAAGACCACTTGCTAGTCTTAGTAAAATGATGACATTTTTAATAGCTTTAGAAGCAATAGAAAATAAAGAAGTAAATAAAAATGATATCATAACAATAGATAAAGATATAGCAAAGGTAAAAGGCTCTAGTTATCACTTAAAAGTAGGTGAAAAAGTACCTCTTTATGAACTAATGAAGGGACTTATGATAGTATCAGGAAATGATGCATCAATAGCAATAGCAAAGCATATTAGCAAAGATGTAAATACATTTGTTCAAAGAATGAATGATAAAGCTAAAGAGCTAGGTATGGCAAATACAACATTTGTAAACCCAAATGGTCTTCCAATATATGACCTTCAAAATCCTAAAGCTCTTCCAAAGGAAAATATATCGACAGCAAGAGATATAGCTAAGCTTGGAAAGTATATGTTTGATAATTATGAAAAAGAAGTAGTATCAATAACTGATATGCAAACATATTCGTATCCAGAAAGAGAATTTAAAAAAAATAATACTAATGCACTACTTGGTATTATACCAGCTGTTGATGGTATAAAAACAGGTTATACTGGAAATGCTGGATATTGTTTAGCATTTTCTATGGTAGTAGATAAAGATAAAAACAATGAGATAAGACACAGAATGATAGGCGTAGTACTTGGTGCTAACCACAAGGAAAAAAGAACTTCCGCATCATTATCTATACTAAAATATGGTAAAGAAAACTTTTCTACTAAAAGAGTTATAAAAAAGGATCAATTAATAGGTAAAAAATATATAAAAGGATTAGAAGAATTAGAAGTAACATTAAAAAGTGAAGATGAACTTTATGCAACATTAAAAAATACTGAAAATTTAAAATCTCAAATAACCTTAAAAGAATTAAAATATCCAGTTAAAAAAGGTGATACAATAGGTGTAATAAAATATTTTACAGAAACTGGACAGGTTATAGGTAGCGTGGATATAATAAGCGCTAATGATGTGGATAATATATCATTTATAACTAAAATAAAAATGATATTTACTGATTAAAATACAAGAAAAACGTATATAATTTAGATAAAAAAGCATAAAAATAAAAGATATAAAAATTATTGTAATTTTAAAACCCTTATGATATACTATCTAAGGTGAAAATAACAATAAAATAATCACGCACGACAATGTGATCTTTGAAAGGTGCCTATGAGATAGGTTTTTCAGAGAGATGACCATGTCGGAGGATAAAAACCAAGGAGGACTAAAATGTCAGTAATATCAATGAAACAATTACTAGAAGCTGGTGTACACTTTGGACATCAAACAAGAAGATGGAACCCTAAGATGGCTCAATATATATTCACAGAAAGAAACGGAATATATATAATAGACTTACAAAAAACAGTTAAAAAAGCTGAAGAAGCATACAAAGCTATGAAAGAAGTAGCTGAAACTGGAAAGCCAGTTTTATTCGTAGGAACTAAAAAGCAAGCTCAAGAAGCTATAAAAGAAGAAGCTGAAAGATGTGGAATGTTCTACGTTAACGAAAGATGGTTAGGTGGAATGTTAACAAACCACAAAACTATACAAACAAGAATAAATAAATTAAGAGAATTAGAAAAAATGGAAGCTGAAGGTGTATTTGAAGTTCTTCCTAAGAAAGAAGTTATAAAATTAAGAGCTGAAAAAGAAAAGCTTGAAAAATACTTAAACGGTATGAAGGATATGCCTGAATTACCAGGAGCTATGTTCGTAGTAGACCCAAGAAAAGAAAACATAGCAATACAAGAAGCACACAGATTAGGTATACCAGTATTTGGTATAGTTGATACTAACTGTGACCCAGAAGAATTAGACTACGCTATACCAGGAAACGATGACGCTATAAGAGCTGTTAAGTTAATAACTGGTGCTATGGCTAACGCTATAATAGAAGCTAGACAAGGTGCTGAAGAAGAAGTAGAAGCTGAGCAAGAATAATAAAACAATTTAATGGTAAGGGTCTCCCTTACCATTAATAATATATACATATGGAGGGTACTCAAAATGGCTATAACTGCACAAATGGTTAAAGAATTAAGAGAATCTACAGGTGCTGGAATGATGGACTGTAAGAAAGCTTTACAAGAAGCTGAAGGAAATATGGAAAGAGCTGTAGATATATTAAGAGAAAAAGGATTATCTAAAGCTGCTAAGAAAGCTGATAGAATAGCTGCTGAAGGTTTAGTTGCTATAGAAATAAATGAAGATAACACAGTTGCTTCTATGGTAGAAGTTAACTCTGAAACTGACTTCGTTGCTAAGAACGAAGATTTCAAAACTTTCGTTAAGGATGCTGCTTTAATGGCTTTAGCTACTGATAAAGAAGACGTAGCTGGATTATTAGCTGAAACTCATAACGAAGGAATAGCTTTATCTGAAGTATTAAACAATAGAATAGCTACAATAGGAGAAAAGCTAGACGTAAGAAGATTCGTTAAGATAGCTACAGAAGGTCAAGTAGCTGGATATATCCACGGTGGTGGTAAAATAGGTGTTTTAGTTGAAATGATAACAACTGCTAAAGATGCAGAAGTTATAGCTATGGGAAGAGATATAGCTATGCAAGTTGCTGCTATGAATCCTAAGTACGTTTCAAGAGATGACGTAGATCAAGAATACATAGCACATGAAACTGAAATATTAACTCAACAAGCTTTAAACGAAGGAAAACCAGCTAATATAGTTGAAAAAATGATAAAAGGTAGACTTGAAAAGCAATTAAAAGAAGTTTGCTTATTAGAACAACCATTCGTTAAGAACGGAGATTTAACAATAAAAGCTTTAGTTGCAGAAACTGCTAAGAAAGTAGGAGCTGATATAACTTTAGGAAGAGTTGTTAGATTTGAAGTTGGAGAAGGTATAGAAAAGAAAGAAGAAAACTTTGCAGAAGAAGTTGCTAAGCAACTTAAGTAATTGTAAAAGAGAACACTTAAGTGTTCTCTTTTTTTGAAAAACATATTAGGTAGAATGTAGGGAGGATTTCTTTTTATGAAACCAATGTATAAAAGAGTACTGTTAAAACTTAGTGGTGAAGCACTAGCAGGAGACAAAGGTTTTGGAATAAATAATGATGTTGTAAATGAAATAGCAGTAGCAATAAAGAAAATTCAAGAAATAGGTGTTGAAGTATCTGTAGTTGTTGGTGGTGGAAACTTCTGGAGAGGTAGAACATCAGAAGGAATGGATAGGACTACAGCAGATTATATAGGGATGCTTGCAACAGTTATGAACTCTATGGCACTTCAAGATGCTCTTGAAAACATAGATGTTCAAACAAGAGTTCAAACTGCTATAGAAATGAGACAAATAGCGGAACCATATATAAGAAGAAAAGCAGTTAGACACTTAGAAAAAGACAGAGTGGTTATATTTGGTGCGGGAACAGGAAATCCATATTTCTCAACAGATACAGCAGCATCACTTAGAGCAGCTGAAATGGAAGCAGAAGTTATACTGCTTGCTAAAAATGTTGATGCAGTATACGATAAAGATCCAAAGGTACACGCTGATGCAGTTAAGTTTGATGAATTAACTTACTTAGAAGTTTTACAAAGAGAATTAAAAGTAATGGACTCTACTGCAACATCTTTATGTATGGACAACAAAATACCTATACATGTATTTGAATTATCTACAGATAATATATTAAAAGCAGTTATGGGTGAAAAGATAGGTACAATAGTAAGATAGTATCTTTTATAAAAATTAATTTTAAATAAAAATATTTGATTATAATATTAATAAAGCAAATTCCTTATTAAGAAGGAATTTAATCAAAAAAGTGTAAATATTAAATATATTAAATTGTTAAAAAATATATTTATTGAATATAGATTAAAAGTATTATATAAAAGAATATAAAGATATATAATAAATTTAAATATATAGGAGGATAATAACTATGAAATTAGATTTACATAAGCAATTAGAAGTTAAGATGACTAAAACAATAGATGCCCTAAAGCATGAATACACAACTATAAGAGCAGGAAGAGCAAACGCTCAAATGTTAGATAAGGTAAGAGTTGACTACTACGGATCATTAACTCCAATAAACCAAATGGCTGCTATATCAGTTCCAGAACCAAGAACATTAATGATAAACCCTTGGGATAAGTCTTCTATGGCTGAAATAGAAAAAGCTATAAGAAACTCTGATTTAGGATTAAATCCATCAAATGATGGCCAAGTTATAAGAATAGCAGTTCCTGCTTTAACAGAAGAAAGAAGAAAAGAATTAGCTAAGAGAGTTCACAAAGTTGCTGAAGAATTCAAGGTTAGACTTAGAAATGAAAGAAGAGATGCAAATGATGCATTAAAGAAAATGGAAAAAGACGGAGAATTAACTGAAGATGAATTAAAGAAAGCACAAGATGAAGTTCAAAAGATAACTGACAAATTCATAAAAGAAGTAGATCAAGTTGCTTCATCTAAAGAAAAAGATATAATGGAGGTATAATATTGAATAAATATTATAACCTTTTAGGCCTTCAATTAGAAGAAATAGAAAAGTATCTCAAAGAAAAAAACATAACATACACTGTAAAATCTATACAAGGTAAAAAAGACATGGATAAACTTATTATTCCTAAAGTCATAAAAATATCAGAAGTAGATAATGGTGTAGAATTACTAACAACTAAGTTTTCTGATTCCTTAAAATAGGGGTCAGAAATCTTTGCATTTAAGTAAATTTTATACTGGAGGCAAAAGCTATGAATAGTTATGACATAAATTTAGAAAAAGTGCCTACTCATATAGCTATAATAATGGATGGAAATGGTAGATGGGCAAAATCTAGATTCCTTCCTAGAACTGCAGGACATAAAGCAGGGGTAGAAACAATAAGAGAAGTAATAAAAGAATGTCAAAGATTAGGGGTAAAGCATTTAACTTTATATGCTTTTTCAACAGAAAACTGGAAAAGGCCTAAGATTGAAATAGATACACTTATGACTCTTTTATCTACTTATTTAAGTAAAGAAATTAAAGAATTGCATAAAAGTAATGTAAAAGTCACTGCAATAGGTGATATATCAAAGCTTCCTAAAAACTGTATTGAACAATTAAATAGTGCATTTGAATTAACTAAAGACAATACAGGAGTTAATTTAAATCTTGCTCTAAACTATGGAAGTAGATATGATATAAAAAATGCAATAATAGATATATTAAATGATGCAAAATGTGGTAAAATAAACATAGAAGAAATAAATGAAAATACTATAAAAAATTATTTAGATACAAAGTCTATACCAGATCCTGACTTGATAATAAGAACTAGTGGAGAACAAAGACTTAGCAACTTCTTAATGTGGGAAGCTGCTTATTCTGAGTTTTATTTCACTGATATACACTGGCCAGACTTTAATAGAGAAGAGCTTCAAAAGGCAATATATGTATATCAAAATAGAGACAGAAGATTTGGCGGACTAAGTAAGTAGTAAGGAGAAAATTTATATGCTTACAAGAGTAATAGCCGCATTAGCTTTAGTACCATTATTTATATTCATTATAATTGGTGGGGTACCATTATATATAGCTGAAATAGTAATACTTGCTATGGCTTTAAGAGAATTTTATAAAGCATTTAATGCAAAGGATATACATCCTATAGAAAATATAGGATATATATTTATAGCATACATGGGTCTAAAAAATATACTTAATTTAGGTGTAGAGTATACTTACATAATCATATTTGTATTATTCATGTATTCTATAACTTATCTTTTAAGATGTAAAAATAATGTAATTGATATTGCAATAACATTTTTCAGCATATTCTATGTAGCTATATCTATAGATTTTATAGTTCTTACTATAAACAGCTTTGAAAAAGGTGAAATTTATGTATGGACTATATTTATAGTAGCCTTTCTTACAGATACATTTGCATATTTTACAGGATATTTATTTGGAAAGCACAAGCTTATACCAAAGGTAAGTCCTAAAAAGACTGTAGAAGGAAGTATAGGTGGAATTATAGGAAGTACTGTAGGTTGTATGATATTTGGATATTTATTTAACTTAGATATGGCTGTTATGGTAATTATAGGAAGTATAGGAAGCATAGTAGCTCAATTTGGAGATTTATTTGCATCATCTATAAAAAGATATGTAGGGATAAAAGACTATGGAAAATTAATACCAGGTCATGGAGGAGTATTAGATAGATTTGACAGTGTTATTTTAGTTGCACCATTTGTATACTATGCAATTGTAATTTTTAGTAAATAAAGCTTTAGCGTGTGCTAAAGCTTTTTACGTACAAAGAAATTATATTATAAAAAGTATATAGAGAAAACTTGTATAATATATATCAAAGTACCTATCGTCGTAAAGCATACACTTTGAGCAATGGATGTATCCAAAAAGCTTCGCAAAAACGTTGCTCAAAGTGGGAGCGAGGATATATCATTGGCTACATGAAGTGTTTCGCCGACACGTAGCTCGAGCAAAGCGAATTTTTATTTGAAATTTATTTCAAATTGGATAAATTTGTTTAACTTAGTGGTATAATATATAAAGTATAATACTAATAATATAGAAAGGGAACAATTATGAAAAGAATATCAATTCTGGGATCAACAGGGTCAATTGGAAAACAAACACTAGATGTTGTAAGAGAACATAAAGATAAATTTGAAGTAATAGCAATATCTGCAAATAGCAGCGTAGAATTATTACTTGAACAAATAAAAGAGTTCAAACCCAAATACGTAGCAGTATACAATGAAGAATCTTCAGAAAAACTAAAAACAATGATACCAAATGATATTAATACAAAAGTACTAGGTGGGATGGAAGGTCTAAAGACTATATCATCACTTCCTGAAATTGATGTACTTTTAACAGCAATAGTGGGAATGATAGGACTTGTTCCAACCATAGAAGCAATAAAACATAAAAAAGACATAGCACTTGCAAACAAAGAAACATTAGTATGTGCAGGAAAACTTGTAATGAGTGAAGCAAAGAAAAATGGCGTTAAAATACTTCCAGTAGACAGTGAGCACAGTGCAATATTCCAATCTTTAAATGGAGAAAACTATAAAGAAATAGAAAAAGTAATATTAACTGCATCAGGTGGACCATTTAGAGGAAAGAAAAAAGAAGAATTATTAAATGTAACTAAAAATGAAGCACTAAAACATCCTAACTGGTCAATGGGAAGAAAAATAAGTATAGATTCATCTACACTTATGAACAAAGGGCTTGAAGTAATAGAAGCTAAGTGGTTATTTGACGTAGAAGTTGACCAAATAGATGTAGTTGTACACCCACAAAGTATAATACATTCAATGGTTCAATTTAACGATAGTTCAGTGATAGCTCAACTTGGATGCACAGATATGAGACTTCCTATACAATATGCACTTACATATCCTGAAAGACTTGAAAATAGCTTTGAAAGATTAGACTTAACTAAAGTATCAACATTAACATTTGAAGAACCAGACTTAGAAACCTTCCCATGTTTACAACTTGCATATGAAGCTTTAAAAATGGGAGGTACATATTCGGCAGTACTAAACAGCGCAAATGAAGTATTAGTTGAAGCATTCTTAGAAGACAAAATAGGATTTTACGATATACCAAAATACATAAAAGAAACGCTAGACGCACATGAGAGTATAGAAAATCCAACTTTAGAAGAAATACTAGAAGTTGATAGATGGACTAGAGAATACGTTAAAAGCTTAATCAAATAATCTATTATACTAGTTATTTTTTAGTATAGGAAATTGATAGTAACTACATATAACTATTTAGCGAAGATGATAATATATAAGTTGAAACGACATTTTAAGCAACGGATGTATCCGAAGTGGAAACGAGGGTATATCGTTGGCGATAACTTTTAAGCAACAGATATATCCGAAATGTTTCGCAGACACGTCGCTCAAAGTGGAAATGAGGATATATCGTTGGCGATAATTTTTTAGTATGGAGTGAAATTTATATAGTTTTATCGAGCGGACTATAAATAAAGGAGGGAAACAACTTGACTATAATAGCAGCAATAATACTATTTGGAATAATAGTATTTATACACGAACTAGGACATTTCTTATTTGCAAAAAAAGCAGGTGTAAGAATCCACGAATTTGCAATAGGTATGGGTCCTAAAATATATAGCACTCAAAAAGGAGAAACAAAATACTCTATAAGACTTTTACCTTTTGGGGGGTATGTAAGTATGGAAGGTGAAGATGGAGAATCAAAAGACCCCCGTGCTTTTGGAGAAAAGACACTCTTTCAAAGAGCGAGTATAATATTTGCAGGTCCATTTTTCAATATAATTTTAACTGTATTACTTCTTATACCAGTATTTGCATACATGGGAACTCCAAGTAATAGTAATGTATTAGGAAAAGTATTAGAAAATACACCTGCAATAGAAGCAGGACTTGAAGCTAACGATAAAATAATCGAAATAAATGGAGCAAAAATTTCAAACTGGCAAGATATAGTTGATAATTTACAAAAAGAAACTTCAAAGCCGGTAAATATAAAAGTAGAAAGAGATAACACTACTAAAGATTTTTCTATAACACCAGAAAAAAATGAAGAAGGAAAATATGTTATAGGTATATCGCCTGTTTATGAAAAAAGTATAATAAAGGCAATACCTAAATCGTTTGTAGCAACTTGGGATATGATTAAGCAAATGTTAACATTTGTTGTTCAACTATTTACAGGAACTATACCAGGAGGATTTGAAAACTCAGTAGCAGGACCTATTGGAGTTATGGGAATAGTTTCAGATGCAGCTAAAATGGGTATTATTAACCTTATATATATAGCAGCAGTAATAAGTTTAAACCTAGGAATATTAAACTTACTTCCTATACCAGCACTTGATGGTGGAAGATTATTAATATTAGGTATAGAAGCTATAAGAGGAAAGAAATTAGATCCAAATAAAGAGGTCATGATACACACAGCAGGACTAATGGTCTTAATGGGGTTCATGTTATTTGTAACTTATAAAGATATATTAAAATTATTTTAAATTGCGCTCTATTATATAGATTATAATTTAAAATAATTTGTTGTTTTAGTTAAATATTATTATTAAAAATACTATAGTTTAATTGGATACATTTTGATAGTTAAAAATATTTATATAGTAATTTAAATATGCTTATAAAAATAACTAACACAACAAATTAAATAATGTAAATTTTTATAAAATATCTATTATCAAAGGATGTATCTTAATTAAAGATATATCCTTTGAATATTGTAAACATTAATGCTATTTTATATAACTTAAGAAGAAGGTGAAAAAATGTATAAAAGAAGACAATCTAGAGAAGTAAGTGTCGGTGATGTAAAAATAGGAGCAGATAACCCTATAAGCATACAGTCAATGACTAATACAGATACAAGAGATGCAAAAGCAACTATAGCACAAATTAAAAGATTAGAAAGTGCTGGTTGTGATATAGTTAGAGTTGCAATACCTGATATGACTGCAGCTAAAAATATAGCAAAAATAAAATCACAAGTTAATATACCAATAATTGCGGATATACACTTTGATTATAGATTAGCACTAGAAGTAATAGACCAAGGAGTAGATGGAGTTAGAATAAATCCAGGAAATATTGGTAGCATAGATAGAGTAAAAATGATTGTTGAAAAGTGTAAGGAGAAAAACTTAAAGATAAGAATAGGTGTTAACGGTGGATCACTTGAAAAGGAATTACTTGAAAAGTATGGATCTGCAACACCAGAAGCTTTAGTTGAAAGTGCAATGAATCATGTTAAAATACTAGAAGACTTAGACTTTAGAAATATAGTAATATCTTTAAAGTCTTCTGATATATATAAAACATTAGAGGCATATGAGCTTATATCAAAGAAAGTAGACTATCCGCTACATATTGGTATAACAGAATCAGGAAGTGTAAAAAAAGGAACTATAAAATCATCAATAGGAGTTGGAGCATTACTTCTTAAAGGGATAGGGGATACTATAAGAATATCTCTTACAGGAGACCCTTGTGAAGAAGTAATAGTTGGTAAGGAAATACTTAGAAGCTTAGGTTTATTAAATGACAAGATAAAAGTAGTATCTTGTCCAACTTGTGGAAGATGTAATATAGACCTTATAAGTGTAGTTAATGAAGTTGAAGAAAAGATAAACCATATTAAAAAGGATATAACAGTAGCTATTATGGGGTGTGCTGTTAATGGTCCTGGTGAGGCTAGAGAAGCCGATATTGGTATAGCTGGTGGTAAAGGTGAAGGACTTTTATTTAAAAAAGGTGAGATAGTTAGAAAAATAAATGGAGATAGATTAGTTGAAGAACTATTAGAAGAAATAGATAAATATTAAATGAAATAGAAAGTACATGATTTTTAACAAAATCATGTACCTTCTATTTTTTATGTATTATGAAACTATGACATGAAAAAAATTGTGAATAATCTATTAATATAATTAATATTAATAGTTTTATAAAGGTAAAAAATTATATTTTGAAATGCTTTGACCACACAGTGGCTCAAGCAACGGATGAACCGGTAGCGGGAGCAAGGATATTTCGTTGGTGAAATGAAGTGTTTCGCAGACATGTCGCTTAAGAGAAGCGAATTTTTATTGAATTTAGGTAAATTTAACTATTTTTAAATAGTTGATTAAAATGATTAAAATATAGTAATAATATATATAACCATAAAAAGTTTACCATGAAAAATGCAGGAAATTTCATCGAACATGTATACAAAAAGCTCGAATAGTGATATATTATTTTTGTACTTGTCGAAAAAATAAAAATCAAAAAGTAATAAAAAGTAGATAAATGGAGGAAACAATGGAAGAAACAATTGATTTAATGGAGTATTTTGGCATAATAAAAAAAAGATTTTGGATAATAGCACTTATAACAGCAATAGCAGTTATTGTAAGTGGAGCAATAAGCTTTTTTGTATTAAATCCAGTATATGAAGCAAAATCAACTTTAATAGTAAATACTGAAAAACATGAAGATACTCAAATGATAACAGGAGACCAATTTAATGTGACTCAAAAGTTAGCAGTAACTTATGGAGAGATAATAAAGTCAAGATCAGTTTTAGATGAGGTAATAAAAAATCTAAATTTAAATGATGAATATGAAGATTTGGTAAAGAATATAACAGTATCTCCTGTAAAAGATACACAAATTATAAGTATAAGTGTTCAAGATACAAATAAAGAAAAAGCAAGAGATATAGCAAATGAAATACCAAAGGTGTTTAAAAAAGAAGCGAAAAGAATAACTAAAGCAAATGATATACAAGTAATAGATAAAGCAATATTACCTCAAGCGCCTATAAAGCCAAATAAAATGATGAATGTTGCAATAGCAGCAGTTCTTGGGATGATGATAGGATTATTTATTGTGTTTTTAATAGAGTACTTAGACAACAAGTTAAAAACACCACAAGACATAGAAAAACATTTAGGGTTGTCAATACTTGGTGTTGTACCTAATGAAGGTTTAGAAAGATAGGAGGAGAAAATTATGAATAGAATAATAAGTATAACAAAGCCAAAATCTCCTATATCAGAAGTGTATAGAGGAATAAGAACTAGTATAGAGTTTTCTAATTTAGATAAAGAATTAAAGGTTATAAGTGTGACAAGCTCAATGCAAAATGAGGGAAAGAGTACTGTAATGGCTAATTTGGCTGTTAGTTTTGCGAACTTAGATAAAAAGGTACTTATAATGGAAGGTGATTTAAGAAATCCAAGTGTTCATAGAATGTTTAATATAAGTAACATAAATGGACTTACAGATATACTTTTAGGTAACAAGAGTTTTACTGAAAGTGTATATTGTACAGATGTGAAAAACTTACATGTGTTGACTTGTGGTCCTATACCTCCAAATCCTTCTGAAATGTTATCTTCTAAGAGGATAAGAGAGTTTTTGGAAAGTGTAAGAGATTATTACGATTATATTTTTATAGATGCACCGCCAATAGGTATAGTAACTGATGCAGGAATAATATCAACTTATACAGATGGTTGTATTTTTGTTGTTGGAGCTGGAGAGGCTGATATTGAGATGGCGAAGGTTTCTAAGGAGAGACTTGAAAAAGTTGGAGCTAATATTTTAGGTGTTGTTTTAAATAAGTTTGAGGCTAGTGGAGCTAGTGGATATTATAACTATTATTATGAAGAAGAGGTTAAAAGTAGAGGTAGAGGAAGAAGAAAATAAATATAGTGGAGGTATGTAAATGGGGATTAAAGTAGTTGCTAAAAGAAAATTTTTAAACGAATTTAGATATAACGAAGTAATAGAAGCGTTAGATTATTCTTTATGCAAAGAAAGTATAATGTACAATTTTTATTCTAGAATCCTAGATATATGCTTATCACTTATTGGACTTGTTATAGGAATACCTCTTATTACTGTATTTGGAATTCTTATAAAGTTAGAGGATAATGGACCTATAATATATAAGCAAGAGAGAGTTGGAAAATATGGGAAATTATTTAATGTTTATAAATTAAGATCGATGAGAGTTGATGCTGAAAAGTATGGAGCACAATGGGCACAGAATAATGACCCAAGAATACTTAAGATAGGAAAGTTTATACGTAAGACTAGAATAGATGAAATACCTCAACTATTTAATATATTAAAAGGCGATATGAGTATTGTTGGACCTAGACCAGAGAGACCTATGTTTACTATGCAGTTTAATGATGAAATAGATGGTTTTATAAATAGATTATTGGTTAAGCCAGGTCTTACTGGATGGGCTCAAGTTAATGGGGGATATGAAATGACACCAGAAGAGAAGCTTAAGTGGGATATAGATTATATTAAAAGTAGAAATATATTTATAGACATAAGAATAATATTTAGGACTATTAAAGTTGTCTTAACAGGAGAAGGGGCAAGATAAATTATGAAAAAAGTTTTATTTGTGGCTACGGTACAAAGTCATATAATGAATTTTCATATACCTTATTTAAAATTATGGCAAGATAAAGGCTATGAAGTTCATGTTGCAACAAATATGGATACAAAAAAATATAATAATGTGGAAGAGATAATAAGTAATATAATTTGGAATAATATAGATTTTGATAGAAGTCCATTTTCTAAAAATACATTTGTGGCATTAAAGCAACTTATAGATATAATGAATGAAAATAGATATGAATTAGTGCATGTACACACTCCTGTTGGAGGAATACTAGGAAGAATGGCAGCTAAGATAACTAACACAAAAAATGTTGTGTACACTGCTCATGGATTACATTTTTATAAAGGTGCTCCAAAAAAAAATTGGTTAATATATTATCCTATTGAAAAAATTATGGCTAGGTATACTGATGCAATTATAACTATAAATGAAGAAGATTATCAACTAGTTAAGAATAAATTTAAAACAAGAATAAGAGGTAACGTATTTAAAATTAATGGAGTTGGCATAGATTTAAACAAATATAATACATCTGACACCAAGAATATAGCATTTAAAAGAAATTTAGGACTAGATGAAAATGATTTTGTATTAAGTATAATAGGGGAGTTAAATGATAATAAAAACCAGATACAACTAATAAAATCAGTTCAATATTTAAAAAAACATTGTGATTGTAATAATATTAAATGTTTAGTAATTGGAGATGGAGAAAATAAAGATAAATTAAATAAGTACATTGAAGATAATAATTTACGAGATGTCATTTATATTTTAGGATTTAGAAATGATATACCTAACTTAATAAATATAACAGATGTACTAGTATCTATGTCTAAAAGAGAGGGGTTGCCTAAAAATATTATGGAAGGAATGGTATCAGGAAAAGCTATAATATGTACAAATATAAGAGGGAATAGAGATTTAATAAAAAATAAAATTAATGGATTTTTAGTAGATGTAGATGATATTGAAAATACAAAAAAAGCAATAGTTAAATTAATATGTAATAAAAATCTATTAGATATATATGGATTAAAAAATAAAGAGATGATTACAGATTTTGAAATAAATTATGTATTAAGTCAAGTTGAACATGAAGTATATGATAAATTGAATAAAGAAAATACAATAATTACTATTTAGATTAGAGGTTTTATTATGAAGATTGTATATATGAGATCAAATTCTATGAATCCTGATCCTAGGGTAGAAAAGGAAATGTCGGTAGCGATAGATTGTGGACATATTCCAATAGGTATAGGCTGGAATAGAAATAAAGCTGAAACAAAATTAAGTAAAGGAAAAATTTGTTTGAGCAATGGAAGTGTGGATGTCTATAGATTTAATATAGATGCCGAATTTGGATCAGGACTTAAAAACTTAATTCCATTAATAAAATGGCAAGCATGCCTTATAAAGTGGCTTATTAAGAATAGAAAAAAATATGATTTAATACATGCATGTGATTTCGATACTGTCTTAGCAGCACTATTCATGAGAATTTTATTTAATAAAAAGTATGTATATGATATATTTGATTTTTATGTAGATGCTTTTTCAGTTCCTGATAGTTTGAAAGGTATAATTAAAAAAATAGATTTTTTTGCTATAAAAAAAGCAGAAGTAACTATATTGACCAATGAAAGTAGAATAGAACAAATTTCAGGAAGTAAGCCTAAAGAAATAGTATTTATACACAATACACCTAAAGAGCCACAAGATATTACTCTAGACAAAATGGTGAAAAATAATAACAAAAGAATATTTTATGGTGGTATTTTGCCAGAAAATAGAATGATAGAAGAAGTTATACAAATTTGCTCAAGACATCCAGAGTGGGAATTTATAATTGCAGGTTTTGGTCCTATTGAGCAGAAGTGTAGAACGTATGCAGAAAAATTAGATAATATCAAGTTTTTAGGTAAAATACAATATAAAGATATAATAAAAAATACTATAAATTCAGATGTAGTATTTGCTTGTTATGATCCAAGTGTACCTAATCATAAATACTCATCGCCGAATAAATTATATGAAGCTATGATGTGTAAAAAGCCTATAATAGTATGCAATGGAACAGGTATTGATAAATTAGTGATAGAAAAGAATATAGGATTAACGTGTGATTTTAATAAGGAGTCATTAGAAGAATGTTTTATATCAATTTTTGAAGATGAAAATAAATACAAATGTATGTCGAATAATTCACGATTTATTTATGATAGTGAGTATAAGTGGAGTATTATGAGCAAGAGATTAGAAAATATTTATAAAAATATAAAATTATAATAATATATTAATTTTAATTATAAAGTAGCATAAAGAAAGGGTAAATATGATCATGAAGATACTTCAAATTTTAGAGCCGATTGGAATGGGAGGAGTAGAAAAAATAGCTTCAGATTTGCATAATTATATATCAAATTGTGATAATGTAGAATCATATATTGCTATGTCAAAAGATTACATAGATATATTTAAGGAATCCTATGAGATGAAGGATTTAAAAAACATATTACCTATAGATAATTCAAGTATTATCAAAAGGATAAAATCTTATAGAAGTATAATAGAACAGATTGACCCAGATATTATACATACACATGCTAGGAAAGAATGTGTATTAACTTGTATATTAAAGTCAGATAAATATCATATAAGAACGCAACATATGGAAGAGTATAATAGAATTCCTAAAATATTTATAGAGAAGTATATTATAAAGAAAAAAGTTGATAAATGGATATGTACATCAAATACCTTAAAAAATAATTATTTACTTAATCAAGGTATAAATGATTTAAAATGTGATGTTATTTATAACGGAATAGAAAATAATATAACAGATATAGATAAGAATTACTATGAAATTAATAAAAGTAAATTGAAGTTGGGTTTTATAGGTAGACTTAATCATCAAAAAGGTCTGGATATACTTATAGATGATATATCTAGTTTAGATAAACGTATATTAGACAATTTAGAGTTAACTGTATTAGGTGATGGAGAGGATAAAGCTGAATTAATAAAAAAAGTTAATAAATATAATATGAATGATGTAATTAAATTTTTAGGTTTTAGAAAAAATGTTATAGATATAATAAATAAATTCGATATATTAGTCATGCCATCAAGAAATGAAGGTCTTCCTCTAGTATTACTAGAATCGATGTCTACAGGTACTCCTGTTGCTATTCATGATGTAGGATGCATATCTGAAATAATAGAGAATGGAAAGAATGGGTGGATTATAGATCGTTCAAATAATAGCTGGAGTAACTTTATAAAGGATTTATTTTATGGGAAATATAATGTATCTGAAATATCGAAAAAATCATATGAAACGTACAAAACAAAATTTACATTAGAAAGAATGTGTAAAGAGTACTATGAAGTGTATAAAAAAGCTTAATTAAGGAGAAGTAAATGTGATCGGATTTATAAGTTTAACTCTTAAAATATTATTTTTTTTATTGCCTATATTTCCTTGGATTAAAGAATATTCTTCTACTATGGGAAACATAGCTGAATTATTGTTGATAGTAAATATATATATATGTAGCTTAATAATAGTTGTTAAATATAGAAATAAATTATTATTTAAACAATTTATACTTATGAATATTATAGGTACCATACTACTTATATATGCATTAATATGCAATAAAGGAATTGGTGAGGGGTTAGCTGGGTTAAGAATATATATAGAATTTATAATCGCCATTATGGGGATTAGTATAGTATATGTACATCAAGGTAAAAAAGAAGTTTTTATTATAATTAAATATTTATTTTATATAACGATAATATTATCAATTTTAGGAGTAATTCAATTTATTGTTCCTGATGTGATTGTTAATATGCACTCTAAGGAAGTGTATTCTAATTTAAGAATAAAATCAAATTTTGAATCATTTTCTATGTATAATAGAGTCATGTCGTTAATGAATGATCCAAATGTATACTCAGTATATTTAATAATAGCATATACTATTTTAAATAAATTAAATTTAGAAAAAATAATTTCTAAAAAAATTACATGTGTGTCTAAATTATTAATATTACTAAATATAATACTGACAAATTCTAGACAAGGTTTACTATTATATATAATTTACTTAATATTAACCTCGATAGTAAAATTTATAAAATATTATAATAGTAAAAAGATAGAACTATCAATAAATACTTTTATAAAAATAGGGTTAGCTTTTATAGTAATATTACTTATAATTTTTAATCTGCAATATATATTAGAAAATGTATTAAGAATAGATACTTTAATTAATCTAAATGGAAGAGCAGAAAAGAATGAATTAGTAAAAGAAATTATACTTAATAATGGGATAATAAGAATATTATTTGGGCATGGAATAAGTGCAAGTAGAGATTTTATTTTTGAGAATTCATATCTTCTACTTATATATCAAGTAGGAGTTATAGGTATGGCAATAATAGCATCTATAATCATGAGAATGTTTTTAAATATAATAAATATTACTAAAGATAGAGCTAATGGATATATAATTCCATTAATTATATTTTTTATTGCAATGTATACTGGAGATTGGATTGTTATACCTCAAATTACAATTCCTTTAGTAGGTGCAATATTTACATTAATATAATCATTAAGAAGGTGAAAAAAATGAAGATAACTATAACAAATTATTTTACTTGGTACAATAAAGGTGATGCAGGAATAGTACAAGGAACTATAGAAACGTTAAAAAATATATTTGGTACAGATATAGAAATAAATATATTATCATACATGCCAAATGAAGATAGTAAACGATTTTTAAAAGATAAAAATGTAAAAGGAGTATATAGTAATATGGTAAATCCATATAATCAAGATACTCATAAATATGAAATGTCAAAAAAAGCTCTAGCAATAAATATTATTAAGGATTTAATACAGGTAAATATAAATAAAACAAAATTTTTAAATAATAATAAAACTATGCAGATATTAGAGAATAGTGACTTAATTGTAGCTGTAGGAGGTGGGTATCTTGGTGGCGAAAATTTGGGAAGCAATATTATGCACTTAAATCAAATCTATATGAATACGAAAGTTAATAAACCAGTAATTTTATGGGGAACATCAATAGAACCTACAAATAATAAAAAAGTTGATTTTTTAATTAAACATATAACAAAAAGATTAACTCATATTTTGCCAAGAGAAACTATAACATATAAATATTTAGATAAATTTTTACCAAAGGATATAATATTATTAAGGAGAATAAAATGAGCAAAAAAACTAAAGCAACTATAGGGCTTATGGTAGTTACTATATTATCTAAGTTTTTAGGATTTGGTAGAGAGTTAGTATTAGGAGCAATATATGGAGCAACATCATATAGTGATATATATATAACGTCTATGAATATACCAACTATATTATTTTCCTCAATAGGAACAGCTATTGCGACTACCTTTATACCATTATACTATGAAAATAGAAATTCAGGCGGAGATAAAAAATCTATACAATTTACAAACAATATATTAAATGTAGTACTATTATTAGGATTAATATTATCTATATTAGTATTTATATTTGCAAAACCTGTAGTAAATATATTTGCTATGGGATTTGATGGAGACAAACTAAGATATGCAGTTGAATTTACAAGAATAATGATATTTGGTGGGTTAGTTGTTATATTAAGCAATGTAATTACATCTTTTTTACAAACTAAAGACAGTTTCATAATACCAGGGTTGATAGGTCTACCATTTAATATTATTATAATATTTTCAATCATATTGAGTACTAAGATTAATATATACATATTACCTATAGGTACACTTATATCTATGTTTAGTCAATTGTTATTTCAATTACCATTTGCATATAAAAAAGGGTACAAATATAAACCAATACTGAATATAAAAGATAAATATGTAAAAAAAATGATATGGTTAGTAGGACCAGTATTCATAGGTGTAGCTGTCAATCAAATAAATGCTATGGTAGATAGAACATTAGCATCTACATTAGCAGAAGGTAGCATATCTGCACTTAATTATGCTAATAAATTAAATGGATTTGTAATGTCTTTATTTATAGTTTCAATAGGAGATGTTATATATCCTATATTATCTAAGTTATCATTTAATAACAGAAATGAAAAGTTTATAGATATAGTAGTTAGAAGTATTAATAGTGTAATACTTTTAGTAATACCTGTATCAGTTGGAGCTATAGTTCTAGCTAAACCAATCGTAAGCATACTATTTCAAAGGGGAGCATTTGATTGGAGAGCAACAAGTATGACATCAACTGCATTGATATTTTATTCTATTGGAATGGTTGGATTTGGTCTCAGAGATATATTGGGAAAAGTATTCTACTCATTGCAAGATACAAAAACACCAATGATAAATGGAGCTATAGCTATGGTAATTAATATACTTCTTAATTTAATATTAGTAAAATTTATGGGGCATGCAGGTCTTGCATTTGCTACTAGCATATCATCTATAATTTGTATATTCTTATTATTTAACAGTTTAAAGAAAAAAATTGGATATTTTGGAGAAGATAAAATATTAAAAACTACAATTAAATCATTAGTATCAGCTATAGCGATGGGAGTAATAACAAATTTTGTATATAATTCATTAGGTAGCATTTTAGGATTTGGATTTGCACAAGAAGTAGTAACTCTTTTTAGCTCTATAGGTATAGGTATTATAGTATATGGAATTTTAATGATAGTTTTAAAAGTAGAAGAAATAATTATAATAACAAGCGTAATAAAGAATAAATTTAATTTGTAATGGAGTGTATTAGTATGGGTATTTTAGTAACTGGTGGAGCAGGATATATAGGAAGTCATACTGTGGTTGAATTACTAGAAGAAGGGAAAAATGTTATTATAGTTGATAACTTTTCTAACAGTAATCCTATAGTACTTGACAGAATAAGAAAAATAACTAATAAAGATTTTAAATTTTATAAAATAGATACTACTGATGAAAAAGCTTTAGATATTGTATTTAAAGAAAATAAAATAGAATCAGTTATACATTTTGCTGCGTATAAATCAGTTGGAGCATCAGTATCTAATCCATTAGAGTATTACACAAATAATCTAGTAAATACATTAACAGTACTTAATTTAATGAAAAAATATAATGTCAAAAATTTTGTGTTTAGTTCATCAGCAACTGTATATGGAGAGCCTCATAAATGCCCCATAACAGAAGATTTTCCATTAAGTACAACGAATCCATATGGAGCTACAAAACTGATGATAGAGGATATATTAAGAGATATAGCTAAAGCTGATCCGACTTTTAATATAGCTATACTCAGATACTTCAACCCAGTGGGTGCTCATAGTAGTGGCTTTATAGGAGAAGACCCTAATGATATACCAAATAACCTAATGCCTTATATATCTCAAGTAGCAGTAGATAAAATAGACAAATTAAGTGTGTTTGGTAATGATTATGATACACATGATGGAACTGGTGTTAGAGATTATATACACGTAGTAGATTTAGCACAAGGTCATGTAAAAGCACTAGAAAAGTTAGATACAAATTGCGGTTTAGTTATATATAACTTAGGTACTGGAAATGGATATAGTGTGCTTGATATGGTCAAAGCTTTTAGTGAAGCTAGTGGACAGAATATTCCATATAAAATAGTTGATAGAAGACCTGGTGATGTAGCTAAATGTTATGCAGATCCTACAAAAGCAAATGAAGAACTTGGATGGAATGCTAAATATGGAATAAAGGAAATGTGTGAAGATGCATGGAGATGGCAAAGTAATAATCCAAATGGATATGTAAAGGAAAATTAAAAAAATTTATATACATTAAATTAAAGATAGCAAAACTTAAAATACATTAAAAATAATAAAAAGGGGTTGTCGCACTAAAAAATAGGGTGACGCCCTTTTTTCATACAAATATTATACAAAAATCACAAGCTCTTTTGAACTTGGGATTTATTTATTACAAGGGGATTATGATACTTTAAAAACTGTGGAAAACTTGTGTATAATA
>CALFLM010000040.1 GCA_937880075.1 uncultured Romboutsia sp. | reverse complement strand
AAATTCTATCTTTCTACTCATATATTAAACATCTAAATAGCGTATTTTATTAATATTAACTTATTTATTTTAACATTTAAAATATAGAACAACCTTGATAAATTTCAAAAAATTCTATAATATTTTACAAAACCAATTTCTCCATTCTCTTATCTTGACCTTTCTTTAATTCCATGGACCAGATGGATTTCTCAATCATAGGGATCCCATACTTCACCATTATCTGTTTTCTAAATATCTCATCAAGTTCAATTGATGTATATCTATCAAAATAGATTCTGTTTCCTTTTGTTAGATCTCTCTGGTAATAAGGAACTACTTTATCAATGAACTTCTTTATATGCAAATTGACATTGAAATGTGCAACATGATTATGTTCAATACACTTAGTGATGTAGTTATCTTCTTCATAAGTGTCATTCTCATCACCATCATATTCATCACCATCAGTCTCACTAATTATCCTTTCATAAGTTGACCACTTGATTGTGATGTATGTATACTTATCTTTATCTGTTAATTTATTCATAATAATTCATTCTATTTTAATTCTATTAAGATATAGAACTATCTTAAGAATTTTTAAAAGGAAATCAAATTATATTGTAATCCTATTCCAACCCCATAAACAAATCCTTTATTGCCATATCCACTAAATACGGATGGGCCTATTCCAAATTTCTTTTCTTTCTTTTGCTTAGGTATTGTTAGTCCAGTTATTGAATTGAATTTTACATAAGGATTGTCTGAAGTCATATATACAGCATTATCTTTGACAGCTAATGCATAATTGAACTGTATTCTGTCTTTCTCTATATGCAATCCTAAAGTATCATTAGTATAATTTACATTACCAATAAGTTCTCTATACTGGTTAGAAAAATCAAACTTTCTATATATATTCTTAGAAGTTATTTCAGTAGCAGTAGGTATATATATGGTATCATGCTTACCATTGTCTATTGAAGTTGATCCACCTATTACTATATCTGGTTTCTTTACTTGCATACTTTGTATCATTCTATATAGAGAATCATTGATGTTTTGCAAGTTCTTGTAATCAGCTTCTACCATTGTCTTCTTTGCCACTTCATTACCATATTTACCTTTATAATACTTTACAGAATCAGTAAGTGCTATAATATTGTTATCATTTGCATTTTTGTAATAAGTGCATTTATTGATCGACAAGGTTATAAATACGAAAAATGCAACCACTGAGAAAACTTCTATCAATATTCTCTTGTGATTGCGTACGAAAGTTAGGACCATTTGTCCCAACTTTTTACTCCATGAGTTTATTGCATTCATTTTGCAATTTGAATATTTTTGTTTTTTTCTTTATACACTCATAAGTTCTTTTCAATTCTCTTTCATAATTCTTATTGGATGAGTAACGATGACCATTTAAGTTAACGAAATTATTCATTAAGTGGTGGACTGTTTTTTTCTTTCCTAGGTATTTTCTTTTCAATAAATCAATATAAGCAGTAGTAGAATGATTTCGATGTTTGTAAGTCTTGTATACACCATACATGCTTTTTCTTGATTTACCAATACCTGTTGTTCCAAAACAAGTTTCGTTCTGTGCTTGCGCTAATGCGAAGCAAATGTCAATGTCATTGTCAAGGCACTCCTTTACAATGTGGCTACTAATGTCTTTGTCAAATTTTCTTGTAGTATTCTTTCTAATGTACTCTTCAACTTCACTTATCAATACAACTTTACAATTTTCAAGGGCAATTTTCTTGTTCATGAAAACAGCTTGCGCTGAATCCACTTTTTCGACATGCTCAGTTTTGGTACCAGTCACATGCTTTGCCATTGCATGCTCTTCAGCACCAAAAGGAGTAGAAACCACTAAAAACAATGACATTAATGTTAAAAGGATTTTCTTTTTCATTAATGCTATACGTATTTTAGATATATTTCCGAATACCGAACATTGGTATTCATATTAAAAATAGAAAAGCACCATAAATTATTTCAAATAATTCATGGTGCTTTTCTATTTAAAGAGTAAATTTTGTTATACTTAATAGTATTTAAAGTAATTCATAATCATAATCATTTTAAATTATTAATATTTTATTGACATGTATAATATAGAAACAAACTAAAAAATTTCAAATAAACTAAAATTAAAGTGAACAAAATAAATCAATATCGAATGATTTAACTCTTTTAGATCTTGTAAAGAGAACTTCAAACATTGTATATTCTGTAGGGCGATCTTCAAACATGATATAATCTGCTACATATACATATTTCTTCTTTCCTTGTGGCCTGATTTCCACTTTTTCTACTTTGTCATCAATAAACGGATGAAGAACCTTAACACGAACTGAAGCACCAGTAGGAATATGTTTGAATACTGCAACTTCATTTTGATAAGTATCAAGCTTAAACTCATTTACATTGATTGTAGTATTGTATAATACATTATCAATGTCAAAATGTTTCTTGAGATAAGACTTACCATTAGAAACTGCTTTAATCAACTCACTGAAAGAAATATTTGTTGTATTCATAATCATAATAATTTTAAATGTTATTTATTTATTTGACATGTATAATATAGAAACAAACTAAAAAATTTCAAATAAAGTTCAAATAAAGTTCAAATAATGAACATCCCTTTCAGTTCTGTTCAAGAACTAAAGTTAAATTGTGAATTTTTAATAATAAAGTTACTATATTAATATATGGCAAAGTCAGATAACTTCATAAAAAATGTAAAACCAAGAAAGAACAGTTACTACCACCAAACAATGGTGGATCCTAAGAAATTCAAAAAATGCAAAGAAAAAGAACCAGTAATTGCAAGAAGTTCGTTGGAAATGAAGTTCATTCAATATGTAGAAAATCAATCTAACATTACTGGATGGGTATCTGAATCTTTGGCTATACCATATTATAGCAGATTGAAGAAAGGTATGGCAAACTATTATCCAGATTTTATTATAGAGAATGCTGATGGACACCAGACAATAGTAGAAGTGAAACCTTATGCACAAACTAAGAAACCTAGACCACAAGATTCTGTTTGGTTGAAAGAACAATGGATAAAGAATTGTGACAAATGGAAAGCTTGTATGAACTTTGCTAAAGAACATAATATGAAATTCATATTGGTAACGGAACGTTTCTTCCAGTAAATTTATTTTATAATTTAAATGCCTACACAGAATCAACGATTGCAACAAATAGATACTTACATTTACCAACCAGAAGAAATTAAAAATTTCCGGTTAGATGATGCTGTTAATGAACACCCATTGAAACGAAGACCTATCAATTTACGTTCTCGTCTTGCTTATAGAGAAATTCTCATAAATACTAAGGCTACTACTAAATATATTCTTCCTGGTCAAATAGTAGTATTTAATTATGCCACACCTAAGACTGCAGAAGATTTGGAGTATTACGACAAAACCCCTATGACGGTATTTTTTGGATTGACAAGAGACAAAAAGAACAATATTCGAGAGATTGGTGTAAACATTCATTACTTTCCACCATTTGCAAGAACACGTGTAATGAATTCAATATATGAAGTATTTAAACAGTATTATCAATTACAATTCAATGAACCTGTACATAAAGTAAATAAATACATCAATTGGCCAGTACTTAAGAGATTATGTAAAAAATACAAAATAGGATTCGCTGTGAGGATGTATATACCTATGCTGAGAAGTCAAACACATGTCATACCAACTAGATTATTACCAACAGCTATATATACAGAAGGTCATTTTGCAAAAGATGTATTGACAAACATAATGACTTATTGGAGACACTTCAAACCATAAAATTAACAATATTTAAAAATGAAAAAGAATTGTATCATTATACCTATATATAAAGAAAAGCCTAATTTGTTAGATAAGCTAAGCCTCAATTCATTATCAAAAAACTTGAAGGATTTTTCTGATTATGAAGTCTATTTCATATATCCAGAAAATTTAGGTACAGCAGAATGGAAAAGATATGTTGACCATGATGTAATATTACGGGCATTTCCTTATGATTATTTCTTATCAACTTTATCTTATTCTAATCTTCTTGAAAGTTATGAATTTTGGAATACTTTCAAAGAGCATGAATATGCATTGATATATCAAACTGATGGATATTGTATTGGAGGAAGTCTTAAAGAATATATTGATATGAATTATGACTATATTGGTGCACCTATCATAGCACAGAATGCAAGATGGTTCAATGTTCCTGCTGTTGGTAACGGGGGAGTTAGCTTAAGAAAGATTTCTACTATGATAGAAGTAACTGATCCAACTGGAGAATTCATTAGAGAGAATAAAGAAGATATTGATAAGCATAACAGAATGAATAGCAATATGTATTCTATATATGAAGATTTGTACTTTGCTCAGTTGGTACCAATGCTTTGGGATTTTAGAAAACCAAATTTTGATGTTGCTACTTCATTTTCTTATGATATGAATACAGATATTGTTTATGAAATGACAAAGCATAAGTTGCCACTGTTTATTCATGCTTTTGATAAGAATATAAGATTTTGGCAAAATATTCTTGATGATTTCAAAGATATAGATATCATATCAGAATGTGAGATAAAGAATGAGAATGAATATCTATCAGAAAGAATAGGATATCAATCAAATTTACCTCATGTAAATAAGATAAAGATAGCTGCTATAATGATAGTTAAGAATGAAAACTATCATTTGAATGAACAAATTTCCAAGATAATATCTTCTGGTGTTTCTAAAGTTTTTGTTATTGACAACAATGACATATCTGGTGAGGATCCTAAAGATATTCTTGATTTTTCTAATGTAGAATTGATTTCTAAATATAGAGGAGAACATGAAATATTGTCTGAAGCATATAGCGATGTTTATAATAATTATCTGAATGACTTTACTCATTGCATATTCATAGATGGAGATGAAGAAATTCATTGCAATTCATTGAGAAAAATCATACAAGACAATATTGATTCCAAAATATTGAAGGTAAAGAGCATCATAGTATACAATGATGGTAACAGATCTTCTTATCAGAATAATGCTTTAAAATCAATATTAAAGTGTGGATTACCTATCAGAAACTTTACTAGAGAAACTCCTTTATATTATATAGATTCTAAAGAAATTCCAGAAGAAGTATGTTGCTTACATAATTATGCTGGTTGCAATTCATTAGAAGAATATAAACAAAACAAACTTTATCGGGGGTATCCAGATAAAGAAACAACAATTGGAAAGCAACTTACCAGCATGGACTTATATTATAAAGTAAATCCACCAAAAAATAGTAGAATATATTTTTAATTATAAATTTCAACGAAATTCAATAAATGAAGACATTGTCAATGATAAAGGAGTCATTTGATAACCAACCATTAGGAAATAAGGTTGGTGTAACTAATCATTTGACTCCTGTGGATAATATAGTAACAAATGTAAGAAATTTCTTTTCATCTCAACTTTCTATGGTTGTTACAAAGGCAGAAGATAATTTCTCTTTGAAATGTACATCGTCATTATGGCATTCAGAAGAAGATGTTAGAAATGCTATATATACAAATGTTTGGAATGACAGAACTTCTCTTTTTAGTTATGTATCAATGCAAGGTTTGTCATGTATAAAGATTGTTCCTGTTGGTGAAGAATATTTCTTATATTTTTGCCCTTCAGACATTCAACAATCTTATGGATATAATGGGGCATGTGATAACGGATCATGTGAATCATTACCAAAGATTGCTTGTCATGAACAAAAACAACTGCATCTTGGTGATGTAGAATATAATCAGTTTGGTGAGATAAAGGAAGATGCATGGCAACCAGATCAAGAAATTGAAGATACAACTAAGAAAGATATAAGACAGTTGTTAGCAAGTAATGATAAAGTAAAAGCTGCAAAGGCATTTGCTGAAATTCTTAAACAGAATATGAGAATGCCAGATAATTATTATATAACTGCAGTTAGAGATGAAGATGGTAATGAATCAGTTGCTTTACGTTATAAACATGACGTAAGAAAACCATTTGGTAAGACAGCTACCGTTACAAAAACTCTAGTAAATATTTATGGGTTAGGTGATAATGGTATCTGGGTAAATGATGCTGATAACCCAAATGGAATGGATCAAGAATTGAAAGGAGTTATTGATGATATGCTTGGATTCATTGGTGTAAGAAGAACCGGTGATGCTTGTTGCTTTACTATAGCTGAAGATCCAAGTACTGCAGATGATTTGAAATCTGATCCTAATGGTTCTGATGACCAAGGTAATGAAAATAATGATAATGATAAACAAGATCGGGATGAAGAACAAAAGAATAAAGATGATAATGGTCAAGGTATCAATACACCCCAAAGAACTGACAAACCATCACAAGTAGCTGTTAATCAAGCAGATAATTCTCTATCTAATTCTGGGATTATGAGAACAGATGGATCTAGTATGTAGATCTTTAATATGTAAAAAAAAAAACAATATATATATATGAAAAGTTTATTACAAACCCTTATTAATG
>CALFLM010000039.1 GCA_937880075.1 uncultured Romboutsia sp. | reverse complement strand
ATTATATAAAGAAATTTTAGTAAAAAAGTTGTTGCAAAAATATGGTACTGAATATACAATATGTAGTATAAATGATATGGCGACATAGCCAAGTGGTAAGGCAGTGGACTGCAACTCCTTGATCTCCAGTTCGAATCTGGATGTCGCCTCCAGTAAAGTAGCTTTAATCTTATGATTAAAGCTTTTTTTATAAGGAGAATGAAATGAAATACAAAAACATTGTTAAAGGAAAATTTTTAGAAAGACCAAATAGATTTATATCTTATTGTGAAATAGATAATAATATAGAAAAAGTACACGTTAAAAATACTGGAAAATGTAAAGAGTTATTAATACCTAATAGCATAGTGTATCTAGAAGAAAGTGATAATCCAAATAGAAAGACAAAGTACTCTTTAATATCCGTTCAAAAGAATGATAGATTGATAAATATGGATTCGCAAATACCAAATAAAGTTGTATATGAAGGGTTAAAAAGTAATAAAATAGTATTGCCAAAACTTAATGAGGAAATTATATATATAAAACCAGAAAAAACATATGAAAATTCTAGATTTGATATATATCTAGAAACTGAGAATAAGAAAGTTTTTATAGAAGTAAAGGGTGTTACCCTAGAAGAAAATGATATAGTAATGTTTCCTGATGCAAAAACTGAAAGAGGCGTAAAGCATATTAATGAGCTAATTAAAGCTTCAAAAGATGGATACCTATCATACATCATTTTTGTAATTCAAATGAGTGATGTTAAATATTTTACACCGAATGATAAAATGCACAAAGAGCTAGGAGATGCACTTAGAAATGCTAAAAAAAATGGAGTAAACATATTAGCTTATGATTGTAATGTAACCAGTGATACTATAGAAATTAAAGATAAAGTTAAAGTGGTATTATAATTGAAAATATTTTGACAAAGGTTAAAAAATATAAAATAATAATGGTATAATATTCATAAAAGAATTAATAAGAAAGGACTAATAGGTTATGACAAATAATTTAACTATGCAAGAATTATTAGAACAGCAAGAACAAGAATTTAATCAAGTTAAAGCTGGTCAAACTATAACAGGAAAAATATCTAAAATAACTAATGATGAAGTTGTTATAGAATTAAACTACGGGTTTGATGGAGTTATAAAAAATGATGAATTAAATTTACCTAAAGGAAAGTATACTAGCGATATATACAAAGTAGGAGACGAAATAACTGCTGTTATAACTAGAGTTTATCAAAAAGATGGCATAATAAATTTATCCAAATTACAGTTAGATGAAAAAGCAGATTATTCAGATTTAGAAAAAGCTTTCAATGAACATAGAATATTAACTGTTCAAGTTGAAAAAGCTATAGAAAGAGGAGTTTTTGCTAAGTATAATACTCAAACTTTATTCATACCTATATCTCAATTAGATACTAAATTTGTTGAAAAAACAAATGATTATGTAGGTAAAAATTTAGAAGTATACATAAAAGAATTAGATGCTAAGAAAAATAGAATAGTTGCAACACACAGAGAAGTATTACAAGAACGTTTAGATAAAGAAAGAGAAGAAAGAAGAGCTAGAATAAAAGCAGAAAAAGAGTCTGAAAGAGCTAGGATAAAAGCTGAGAAAGAAGCTCATATAGCAAAAGTAAAGGCAGAAAAAGAAGAATTATTTAACTCTTTAGAAGTTGGTCAAAAAAGAGAAGGTAAAGTTACTAAATTAATGCTTTACGGAGCTTTTGTTGATATAGGAGGTATAGAAGGTTTACTTCACTTAAATAACTTATCTTGGGAAAGAGTAGAAGCTGTAGAAGATATGTTATCAGAAGGACAAGAGGTACAAGTTTATATACTTGATATAGATAAAGAAAACAATAAGTTTGCATTAGCGTTAAAAGATATAAACAATGATCCATGGGAATTAATAAAGCAAGAAGTTCAATTAGATGATATAGTAAGTGGAGAAGTTGTTAGAATAATAGAAAAAGGTGCAATAGTTAAAATAAGAGAAGGTGTAGATGCATTTTTACCTATATCTGAATTAAGCGAAGAAAGAGTTGTAAAGGTTAGCAGTGTAGTTAATATAGGTGATACAGTTAATGCTATGGTAATAGAGTTTAAACCTAAGAACAGAAGAATGGTTTTATCTATAAAAGAAGCAAATAGAGAGCCAGAAGAAGATTATTCTGAATACTTAAAAACAGAGGATTCTTTAGGTAGCTTAGGAGAATTATTTAAAGATAAGTTTAAAAATTTACAAAAATAATATAAATAAGTACAAGGCATATTTATCTTGTACTTAATTTGTAGAGAAAGGACAGTTATATGAAAGCTTTAATTGATTTACACACACATACACTTGTAAGTGGACATGCATATAGCACTATTAAAGAAAATGTAGAAGCTGCAAGATTAGCAGGACTTAAATATATAGGTTTATCTGAACATGCACCAAGTATGCCAGCATCTCCTCATGCTTATTATTTCCAAAATGTTCATGTTATACCTAAGGAAATTGATGGAGTAAAAATAATTCAAGGAATTGAAGCGAATATATTAGACTATGATGGTAATATAGATGTAACTCCTGATATGGTAGTTCATATGAACTATATGTTAGTTAGTTTACATCCACCTTGTGTTGAATACGGAACTAAGGAAGAAAATACAAATGCAGTAATAAAGGCTATGGATCATGAAAAAGTTAAAATAGTAGCGCATTTAGATGATAGTAGATATATAGTAGACTATGAAAAGGTAGTAAAAGCAGCAAAAGAAAAAAACATTGTTTTTGAAGTTAATAACTCATCTTTAAAGCCAAATACTTTTAGAAAAGGTGCTTGGGATAATGTTAAAGAATTACTTAAGTATTGTAAAGAGTATGGTGTTAATGTGATAATGGGTAGTGATGCTCATATATGTTATGATGTAGGTAACTTTGAATATGCAGAAAAAATAATAGAAGATAATGATTTTCCTAAAGAATTAGTTATAAATTATTATGAGGATAAAATATTAGAATTTTTAAATATAAAATAAAAAATATAATAATGTAAAATAATTTTTATTTTTACATGAAAAAGTCTCCATTATTACAGTGATTAAAAGGTAGTATAATGTAATAGTGGAGATTTTTTATGGATACTAGTAAAATAATTTATATTATACCATTTGAAGGATTTTATAATAAGCAAATTTTGTTATATTCAAGAATTGACTTTTAATGATATAATTATAGTTTATAAGACTAAATAATGGATATATACAATAAAAGTATAAAATAAGCAGGTGATATAATGGAAAATAAATTTTTACCAATATGTAAGCAAGATATGATAGATAGAGGATGGGATCAACTTGATTTTGTACTAGTTACAGGAGATGCATATGTTGACCATCACAGTTTTGGTACTGCAATAATATCTAGAGTATTAGAAAATGCTGGGTATAAAGTAGGTATAATAGCGCAACCTGACTGGAAAACTACAGACGATTTTATGAAATTAGGAAGACCAAGACTTGGATTCTTAGTAAACTCAGGAAATATGGATTCTATGGTAAATCACTATTCAGTAAGTAAGAAACATCGAGATAAAGATATGTATTCTCCAGGTGGAAAAATGGGATGTAGACCGGATAGAGCTATTATAGTTTATTGTAATAAAATCAGAGAAGCATATAAGGATGCAAACATAGTAATAGGTGGTATAGAAGCCAGTTTAAGAAGGTTTGCTCACTATGATTATTGGAGTGATAGAGTTAGAAAATCTATATTAATAGATAGTGGAGCAGATTTACTAGTTTATGGAATGAGTGAAAAACAAATAGTAGAAGTTGCAAATGCATTAAATGATGGATTTGATCCTAAATATATAAGGCATATAAATGGGACTTGCTACATTGCGGATACTAAAGAAGAAATATATGACGATTATGTAGAAACACCGTCATATAAAGAAATATGTGAAAGTAAAGAAGCTTATGCAAAAGCTTTCAAAATTCAATATGATGAACAAGATCCGTTTAGAGGGAAAGTAATAATACAAAAACATGGTGATAAGTATTTGGTTCAAAATAAACCAGAGGCACCATTAAATAGAGAAGAGCTAGATGCAGTTTATGCATTACCATATGCTAAGGATTACCATCCTATATATAAAGTTATGGGAGGAATACCTGCTATAGAAGAAGTTAAATTTGGTATAGTAAGTTCGAGAGGATGCTTTGGTAGTTGCTCATTCTGTGCAATTACATTCCATCAAGGAAGAGCAGTACAAAGTAGAAGCCATGAATCTATACTAGAAGAAGCTAAATATATAACAGAACTTCCAGACTTTAAAGGATATATACATGACGTTGGAGGACCAACTGCAAACTTTAGACATGAAGCATGTAAAAAACAAATAACTAAAGGTGCATGTAAACATAGACAATGTCTTCATCCGGAACCATGTAAAAACTTAAAAGTTGACCATACTGACTTTGTACAACTTCTTAGAAAGGTAAGAAGTTTACCTAAAGTCAAGAAGGTATTTGTTCGCTCTGGAATAAGATATGATTATGTGATGGCAGATAAAGACAACAAATTCATGAGAGAATTAATAGAACATCATGTTAGTGGTCAGCTAAAGGTTGCGCCAGAACATATTTCAGAAGAAGTTTTACAATATATGCAAAAACCAGCAGGGAACACATATGATAGATTCAGACAAAAGTTCTTTGATATAACTGAAAAAGTAGGTAAAAAGCAATATATTATACCTTACTTAATGTCTTCTCATCCAGGTTCTACACTTAACAGTGCAATAGAGCTTGCTGAATATTTAAGAGACATAAAATATCAACCAGAACAAGTTCAAGATTTCTATCCAACACCAGGAACATTATCTACTACAATGTTTTATACAGAACTTGACCCATTAACTATGAAGCCTGTATATGTACCAAAATCAAAACATGAAAAAGCAATGCAAAGAGCATTATTACAATACAGTGCTCCAAGAAACTATGAATTAGTTTATCAAGCATTAGTTGAAGCAGGTAGAGAAGATTTAATTGGTATGGCTCCAAGATGTTTAATAAAACCAAGAGAAGCAAGAGGTTATTTAAATAGAGCTAAGTCTAATAAAAAAAGAAATAAAAATACTGATAATAAAAACCCTAGACAAAGAAACAATTCAAATGCTGGTTCTTCAAAAGGTAGAAACACTAATGAAAGAAACTTTAAAAATACGAGTAAACCGAAAAGAAAAAGAAGATAATATAAATAATAAAAGGGGCTGCCGCATTAAAGGTTTTGAATTGCCATGTGGCAGTTCTTTTTTATATATTTTCTATAAATTTGTATCCACCCAAGATTTTAACTTAAAAATGTGCATAATAAATAAAGGTATAAAAATACCTTTTTATAAATGGAATAATTTATACAATAAAGATTAAGAAACCTTCTTAAGAGGATGAATGTACATGACACGTTTATTATTCATTATCTTATTGTGTAATTTAGAAATATTATGGGCTAACGCCACAAGTATATATTCTGAAAGAACGTTTTGATTACCTCTGCTTAAAAATCACAAGCTCTTTTGAACTTGGGATTTATTTTTTTATGAAGAAAGGGTGTCGCCCTATTTTTTAGTGCGACAGCCCCTTTTATTATATAACTTGCTTTTATTGACAATTTTCGAGTTTCACAGTATACTAAAATTTATATAAATTTAAAAAATGTAGATATATACATCTAAAATAGAGAGGTATAAGAATGAAAAATAAAAACAAATTTTCAATAAGAACTATAGTTGCAATCGGAATTGGAGCAGCTGTATTCATGATACTAGGAAGATTTGGATCTATACCGAGTGGGATACCTAATACTAATATAGAAACGGCATATGCGTATTTAGCATTAATGGCAATATTATATGGTCCTGTAGCAGGATTTTTGATAGGAGTTATAGGGCATGGATTTAAGGATTTAGTATTTTATGGGATGCCATGGTTCAGTTGGGTAATATCTTCAGCAATAGTAGGTCTTATTATTGGATTAGTATGGAAAAAAGTAAGAGTAAATGATGGAGATTTCGGAATTAAACAGGCAATTTTATTTAATATCACTCAAATTATAGCAAATGTAGTTACTTGGTTTATCGTAGCACCTACTTTAGATATAGTAATATATATGGAGCCTGCTAATAAGGTTTATCTTCAAGGTGCTATAGGCGGTATTTCTAATATGATTACAATCGGAATATTAGGTACTTTATTATTATCAACTTACTCTAAAACTAAGATAAAAACAGGTAGCTTAAGAGTAGAAGAATAGAAAGGAGAAATCATGAAAAAAAAGATTATAGAATTTAAAGATTTTAGCTTTCAATATAGAGTACAAGCTGAGCCTACAGTAAAGAATATAAACTTAAGTATATATGAAGGTGAAAAAGTACTTATAGTGGGTCCATCAGGGTCAGGTAAAAGTACTTTATCTCATTGTATAAATGGACTTATACCTTTTTTTTATGATGGAAAGATAACAGGACAGTTAAATATAAACGGTAAAGATGCTACAAAAATGAATATATTTGAGTTATCTAAAGTAGTTGGAACAGTACTTCAAGACCCAGATAGTCAGTTTATAGGTCTTACAGTTGGGGAAGATATCGCATTTAAATTAGAAAATTACTGTGTAAGTCAAGATGAAATGATAGATAAAGTAGATAAATCAGCAAAATTGGTGAATATAAAAAATGAGCTTTATACATCGCCATATAAATTATCTGGTGGCCAAAAACAAAGAGTAACTTTAGCAGGTGTTACTGTAGACGAAGTAAAGATACTTTTATTTGACGAACCTTTAGCTAGTTTAGATCCAGCTACTGGTGAAAGTGCTATAGAATTAATAGATAAGATGCAAAAGCAAAATAATAAAACTGCAATTATTGTAGAGCATAGATTAGAAGACGTATTACATTGTGATGTAGACAGGGTAATAGTGATGGATAAAGGCGAGATAGTAGCTGATACTACTATAGATGAAATAATACGTAAGGATATTTTAAGAAAAGTAGGTATTAGAGAACCATTATATTTAACAGCTTTAAGGTATGCTAATTGTGAAATAAATAATACTTTAAATTTAAAGAATATAGATACTATAGAACTTGGAGAATATAAAGAAAAATTAAAAGACTGGTATGAAAATATAGAAGTTTATGAAAGTGATAAAAATCAAAATCCAATATTAGAGTTAGAGAATATTAACTTCTCGTATAGTAACGAAAAACAAATATTAAAAAATGTATCCTTCAAAATAAATAAAGGAGATATGGCAGCTATAGTAGGAAGAAATGGTGCGGGAAAATCTACTATATCTAAGTTAATTTGTGGATTTTATAAACCCACTAGTGGAAAAATATTATTTGATGGAAAAGATATAGTAGATGATACTATAAAAGAACGTTCACAAAAAATTGGATTTATTATGCAAAATCCTAATCAAATGATATCTAAAACTATGGTATATGATGAAGTTGCATTTGGACTTAAAATAAGAGGGCTATCTGATTCTCAAATAAAAGAAAGAGTATACGAAACATTAAAAATATGTGGATTATATGGATATAGAAATTGGCCCATATCAGCACTTAGCTTTGGTCAAAAGAAAAGAGTAACTATAGCTTCTATATTAGTTTTAAATCCAGATATGATAATACTTGATGAGCCTACAGCAGGACAAGATTTTAAGCATTATACTGAAATAATGGAGTTTTTAGTAGACTTAAACAAAAAAGGTGTGACTATACTAATGGTTACTCATGATATGCATTTAATGCTAGAATATACAAATAAGGTAATAGTTTTATCTGAGGGAGAAAAGATAGCTGATAATATTCCGGCGTATATACTAACGAATAAAGAAATTATAGAAAAAGCTAATTTAAAAGAAACTTCTCTACATCAATTAGCTTTAAAATGTGATATAGAAGATACAACTAAGTTTATAAATAAATTTATAGATTATGATAGGAGAGTGAGATAAATATGAATACAGAAATGTTGTCATATATAAAAAAAGACTCACCTATTCATAAGTTAACAGGTGCTACAAAGTTAATATGTTTTTTACTTTGGACAATAGCAGCTATGATAACATATGATACAAGAGTTTTAATAGGGCTATTTATAGCAGGAATAATAGTCTTTAAAATATCTAAAATAAAGTTTGAAGATGTATCTTTTATACTTTATTTTATATTATTTTTCTTATTATTAAATGCATTATTGATATTTGTTTTCTCGCCATATCAAGGAGTAGAGATATATGGAAGTAGAACAGACCTACTCCACTTAATAGGTCCTTATACAGTGACAAAAGAACAATTATTTTATGAATTAAATGTAATATTAAAATATTTTGCAACAATACCGATGGCACTTTTATTTATACTTACAACAGACCCTAGTGAGTTTGCAGCATCTTTAAATAAGATAGGTGTAAGTTATAAAGTAGCATATACAGTATCAATTGCACTTAGATATATACCAGATGTTCAAAGAGATTATAAAGATATATCATTTGCTCAACAAGCAAGAGGTATAGACTTATCAAGTAAAGAAAATTTATCAAAGAGAATAAAAAATTCTGCAGCAATACTTATGCCGTTAATATTTTCTAGTTTAGAAAGAATAGATAAAATTAGCTTAGCAATGGAGCTTAGAGCTTTTGGAAATAATAAAAAGCGAACTTGGTACAATAGTAGAAAATTTGGAAAAAGAGATTATGTATCAATAGCTATATTAATAATAATAGTAGCTATATCTATAATAATGGTAAAGGTAAATGGATCAAGATTTTATAATCCATTTATATAGATAATGAAAGAATGAGGTTTAATGCCTTATTCTTTTTTTGTTTATATATTTTAAGGAGATATGTTAATAGATTATATAATTATAGAAAATAATATAGTAGTATCACTTGAATATTAATATTATGAATTAATAAAATTTTATAATGAATATAAAAAATATATTTTCAGATTTTAAGGAAAGGAATAAGACAAAGTGTTAATATAATTATAAGGAGATAGATTTAAAATATAATAATAGAAAAATGATTCAACCGAATACTGTGAATATAAGTAAATGAAGTACAATTTATAGATAAAAAAGAAATTTATATAGGTATAAAGATATATAAATTTAGATTTTTAAATTTACATATAACATTAAACAATAGACCTGATAAAATAAAAATACTATGAAAAGGAGTACATATATTATGATAAAGCAAAGAATAGAGAAAATAAGAGATTTAATGAAAGAAAAAAATATATATGCATATATAGTTCCATCATCAGATTATCATCAAAGTGAATATGTAGGGGATTATTTTAAGTCTAGAGAATTTATGTCAGGGTTTACAGGTTCTGCAGGTACTTTAATAATATCTATGGATGAAGCTGGTCTTTGGACTGATGGAAGGTATTTTATACAAGCAGAGCATGAGTTAAAAGATAGTGGTATAAAGCTATTTAAAATGGGAGAAGAGGGTGTACCTACTATAGAAGAGTATTTATTAGAAAAATTACCTAAAAACTCTACTATTGGATTTGATGGAAGAGTAATGTCTGTAAAAGAAGGACAAAGCTTTGCAAATAAATTAGCATTTAAAGGTATAAATATAGAATATAAATATGATTTAGTTAATGATATATGGGAAGATAGATGTTCACTTCCTACAGAAAAAGCATTTTTACTAGGAGTTGAATATACTGGCGAAAGCTTTAGTGATAAGTTATCTAGAATAAGAGAAGTAATGAAAGAGAAAAAAGCTACTACTCATATTTTAGCATCTTTAGATGATATAGCTTGGCTATTTAATATAAGAGGAAGAGATGTAAAATCAAATCCTGTAGTATTATCATACGCAATTGTAAGCACTGATAGTGTTTATCTATTTATTGATAAAAATAAGATAGGTGAAGATATAAAATCTGAATTAAGTAAAGAAAATATTCAGATAAAAGGATATGAAGAGGTATATGAGTCTATAAAGAATATAGATGAAAATGAAGTTGTTTTAATAGATACATCAAAAGTAAATTATGCAATATACAACAATATACCATCTAATGTTCAAAAAATAGAAGAAAGAAATCCATCTATATTATTTAAATCAATAAAAAATGAAATAGAATTAAAGAATATAAGAAATAGTCATATAAAAGATGGAGTAGCATTTACGAAGTTTATGTATTGGTTAAAAAATAATATAGGAAAAATAGAAATAACAGAAATTAGTGCAACACAAAAATTAGAAGATTTCAGGAGAAAACAAGATAAATTTATAGAGCCAAGCTTTTCAACTATAGCAGCATATAAAGAACATGCAGCTATGATGCATTATAGTGCTACAGAAGAAAGTAATTATAAATTAGAGCCAAGAGATTTATTTTTAGTAGACTCGGGTGGTCAATATTTTGATGGAACAACTGATATAACAAGAACTATAGCATTAGGACCTATACCTGAAAATGTTAGAAGAGACTTTACAAATGTTGTAAGAGGTATGATTAGACTTTCAAAAGCTAAGTTTTTATATGGATGTAGAGGTTATAATTTAGATGTTCTTGCTAGAGGGCCATTATGGGAAGAAGGAATAGATTATAAATGCGGTACAGGTCATGGTATAGGATTTGTGCTAAATGTGCATGAAGGCCCGAATGGATTTAGATGGAAGGTAAGAGAAGATATAGATGATACTTGTATATTAGAAGAAGGTATGGTTACAACTAATGAACCTGGAGTATATGTAGAAAATTCTCACGGAATTAGAATAGAAAATGAAATAGTAGTTAAAAAAGCAGAGAAAAATGAATATGGTCAATTTATGGACTTTGAAGTAATTACATTTGCACCAATTGATTTAGATGCGATAGATGAAAGTCTTATATTAAAAGATGAAAAAGTTTATTTAAATAATTATCATAAACAAGTATATGATAAGATTTCACCATACCTAAATGAAGAAGAGAAGAAATGGTTAAAGATTTATACAAGAGAGATATAAAGAAATACTTTATATGAAATTAAGTATTTTATAATAATTTAAATTATAAATATTTATAAAAGGCACTATTTAAAATTTTAAATAAAGAACTTTACATATATATGTTTTAATTAAAATACTTCATTAGGTAAAGTTATTATTTTGTATTGTTCAAAATACAATAAACAATAAAATTATTTTATAATGTAGAATTATTATTAGAACATATATATTTAAAATAGAAATAATTATAAATAAGATTAGATTAAGAGGATTAGAGTATGTCAAAGGTAAAGACTAATGCAATGAGAATATTAGATTCTAATAAAATAGATTATAAGATGTTATCTTATGAAACTAAAAAAGGTGAACATATTGATGGTGTAGAAGTTGCACATCAAATAGGGAGAGATGTAAGTGAAGTATATAAAACTTTAGTAGCTCAAGGTTCTAGCAAAAGTATTTATGTTTATGTTATACCTGTGAATGAAAATCTAGATTTAAAAAAAGCTGCTAAAGTAGCTAATGAGAAAAATGTAGCAATGATCAATGTGAATGACATAAATAAATTTACTGGATACATAAGGGGGGGATGTTCCCCTATAGGCATGAAAAAAATATATAAGACTTTTGTAAATGAAAGTATGAAAGAGCTTAGCACTATTATAGTTAGTGCAGGTAAGATTGGATATCAAGTTGAATTATCACCTATAGATTTACAGAAACTAATAGATTGTGAATTTAAAGATATAGTAAAATAAAATTAAAAATATTTACTTATATAAAAATATGTATAATATTTCTAACAGTGGTAAATAATTATATTAGAAATATTTTACTCCCACAAACATTAGATATTTCTTATCCCCTTAAAACACCTACTAAATAAGTAGGTGTTTTAACATATAAAAAACTCTAGTAATTGCTAGAGTTTTTTATATGTTATTTAATTTTTTATATTTTTTATTTTATTTAAAGTATGATTTCTATAAAGTATAGATATAAATATTACACCTAAAGCTAGAGCACAAGAACTAGAAATAGTGCTAGAACCATAGCCCATAGCCTGGATATAATCTTTTCTTAAGAAAGCGTATAAAGTATTGTAAACTCCGTAACCAGGAACTAATGGTATTAAACAGCAAACACTTAATATTGTAGACGGTGTTTTATATAAACGAGCACAAGTCTCACAATATATACTAAATCCAACAGATGCAATAAAAAGAGATGAAGTTTCTCAAATACCAATTTGCATACAGAATTTATATAAAAACCATCCAATAGCTCCACCAACGCCAGCAATTATTAAGTATTTTCCTTTTATGTTAAATAGTATTCTTAACTTATTTAAATGTATAATAGATATAATAATATTAATGGTATATAATTAAAATCAATAATGTAAAAAGGAGAGATTATATGATATTTGATGCTCACTGTGATATATGGACTCATGTAGCCAGAAAAAGGCTAGAGGGAGAACAAGATATTATTAGAAATTATCACTTAAATAAATTTAAAGAGTCAGATATAATTGGAGGAATATTTGTTGTTTGGGTAGATCCACCTTATGATAAAAATCCTAAAGATAGAACTAAGCAAATATTAGATAAAATAAAAGAAGAAATAAAAGATAGTAATGATATAGTGCATATAGTTAAGAAAAGTGAAGATTTTGATATAGCTAAGGAAAGTAATAAAATAGCTATATTAATAGGTATGGAAGGTTTACAAGTTATAGATGACAATATAGATAATATAGAAAAACTATATTCATTTGGTGTTAGACATGCAAGTCTTACTTGGAATGAAGAAAATAAATTAGCAACAGGAGCAAAGGGAAATATTGATAGGGGATTAACTGAAGATGGAGCTAAACTTGTAAAAAAAATGGAGGAATTAGGTATGATACTTGATGTATCTCATGCCAATGAAAAAACTTTTTGGGATATATGTAAAGTGGCAACAAAACCATTTATAGCATCGCACTCAAACTGTAGAAGCCTTTGTGATGTTCCTAGAAATCTTACAGATGATCAGTTAAGAGAAATTGCCATACGAAACGGTGTGGTTGGAATAAATTCATATGAGGAATTTGTAAGTTCAGATTTAGAAAAGCGAACAGTAAAACATTTAGTAGATCATATAGATCATATGGTAAAAGTCATGGGTATTAATCATATAGGATTAGGGTTTGACTTTGCTGAATACTTAAATTCAGATACATTAAAGCATTATGCAAGTACCTATACCTATGGAGTTAGAGGTCTTGAAGATACTACAAAAGCTAAAAATATAATAAATGTATTAGAAAATAGAGGTTACTCTAAAGAAGACATAAAGAAAATATGTTACAAGAATTTCCACAGAGTTATAAAAGAGATAATAAAATAAATAAAATGAAGATATAACTTAATATACTATATTAGGTTATATCTTCATTTTATTTACTTTAAATATGTTCCGTTTTCATTTTGATATACTAAATCTTTTTTCATAAGAACTCCTAAAGCTCTTTTGAAATTTTTCTTACTAGTATTAAATACAGTAGCTAACTCTTCAGGAGTAGATTTATCATTAAACCTCATATATCCATCAGAACCTTCTAAATAACTCATTATAGATTTTTCTAATATATCTAATTCCTCTTTTCTACTTTGTCTAGGTGATAATCCAAGTTTATCATCTTCATAAATATTTATAACATTTAAAGTTAATTTATCTCCTATATTCAATTCAGTGAAATACTCGTTATGAAGTATAACCCCAGCATATTTATTATCAACACACACCATAGCAGAGTTATTAGTTTGGAATCCATATACTATACCCTCTACACTGTCACCAATATTATAGTTATGATCTGTAGTTAGATATTGATCTATATCAGTAGTTGCTGCAAGTCTTCCTGTTTTGTCTAAGTATATATAGAATAAATATCTATGTCCTTTTTCCAAATCGTAAGTCTTAGCTTTAAAAGGAACTAATATATCTTTTTGTAATCCAATATCTATAAAGCTTCCTATTTTAGTATGAGCAACCACCTTTAAGTAAGCAACTTCATTTACCTTAGCTTTTGGAGGTATTAAAGTTGCAGCTTTTCTACCTTCTGAGTCTATATATATAAATGCATTAACTGTATCTCCAACATTAACTTCATTTTTACCGATTAATCTTTTATGAAGAAGTATATCATCTTTTGAGTTATTAGTTTTTCCATCTAAAAAATAACCGAAATCAGTAGATCTTTTGACTTCAAGTTTATTAAAATCTCCTATTTTTACCAAATTTATTCATCTCCTTACACACTAGTATTTTATGATATAAAAAAAAGA
>CALFLM010000038.1 GCA_937880075.1 uncultured Romboutsia sp. | reverse complement strand
CAAATATTATCAAATAAACCAAATAAAGCTCACGATATAATAGAAGAATGGAAAAATAAAAAAATAATAGATTTAGTAATAACTCAAAATATAGATGGGTATCATGGAATAAAAGATGTGATAGAACTGCATGGTAATATAAAGAATTTTTACTGCACAAACTGTAAAAAAAAATTTAATAGCAAATATTACCAAAAATCGCATAAATGTGATAATAAGCATGATAATTTTGAAAAAAAGTATACAAATTGTAGCGGAACATTAAGGCCAAATATAGTATTATCTGGAGAAATTCCAAAGCATCTAGAACTAGCATTATTTAATATGTGTAAAAGCGATATAGTGTTAATAATCGGAACAGAAATGAGTATCTCATCTATAAGTAAATTGCCCGTAATGGCAAAGGAGATAGGAGCTAAATTAGTTGCCATAAATAAAGAACCAATTGAAAGTATCGCAGATTATATAGATTACTTTATTTATGGAGAGGAGATTATAGATGTATTAGAAAAGTTAAATAGCTTAATATTTTAATTTAGTATATTGATTATAAAAAGCTATGAGTAATATTATATTAAATGGGTATAAATATAATAAATAAAAAATATGGTTCTATACATATTGATTATTTATAGCAAAAATATTTATAATAGGTATGTATTATGTACATACATAAAAAA
Organism: uncultured Romboutsia sp.; assembly: GCA_937880075.1. Classification (GTDB taxonomy): domain Bacteria; phylum Bacillota; class Clostridia; order Peptostreptococcales; family Peptostreptococcaceae; genus Romboutsia. The sequence goes on along the minus strand of CALFLM010000038.1, from coordinate 11,858 downwards.
ATAAGAAAGGATATGATTTCGATGAAGATAACTTTACCAGAATCAGCAGTAAAGACATTAAAAGACATCTTACAAGACAATCAAGATAGACCTCAAACTATAAGAGTTTATTTTGCAGGCATAGGCTGAGGAGGTCCATCATTTGGTATTGCTCTGGATGAGCAAAAGGATAGCGATGTAGCTTATGAAGTAGAGGGGCTACAATTTATAATGGACAAAAACGAATATACACAACACGGTGATATCGTTATAGAAGATACAGGATACGGATTTAAAGTAATTCCTGAAAGTATGAAAAATGATCAAGGTGGATGTGGCGGAGGATGCTCTGGTTGCGGACACTAAACTAAAGAAGGAGTGTAATATGCACTCCTTTTTTAATAGTATAAAATAAAAATAAGTAGCTAATAAATTATTATAATAATATTGTCTGCTTATTTTTATTATTAGATTCTAGCCTTAATAATATTTCTTTAATATTTAATATATTATCATAATATTCAACTCTTTTACTATTTTCTAAAATTATCCTATGGCAAGGTATTATAATAGGAACTTGATTACATCTATTAGCCTGACTAAAAGAGTTCTTGTTGTTTATTATATTTATACATTTTGATATATCACTATAACTTCTAGTCTAACCACAAGGAATTTTTTAAGCTTATTATATACATTGTTTCTAAAATCAGTAGTACCAATATTTAATATTTTAATATTATATTATAAATACACATTTAAAGGAAGGGATAGTATGGCCTATAATTATGATAAATTTAATACAAATATGACCGAGTTTGTAAGAGAAAATAATATACAAAGTAGTACAGGTTATTTATTAATAACTTCACTTAAGAATAAATTTACCTATGTTTATGAGTATAAAAATGGATGGGAGTTAGAATACAAATGGATTTCTACAGTTGGAAAACCATCAACACCAACTATAAAAGGTGTATTTAGCGTAGGCATAAAATATCCAGCTATAGGTGGAAATACAAGCTCTGTAAAATATGCAACAAATATAGTTAATGATTATTACTATCATTCAATAATATATGATGCTCAAGGTCTTAATATAAAAGATGATAGTCTAGGTGTGGCAATAAGTCATGGCTGTATAAGACTTGCAACTAGTAGTGCAAAATGGATATATGATAATATTCCAAAAGGGACACATATAATTATTAATTGATATATTTAATAAATTAAGGCATTAAGAATCAATTTGTAAAATTAGAAATTTATAAGAGGAATATTAGATACTTCTATGATATAATTTACATTATTTAACATAATGAGGGAGGGGCTATGGAATATATTTTTAGGTTTATAGAATATATAAATGAAAGTAATATTCTAAGTAGGGGATTATTAATATTTGCAATAGGATATTTGATATATTTATATAGTAAAAAAGAAGAAGTTGAACAATATTTAGGTTTGAAATTAGCTGGGTTTTATATATTAGGAGCATTTACATTTAATTTAAATCTTGGAGCTATTCCAATAATAATTCCTTTAGGATTTATTATATATTTATACAACAAAGATAAAATAAGAAAAAATGCCGTATTAAAGAAAAAAGCATCAATATTTGGAATTTTAATACTTTATTTAGGAGCATTAAATTCAATAGTATATAATAAGGTAGAGTATAGGAGTATAGAAATACCTATGAAAAACATAAGTATTAAAACTCTAAGAGATGATTATGAAATAATGAAAAAAAAACTAAATATAAATTATACAACTTGGGTAGAAACTATTGATATAGACTATAATAAAAATAACAAAATAAGAAGGTTAGAATATAGCATAAAAGATGAAACTGATAACAAAATGTATTATATATCGGCTAATAGTAAGGGATATAATATAAATGTAAGTAAAATATACAATGAAGACAATTCATTTATATTTAATAGTAATAATTATGATATGGATACTGAAACGCTTTTAGATGTAATTAGTAATACAGAATTTAAAAAGCATGAAAATACTTCTTATTATAGAGTAATATATAGAAATGGAAATAGTTACTATGAAGCTAATGATAACTTATATACTATAGATTATGGAAGTTATTCACCTAAAAAGTTAATTTCAAAATATCCAGTATGCGATACTGTAGATATAATACATGTTCCGATGAAACAAGTTAGTGAAGGCCATTGGGAAAGTATAAATTCTGATATATACTTACTTAATTATAATATAGATGAAGTTTATTACGATGAAGTAGATGAAAGTGAGTATAGTGATATAGATTTAACTATAGAAAATACAAAAACTAATAAAAGTGTATTAATAGAAAATAAAGATTATATAATAGATATTTCTAAAAAACTAAAATCAGAGATATATACTATAGCAAATATAGAAGTAGATATAAATCCTAATTTATATATAAAATATAGTGATGGAAGCACTATTGGATTAAGTGAAGATAATCCAAGATTTGCAATGGTAGAAAAGAATGGAACTAAAACATGGTATGTAGTATCATCTGATTTATATGAAAATTTAAATTAATATACAAGTAAATAAATTAATATATATACTTATTATAATATAAACAAATTAAACCTTACATTTATTATATTAATTAGACTTTTCACTATTATTTTTATGTGTTCATTATGTGGATTTACTACTTTTTCTATAGCCAAATTAGAAAAAGGTAATATTTCATAAGTTAGATATTCACTAGAAATTTTAGGAATAGACTTTGAAAATACATATTCTCGGCCGTCTTATCCCCAGACTACTTTATCTTTAGTTGAAAGTATTTTGAATTTGTCAAAACAAACTCTCCCATAAAGTCAAAGTGGTAATTCAAAGAGTATATTATAAAATTAAAAATATTAATTTATAAGAGTTCACAATATGATTATAGCAATATTATAAATATTTTGAGAATAATAAATTAGCAAAAAATAAAAAAATTTATGATATAATTTAAATATAAAATATTAAAGAAATTTAATAATATTGAGGGAGAGGAGATCATTGTGGAGATAAGCCTTAGGAACTTAATTAGTACTATGTTCAAACAAAAAGAACAAGTATATTTTTATAGATTTATAGGTATAAAAGATAAAGGTGAGTATAATAATGATTTAAAATTATTACAGATAAAATGTAATGAAATAGAAGATAAAGTAATAATATTTGATAATGAAATTCTGCTAAGCGGTGAAATAGAGCTTATTCAATATATATATAATGAATTACAGACTATGGATATAAATAATTTAACTAATCAGGAAATAATAATATTTGATGATTATAATACAAATTATAATTTCTTAAAGTCTTTACAATATAGCGTTAATCTAGCTATAAAAAATGAAAATTTCTTTAACAACAATATAAGAAATAATTTTATAACAAAACTAATAGTATGGACATACATGTATACAAAAGAAGTTAATATGTCTTCAGAAATAAATCCAAAGGTTATATACTATGGTGAAATAGGAAGACATGAAATTTATTTATTAATACTGTTATACAATATGGGCTTTGATGTTATATATATAAATCCACTAAAAGAAGAAAACTTTGATGAAATAGATAAAGATAAATTAAGCAAACTAAATAAAGAAATACAAATAGATGTAGTAGAGTCTTTTAAAGAAAGATGTGCTAAAGGTAAATTAACAGAAAATGTTGAAACTATAACTAAACAAATTCAAAGTGAAATACACCAAGAGCTTTTTGTAAATACAGGAATATTTAAACCATGGCAATTTAGAAGTGGTTTCACTAAAAGTATATTATTAGATACGATTTTAGAAGATATTTATATTTATTACAATGAGCCATCAAAACTTAGAGAAGGGTTTGAAGTAGATGGAAAAACTGTAAAAGTACCATGTTTTTTCAAAAAAATAGATGGTGAATACTTAGATATTTTAGAGTATCAAAAACTAGTAAAATACTGTATAGAATCACCAAATACTTTATTTTTCAATAGTGGAAATATTTCAAAAGATGTAGATATAAGTGGTGACATGTTTAAACTAATGTTTTGTCAATTAAGTGATGGTACTTTTGATATAGAAGAAATAAAAAAATTAGACATATATAAATTTAAAAAGTATAGCAATGAAACACAAAACTTCATATTAAATAAATTTAATGAAGTTATAAAAAGGCAAGACTTATATGTACAAAAATTTGCTAAGGAAGACTGTTTAAAATTATTAGTTTTAGTATTAAACTTAAACGAAGATATAGTAAGACTAGTAGATAATTTTGACTTTGTAGATAGAGTTCCTAAAATTGTTATATATTTAAATAAAGAAGATAGCTTAAGTTATAATATTAAATTATTACTTGGATATATACACAATATAGGTATAGATATTATAATATTTAATCCATCAGGACTTTGTAATATATCTGATACTATAAACAATGAAAGATTTAATAACATAAGACTTCAAAATATAAAATATAATTCAAATTATAAAGATATAATGAAATTAAATACAAAGCAAAGTGTTTTTTCAAAAATATTTAAAATGGACTAAACATAGAGGAGACTAACATTGATGAATGAACTTAATCAATTCTCGAATGAAATGGAAATTATAGAACAAAGTGATTTATATAAACAACAATTAAGACAATTAAAAGAAGTACAAGATTTAACAAGTGAAATTGAAGTACAAAATGTAAACTCAATAATCCAGTTTGGACAAAAAGCAAGTGAAAATATATCAAAAATATCAGATGAATTATTAGCGTCTATTAAAGAAGTAAAAGCAGAAGAAGCTAGTGAAATGTTACTTAGCTTAACTAAAATAATGGACAAGTTTGATATAAAAGAATTTGAAAATCAAAAGCAACCAGGATTAATAGCAAAAATATTTAAAAGTGCAGGAGATACTATAGCTAAGCTATTCCAAAAATATGACACTATGGGATATGAAATAGAAAAGGTATATATACTTTTAAAAAGATATGAAAGTGAAATAAAAGATTCTAATCAAAAACTAAAGAAATTATATGATGGGAACTTAGAATATTATAAGCAATTAGAAAAATATATAGTGGCAGGAGAATTAGCATCTGAAGAAGTTGATATGTATATAAATCAATTTTCCAATGATAACACTATGAATATGGATGAAAAGCAAATGATGATTCAAAAGCTTGAGATTTGTAAAGAAATGCTACAACAAAGATTATATGACTTAAAAGTTGCTGAAAACGTAGCAATTCAAGCAGCACCAATGATTCAAACAATACAAATGTCAAACTTTAATTTACTTAGAAAAATAAATACATTATTTATAATAACATTGCCGATATTTAAACAATGCTTAGCACAAGCAATAATTTTAAAAAGACAGGAAATACAAGCTAAGTCTTTAAAGCAGTTAGATGATAAAACTAATGAATTAATAATGAGAAATGCAACTAATACTGCCAGACAATCTACAGAAATAGCTAAAATGGCATCAGGAAGTGTAGTAGCAATAGAAACATTAGAAAAATCATACCAAACAATTATGAAAGGTATTGAAGATACAAAAGCTATACAAGAAGCTAATAAAGCCAAAAGAGCTGAAAATACTATTAAATTAGAGCAAATTAAATCAAATATGAAAAGAAATATATCAAGTATATAAATTTATAATATTTGAATATGGGGGGATTATAATGGCAATAAACTTAGGAAGAAATAATAATACTGTAGGGTCACTTAACTTACAAAAAAATGATATATTAGATTTAACAAAGAAAAATCCAGGACTTGAAAAAGTAATACTAGGAGCAGGATGGGATGTAGCTACAATGGGGCAAGATTTTGACCTAGATATATCAGCATTTTTATTAAATTCAAATGGTAAAGTAGCACAAATTCCTAATGATGTAATATTTTTCAATAATAAATTTGCAGATGGAGTAACTTTATTAGGAGACAATAGAACAGGTGCTGGTGATGGTGATGATGAAAGAATACAAATAGATTTAAATCAAATAAGAAATGACATACAAAAAATAGTATTCATAGTTACAATACACGAAGCACAATCAAGAAGACAAACCTTTGGAATGGTAAATAATTCATACGTAAGACTTTTAGATGCTAAAAATAATGAAAAAGAAATCTGTAGATTTAACTTAAAAGAAAATGGATCAACAGTAACATCTGTTATATTTGCTGAATTATATAGAGATGGATATGAGTGGTACTTTAAAGCAATAGGTGATGGAAAAATAGCAGACTTAAATGGTATGCTAGGTTTATATATGTAATATAAAATAAAATAGTAAAGGGGACAATAAATGAGCTTATTAAACTTACAAAAGAATGACATACTTGATTTAACAAAAAAAGACCCATCTTTAAATAATATAATACTAGCAGGTGGATGGGATGTTGTCAAGAGAGGATTATTTAACTTTGGAGCTGCAGACCTTGATTTAGATTTATCAGCACTTTTATTAGATGAAAATGATAGATTATTAGGTGATGAAGGCATAATATATTTTGGAAATCAAAGAGGACAAGGTATATTTTTACATGGAGATAATAGAACTGGTGAAGGATTAGGAGATGATGAAAAAATATCAATAGCACTAAATAATTTACCTGTAACCTGCAAGAAAGTTATATTTAGTGTAAATATATATGAAGCACAAAAAAGAAGACAAGATTTTTCAAAAGTTAAAAATGCTTATGTAAGAATTTTAAACAGTGACAAAGGAAATACTGAAATCTGTAGATATAATTTAAGTGAAGATGGTCAAAATGCAACATCATTAATATTTGCAGAGCTTTATAAATCAGGTTCAGACTGGAACTTTAGAGCTGTAGGAGAATTATTACAAGGTACATTAAACACGTTAGTAAATAAATATAGATAAGAGGTGGATAATATGGGTATAAATTTAGGCGGAAACGCTCCAATACTAAACTTACAAAAAAATGATATATTAGATTTAACAAAAAGAAATCCAGGGCTTAAAAGTGTTACATTAGGAGCTGGATGGGATATATCATATGGTGGGGTAGACTTTGATATAGATATAGCAGCATTTATGTTAGATGCTAACAATAAATTCAATACTGTATCAAACGTAATATTCTTCAACAATAAACAAGGACAAGGAATAGCTTTATCAGGAGATAATAGAACAGGTGCAGGTGAAGGTGATGATGAAACTATAAATATAGAATTAGATCAAATAAGTCAAGCTATTCAAAAGATAGTTTTCGTAGTTACAATACATGAAGCACAATCAAGAAGACAAACATTTGGTATGGTAAACAATTCATATGTAAGATTATTAGACAGAGTAAACAATGATAGAGAGTTGTGCAGATTTAATTTAAAATCGGATGGATCTACAGCGACATCTGTTATATTTGCAGAGCTTTACAGAGATTTAGGAGAATGGCAATTTAAAGCTGTTGGAGAAGGTAAAATAGCAGATTTAAATGGAGTGTTAGCTTTATATAGCTAGAATAAAAAAGTATCTCAATTTTGAGATACTTTTTTATTTGCAATAAATTAATGATATATTACTATTGATAAGTTTTTGAAAAAATTATTAGAATTAGTAGCATTAATAAAATAAATTAGATTACAAGTAAAAAACTATAGGGTGAACATCCAATATATAATGCTGTTGAGTTTAGTCATATACCTATGAAAAGGGTAAGTGAAGGTTCGTGGGAGAGTATTAAATCAGATACGTATTTAATAAATTATAGTATAGATGAAAATAATAACTGAACACTATTTTTATAGAACAAATAAAATAATTATCATGTATATAAGTAATTATAGAAAAGAATTAAGTTGATAAATTTAATAGAGATAATATATAAAGAGCCTTTATAAAGGCTCTTTTTTTATTAAAAAATCAAACATATAATTAGACAAAAATATACAATTTTCGACAAAAATATACAATTATTGATAAAAATTTTAAAATTTTCTTGAAAAAATATTCAAAATATTTTAAAATAATACTAAATTAAAAAATAATTTAACTTTTTATTTTATATGGTAGTAATTAATAATAATTACTTGCAAAAATAATATCTTAATTAAAATAATTAAAAAAGGAGAATATGCTATGAAAAAAATAATGACATGTTTGCTAAGTATGATACTGTGTTGTACATTCTTGTATACACCAAACAATACTGTTGAAGCTTATACAGCAGATAGTATAGAAAATAATACAATAAAGTTTCTTACTTATGAGTACCCATTTGATATAAAACAAAGGGTTCTAGAATTTAAATTCGTTGACCAAGGAAACAATACTGCAAAATTAAAGCCTTATTATAATGGTAAAATTATAGGAATAAATGAAATTCCAGAAAAACTTGCATTATATGATGCTATTTACTTTAATATATCTAATATCTATGGATTTGATGGTGGAGTTTTTCTTGATAGAGCAACAAGTATGAGACGTATAGCAGAGTATTTAGAATCATTAACTTTTACATATGGTGTAGATGCATTTAGAATTGTTAAACTACCATCTGTAAATATTATTGATTTTGATAGAGAAGGATTTTTCTCATTTGGATATGGAGGTAACATTAAAGGAAACTTAGGCAATTTAAACTTCCATATTGATCTTACATCTTCTGACAATACTACTAAATGGAGATTTAGAGTTAGAAAAGATGGATTATATTCTGAATACTTAGAACAAGACAGACTTAAAAATGGAGAATACTACATAGAAACAGTAGAAAGTTCAAATAGAGTATTAGATACTTTATCAGGATGGAATGTAGGTACAAAAAACTATATACCTAGTGGTAACACTCAAACTCAAAAAGTTATGTTAGAATTTGATGAAGTAAATCATGGTACTACAATAAAGTTTGTTAGAAATGGTAAGTATCTTACTTGGGATAAAGCTAATGGAAATAATGTTGTAGCTAGTGATAAAATGACTAGTGGAGATATTGGACAACAATACTGGCACTTAGAAGATAATAAAGATGGTACTTATGGAATAGTTAGTGCTAGACAAATTACTAGATATTTAAATTTAGATTCTAATAATGAAAATATAAGTGTTAGTAAAAAAAGAAACGATGCAAAACAGAAGTTTAGAATAGTTAAGGCTGATGAGAAAGAAGATATGTTTACTAGCAATATAAAAATAGTATCTAAATTAAACAACAACAAAATTCTAAATGTTGATCTTGGTGGAAAAACTGGAAGAGAATTAACTATTTGGGATAATGCTAATGTTAGTCAACAAAGATTTAAATTTGAATATGATGAATATAAAAATGCTTATAAAATAAGAGATAATTATTATGGTGGATACTTATCATGTGATATTGATGTTAACTCAAACAGAGTTTATAGTTCTCAACAACTTAAAACAGCTTCATATTGGGCATTAGAGCCTACAGGTGATGGATATTATTATATAAAGAACTTACATAATGATAAGGTTTTAGATATACGTTCTGATGATACACGTAATGGTAATGAAGTTATTGCCTATAAGAAACATGGTGGTAACAATCAAAAGTTTAAGTTAGTTCAAGAATAATATTTTTTACAATTATATTACTGGAAATTTTAAATTCCAGTAATATTTTTTTGAAAATTTTGAAAGATATAATAGATTTATTTTATGAAAATAAATCTATTATATCCTTATCAGATAAACTCTTAAGAAGTCCACTATTAGATAAATCATCATTTATAAAATCCTTTATAAGTTTATCCTTGTTTTCTTGAAGTTTTATTATATTTTCCTCAATAGTTCCTTTTGCAATAAGCTTGATAACATGAACTACATTTTTTTGACCAAATCTATGAGCTCTATCACTAGCTTGATTTTCAACAGCTGGATTCCACCAAGGATCAAAGTGAATTACAACATCAGCACCAGTTAAGTTAAGACCACTTCCACCAGCCTTTAAAGATATTAAAAATACTTTAACATCTTTGCCTTCATTAAACTTATTAACAAGATTTAATCTTTCTAGAGCATCAGTTTGACCATCTATATAATAATAATCTATATCATTTTTAGATAGTTCTGAACCTATATTCTTTAATACAGAAGTAAACTGAGAGAATAAAAGTATTTTATGATTTTCCTCTATAGAATCTCTTAATATTTCAAGTGCAGCTTCAGTTTTTGAACTTTTTTTGTTATATCCTTCTATTAATACACTAGGATCTAAGCATAACTGTCTAAGTTTAGTTAAATAAGAAAACATTGTTATTTTATCTGTTTTAACATCTTTATTATTTATTTTTTCTTTAATCTCTTCTACATAAGCGCTATATACTTTTCTTTGATCTTTATTAAGTTCAACGAAAAACTTATTTTCTATTTTATCAGGAAGCTCTTTCATAACTTGTGATTTAGTTCTTCTAAGTATAAATGGTTTTATAAGCTTTCTAAGATTGTTAGCATTGTACTCATCATATATAAATAAATCTTGAAACTTATTTCTATTGTATAAATATCCTGGCATTACAAAATCAAATATAGACCAAAGCTCAAGTAGATTATTCTCAATAGGGGTACCAGTAAGTGCAAATCTGACCTTAGAGTTTACACTTTTTACTGCATTTGTACTTAAAGATATAGGATTTTTTATATTTTGAGCTTCATCGATTATAAAGTAATCGAATACTTTAGTTTCATAAAAATCTAAATCATTTCTAAGAGTAGCATAAGTAGTTATAACTACATCGTACTCATCAATAGTTTTTAGTAGTTTTTCTCTTTCTTTCTTACTACCATGAATTAAAAGTACTTTAATATCAGGTGCAAAGTTATTAAATTCACTTTTCCAGTTATATATTAAAGAAGTAGGTGTAACTATTAAACTCTTAGCATTTGTATCCTTTTCTTTTTTATACAGTAAAAAAGATATAGTTTGAAGAGTTTTACCAAGACCCATTTCGTCGGCAAGTATACCCCCAAACTTATAGTTAAGCCCTGCTATTTGGTAATCTCTAAGATTAGCTTTTAGATTTTTAGGAATACTTAAATCTAAGATTTCTATATTATCAAAATCATCACAAATACGATTTACAAGTTGCTGTCCTTCTATAAAGTTTAAATTTTTATTTTTAAACATATCATTGATATATAAAGCTTTACTAAGAGGAACTTTAGAACTATCAAAGTTTGATACATTTAAGTTTTCTACAAGTTCAAATAAATCTTTAGTCTCACTCTCTTCTAAGTCTAAAAAACTTCCATTTTTTAATTTATAAAATCTTTTTCTTTCTTTAAATGCAAGAAGCACATCTTTATACTCATTTTGATTTATATCATCTATATTAAACGAAAAATTTAAATAACCATCTAAACTATCTCTTATAGATGCATGAATAGAAGTAGATTTTATAATTTTTCTACTTTTAAATTTATCAGAATAATATACATCACCTAAACTTTTAAGGCTCATTATTTCTATATCTAAAAAATTAAATAATTCTTCATCATTACCACTAAATGTATAATATGAATCATTATTTACAAAGTTAAGAGATAAAAGTTTATCTTTAAATACTTTTTCTTTTTCTAAATTTCTAACAATATACTTAGTTTTATTTTCATCATCATAGTCAAATTTAAGTTCACATATTACATTGCTATTTTTTAAATCAAAGTAAAACTTAGTATTAAAATCATTTACTATGTTATCTTTTATTTCATCATCAATATTTACATTTTTTGAGAAATTCTTAACTTTAGGAACTAAGTTAGTTAAAAGAGGGTCTATTTCCTCTTTGGTAAATGTTATATTATTGTTGTCTTTTAATATAGAGTATAACGTTTTGTAGTTTCTAGCATCTTCATTAGATAATAAATATATA
>CALFLM010000037.1 GCA_937880075.1 uncultured Romboutsia sp. | reverse complement strand
AATAATAGTATGAATTTTTATATAATAAGTTTTGTTGTTTAGAAATTTTAAACACAATGTTTACTTATAAAAACAAGATAACCAGGAGGTGAGACTATGGATATAGGTGAAAAAATAAGGCGTATGAGAATTGAAAAGCAATTAACGCAAGAAGAGTTGGCTAATAGATGTGAACTATCTAAAGGATTTATATCGCAATTAGAAAATAACTTAACATCACCATCCATTGCTACCCTTATAGATATACTTGAAATATTAGGAACTAATTTAAGGGAATTTTTCAATGAGATAGATGATGAGAGAATATGTTTTACAAAGGATGATATGTTTGAAACAGAAGATGAAGATTTAAAATATACTTTAAAATGGTTAGTACCTAATTCACAAAAAAATGAAATGGAACCTATAATAATAACTTTAGAATCCGGTGGACAATATAAAGAAGAAAAACCACATGAGGGTGAAGAATTTGGATATGTTTTATCAGGTTCAATATATTTACACATAGGCGATAGGAAAAATAAAGTAAAAAAAGGTGAAAGTTTTTATTTCAAACCAAGAGCTAATCATTATATATCAAATGCGGGCAAGACTGTTGCTAAGGTAATTTGGGTGAGTACTCCGCCATCATTTTAAGAAAGAGGTGTAATAATTGGTAGAAAATATAATTGAATTAAAGAATTTGTGTAAATCTTATGATGAGTTAACCGTATTAGATAACTTTTCATTAAATATAAAAAAGAATGAGTTTCTAACCTTGTTAGGACCGAGTGGTTGTGGAAAGACTACTACTTTAAAAATAATAGCAGGTTTTGAATATGCAGATGATGGTAAGGTACTTTTTGAAGGGAAGGACATAAATAATATTCCTCCATATCAAAGGCCGGTAAATACTGTATTCCAAAAATATGCATTATTTCCTCATATGAATATATATGAAAATATAGCATTTGGATTGAAAATAAAAAAGTTACCCAAAGAAGAGATTGATAGAAAAGTAAAGGAAATGTTAAAACTAGTTGCCTTAGAGGGTTATGAAAATAGAAAAGTAGACTCTCTAAGTGGAGGTCAGCAACAAAGAATAGCTATAGCAAGAGCATTAGTTAATGAACCAAAGGTATTATTACTTGATGAGCCTTTAGGTGCGCTAGATTTAAAGCTAAGACAAGAAATGCAAATTGAGTTAAAAAGAATGCAACAAAAGCTTGGAATAACTTTTATATTTGTAACTCATGATCAAGAAGAAGCACTTAGCATGTCCGATACAATAATAGTAATGAATAAAGGTAAAATACAACAAATGGGTACACCAGAAGATATATATAATGAGCCTAAAAACTCTTTTGTAGCTAAGTTTATAGGAGAAAGTAATATATTTGATGGTATTATGTTAGATGACTTTAAGGTTGAATTTTGTGAAAAAATATTTGATTGTGTAGATAAGGGATTTGAAAAGAATGAAAATATAGAGGTTGTCATAAGACCTGAAGATATAAAAATGGTACAACCAAATGAAGGGATGATAAAAGGTATAGTTACATCTACAGTATTTAAAGGTGTACATTATGAAATCTTAGTTAAAGAAAATGATAGAATGTGGATGCTTCATAATACTAAGAGTGCAGAAGTTGGCTCAGAGTTAGGTATGGATATATACCCTGAAGATATTCACATAATGAGAAAAGTAGAGGACTAAGATGAAAAGAAAATCTTTTTTAGCTTATCCATATGTAATATGGAGTGCCATATTTATAGTAATCCCTTTAATATTAGTAGTAATTTTTAGTTTTACACAAGAAATAGATGGAAAACAAGTATTTTCTATAGCAAATTATAAAGATTTAATGGATCCGATTTACTTTAAAGTATTTTTAAGATCTATAACTTTAGCAGGAGTTTCAACATTAATTTGTTTAATTGTTGGATACCCAGTAGCATACTTAGTATCTAAAGTTAATATTAGTAAGAGAGGAACATTAATATTATTATTTATATTACCTATGTGGATGAACTTTTTACTTAGAACATATGCATGGGTTGCAATACTTGGAAAGAATGGATTATTAAATACATTTTTAGGATGGTTTGGGATACCTCACACAAGTATTTTATACACTAACGCTGCTATATTACTTGGTATGGTTTATAACTTCCTTCCATTTATGGTGCTTCCTATATTTAACTCATTATCAAAAATGGATGATGACTTAATTAATGCAGCACGTGATTTAGGAGCAAATAGCTTCCAAGTATTTACTAAAGTTATATTCCCTTTAAGTTTACCAGGAGTTGTATCTGGAATAACAATGGTGTTTATGCCAGCAGTTACTACATTTGCCATATCTAGATTATTAGGTGGTGGTAAGTTTATGCTTATAGGGGACTTAATAGAACAACAATTTACAGTAGTTGGAGATTGGAATTTTGGATCTGCTGTATCAATATTTATGATGATAATAATACTTATATCTATGGCTGTAATGTCTAGATTTGAAGATGAATCTGATAAGGAAGGCGGTGGGTTATTATTTTAAAGTTAAAGAAATATATATCTAATATTTATTTATTTTTAGTATTTTTATTTTTATATGCTCCGATATTTGCACTAGTTGTATTTTCTTTTAATGATTCTAAATCAATGGCTCACTGGGGTGGCTTTACATTTAAATGGTATCAAAGACTTTTACATAATGAAAGTATAATGAGTGCACTATATTATACACTTGTAGTTGCTATAATATCTTCAGTTATAGCAACTATAATAGGTACAATAAGCGCAATTGGTATAAATAAAATGAAATCAAAACCAAGAAAATTAATGCTTAATATAAATTATCTTCCGGTATTAAATCCAGATATAGTCACAGCTGTAGCATTAATGAGTTTATTTGCATTTGTTAATATAGAGTTTGGTTTTACAACAATGCTTTTATCTCACATAATGTTTAGTATACCTTATGTTATATTATCTGTTTTACCAAAGGTAAGAACTCTACCTCAGAATATAGAAGAAGCAGCAATGGATTTAGGTGCTACACCTATGTATGCACTTAGAAAAGTTATACTTCCTCAAATAAAACCAGGGATAATATCAGGATTTTTAATTGCATTTACTATGTCTGTTGATGATTTTATAATAAGTTTCTTTAACACAGGAAATGGAGTTAGTAATCTTTCAATAGAAATTTATGGTATGGCTAGAAGAGGTATAAAGCCAGAGATAAACGCATTATCTACTATAATGTTTGTAGTGGTACTTGGTTTACTTTTATTATCAAATAAAAAACAATCTATAGTAAGGAGTGGAAAATAATGAAGAGATATAAAAAAATAATATCACTTTTTACTATAGGTATTCTTTCTGCAACAATGATGGTAGGGTGTGGAAAAGGAGTAGATTCTACAAAAGTTCTTAACGTATATAATGTCGGTGATTATATAGATGAAGAGTTAATAAGTAAATTTGAAGAAGAAACAGGTATAAAAGTGATTTATGAAACTTATGATACTAATGAGATGATGTATCAAAAGGTACAAAGTGGAAGTACAAATTATGATTTAGTATTTCCATCTGATTATATGGTAGAAAAAATGAGAAAAGAAGATCTTTTACAAAAGATTGATTTTAAAAATATACCAAATATGAAATATATAGATAAGGATTTTTTAAATCCTATATATGATGAAAATAATGAATATAGTGTTCCATATATGTGGGGTACATTTGGTATTTTATATAATAAAAAAATGATTAAAGAGCCAGTTGATAGCTGGGATATACTATGGAATCCTAAATACAAAGGAAATATAATGATGTTTGACTCAGTTAGGGATACCATGGGAATTGCTTTAAAAAAATTAGGATATAGTATGAATACTACAGACCCTAAAGAAATTAATGAAGCTAAATATGATTTAATGAAGCAAAAGGATTTAGTATTAGCTTATGTAAATGATGAAGGTAAAGATAGATTATTAGGAGAGGAAGTTGCTATGGGTATAATATACTCAGGTGATGCAGTAACTCTTATGGATGAAAATCCTAATCTAGAATATGCAATACCTAAAGAGGGTACTAATAAATGGGTAGATGCAATGTGTATACCAAAAACTGCTCAGAATAAAAAAGAAGCGGAATTATTTATAAACTTTTTATTAGATCCGGAAAATGCAAGAGTTAATACAGAATATATAGGATATTCTACACCTAATGAAGGAGCATTAAAATTACTGGACAAAGAAATAACTGAAAATCCAGTTGCTTATCCAACACAAGAAGTATTGGATAAATGTGAAACTTTTATAGATTTAGGTGATAAAATAAAATTATATGATAGAGCATGGATAGAATTAAAATCTGAATAATATAATATAAATAGCTATGTTTAAATAATATAAAATGTACCATATAAGATAGACATTTTCATTAATTGTCTACCCTATATGGTACATTTTACTTAGACATAGTTATTTTTATATTATAATTTAATATTTACTGTACTATTCTTACATTTAAGCTCTAATAGTATAATGATATTAAAGTACTTATTAAGAGGAGATATTATGGGGAAAAAAAAGATAAAGCATTTAGGAAAGAAAAGACGAAGAAATAAAAGTATAGGTGGATTTATTAAAAAGATAATTATATTGTTGGGAATATTGATAAGTTTAATAACGTTTATTTATTTAGATAACCATATAAAAGAATTATATAAAGGTATAAATATCGAGGAATCAGCAATAGAATTTTATATAGAAATGGCAGATGAAATAGGTAATAAAGAAGTACAGCTAAGTTGGAAAGAGTTAATGGCTATAGATATGGTTAGGTATGAAAAAGATTTAACTAATGTAAAAAAGAAAGAAGTAATAAACATAGGGAAGAAATTTATTAAGAGTGAAGTAAATGAACAAGGTAGTAAAATTAAAAAAGTCAGAAGTTTTGATAAAGTTATAGATGAAGTAGGATTTGATAATGAACAAAAAAAATTAGCAAAAAAATACTTAGAAGGACTAAAAGGAGTTTATTTAGCCAAAGATACATTAAAAAAACAAGATGAAAAGATTAAATTTATAAAAAAAGTATCTGAATTATCATATGAAAATTATGAAAAGTATAATATATTGCCGTCAATTACTGTAGGACAAGCAATACTAGAATCTAGATGGGGAGAATCGGATTTAAGTAAAAATAGTAACAATATATTTGGAGTAAAGGCAGATGAAAGATGGAATGGAAAAGTAGTAGAAGCAAATACCACAGAAAATTATAATGATAAGATAGTAGCTAAATTTAGAAAGTATGATTCTATTAAAGACTCTATAAATGATCATGGAAAATTTTTGAGTGAAAACAAAAGATATGAAGATAGTGGCTTATTTAAAGCGACACATTACACAACACAAGCTCAGGCCTTAGAAGATGCAGGGTATGCAACAAAGAAAAATAAAGATGGTGAACTAATATATGCAGATATATTAATAGATGTAATAAAAAAATATAATCTACAATTACTAGATAGAGAAATACAAGAAACTAAGAAATAACATATGGAAATAAAATTAAAAAATGTGAGTATTTTATAGATGAAAAATGCAAAATATTTATATTTGATAGATTTAATTAAGTTATAGACTCAAGTAATTAAGTTAAATACGGAAGCGGATTAGGAGTTAAAATAATTAGATAGATTATAGAGTTACACAAAGGAAGTATTTCTGTTGAAATTGAAATTTGAAAAGGAAATAATTTTAAAATAATGTTACCTTAAATATCTTAATCAAAACAAAGATTTATTATAAAAGATTATCTTAGAAAAATAAATTTAATTTCTAAAGATAATCTTTTTGTTAAGTAAAATCATAATATTTGAAATTTACAATAATATATCTTACTTTTAGTGAATAATATTAAAGGAAATTTATAATATAAATAAAAAATATAAAAAAAGTGTTGACTATATAAAAATTAAATGTTATAGTTATACTTGTCCTTGAAGAAAGGGCAAAATAAAAGAAAACAACTAAAAAATAAGTTGACAAAGAAAAATAACTTTGGTAAACTTAAGAAGTTGTTAAATGAACTTTGAAAATTAAACAGTAGGTTAATTTATAGAATTGAAACTAAACAAAC
>CALFLM010000036.1 GCA_937880075.1 uncultured Romboutsia sp. | reverse complement strand
CAAAATAATAACTTTACCTAATGAAGTATTTTAATTAAAACATATATATTAATATTTTTTAGTTATAAGACCTCTTATAACCTTCATATTATTAAATACTTTTTCTAAGAAGTTCTCAGCTTCTTCATTATCTAAAAGAGCTATTTCTAATTGCTCATCATTTGGTATGTTTTTAGACTCACAATATTGTTTAGCTATATCTATTAATTCATTCTTTTCATCTATATTTAAGTTGAACTCTTTATAATCTATTATTATGTATTGTTTAGTTTTTTGAGATGCTACTTCACTATATCCTATTTCTATATGATATATAACAGCATATAAGTTGTTTGGGTTTTCTTCTCCCTTGTATACAGGCACTGCTGGATTAGATTTTATAAAGTTTGTTGATACTGCTATTGCATTTCCTAAACTAAGACTCATAAATATACCTCTTTCTATTCTTTTTATATATCTACTATTTTATACATTATTCGCATATATTAAAACCTTTTTTTATGATTTTATAAAATTTAATTACAAAACAACATAACTTTATTTAGTATCTTCAAATTTAATCTATTTCTAAGATATAATTTATTAAAAGTTAAAAATAGATTAAATAAAAAAATTAGGAATCATATTAACATACAACTCCTAAATTTCATATTAAATATTAAGATATTTTTAAATCTTTATATCTCTTTCCTAAAGTACTTGGGCTTATTTCATATTTTTTAGATATTTGAGCTTGTGTTATAACTTGTCCAGCAACCTTTTTTATATGATATTCTACAGCTGCAGCCCATCCATTTTCAGAACCTTTTACATCTCCGTTAGCTTCTTTAAACTCATTCCAGAAATCTATACAAGAATTTAAATATTCAGTTTCAACATTTTGTCTAAGTACTGTACACACTTTACAATCATCTTCAGTAACAGCCACTTCAGCTAATTTATCCATTTTTGCTTCTTTTTGCTTCTTTAAATAATCAGCTATACTTGGTTCTAATAATTGTTGCATATATTTATATAGTATATGAGTATGATGTATTAAGAAAGTATTCATATCTTTATATAAGTCTTCATATTGACCAAATAAAGTTTTTATATCATTAACTACAACATCTTTAACTGCATCTGATATACTTATAGTTATGTCTATTAATATACTAGTGTCTTCAACATCTACTATTCTCGCTATCATAGAACTTCCTACTTTGAAATCTGCTAATAGTTTTACATCTTCTGTATAAACTTCTCTTTCAGTTAAACAATCTTTTAATAGTATTTTTCCATCTAGTACTTCCTTGACTTCATAAACACTTACATATGATTCAAATAAGTTTCTTAATATGTTAACTTCATTTGTATTAACTTTATCTCTATTATCTTCATAGAAAGCAACTGTTATAACTTTTTTACTTTCCATTATATGATCTTGTATAAAGTAAGTATTGAAGAACCTATCAAACTTTGAATTTATTGTTTCATCATCTATTATATAAAACATCTCTTTAGCTTTTTCATATTCTTCTTTAAACTTATCTTGTCTCGAATACTCATATATTCTAGTATATAATTCTGAATATTGTTTTTGAGCTGTACCAACTTTTCTACCCGCTCTGTCTACTACAACATCTTTATTTAAACAACATCTTTTATATTTTTTGCCACTTCCACAGGGGCATAACTCGTTTCTCCCTAGCAATGTGAGTTTCACTCCTTTGTTTTTAATTTAAAAGTACAATTTATTATTATACCATTTTTTATTAAATGATTCTATATTTATCATATTATTTTCTTATTTTTATGTATAGTGTTAAGTTTTGGCATAATGTTTCATTCTACTTCAATTATAAACTTTCTATGCTAAGATGTTATAATCCTCTTTGTATTTTTCAGTAAATTAATATAAATTATGATTAAACTTGTCATGTTTTTTTATTATTAGCATAATTAGAAGATTATTCCTTATTAATTGACACTTATCATTTTTAATTATTGCTATATTTCTAATTTATTATAAGCAATCATCTTCATTTTCATCATTTGATATATTTTTATTCTGGCTTAGGATAAAAAGTAACTTCATTTCCATCCTCTAAATCACACAACACTCTCAATTCTTCACTTTTCTTTCCATCTTCTTCTACCTCAACAATTTTAATAACAAACTCTTTATTTTGACTTTGAGATTTTGGTATAGAATTTATATATCCTTCTTTTTTCAATTCACCTATACTAATAGTTTTATTATTTAAGTTTATATTTGGATTTTCTAATAAATATAAATTAGCTGCTGTTGCTAGATTGGCCGCTGCAATATAATCTGCATTTTTTCTTGATGTTTCTTGTACATTTCCAAATTTCATAAATCCTAGTCCAGATAAAATTCCTAATATAGTAACTACTATAACCATCTCTACTAACGTAAATCCTGCTCTCTTTTTCTTTTGTAAATTTTTAAATTTCATATAATCTCTCCTTAAAATTTTTAAATTATTGAATTGAGTTTATTGCATCAAACATCGGTATTACCATAGCAATTATAAACAATCCTATAACTAATCCTATTACTACTGTTACCATAGGCTCTGCTGATTTCATAGTTTTTTCAATTTTTATATTTAGTTCTTCACTATAAAAATTATTAGCTACACTTAAAGTATCATCTAATCTACCACTTTCTTCTCCTATTCTTAGCATTGATATAAATGAATTCGAGAAAACTTCTGATTTACTTATAGAGTAACTTATATCATTTCCTCTTCTTATATGCTCTCTTGATATTGAAAGTTTTTCATATACAAAAACGTTATCTACAACTCTAGATGATATATCTATTGCCTCCACAATTTGAACACCACTTTCAACTAATATGTTTAGTACTCTACAAAATCTAATTGTAATTAGCAATATCATCATTTGATTTATAAATGGAATTTTTAACTTTAATTTATCCTTAATGTATTTTGCTTTTGAGTTATATTTGATTAGATAATAAATTGATAATATTGAAATTAAAGATATAAAAAATATATATAGATACTTTTCTCTAACAAAAACTGATGCACCTATAAGTATCTTAGTTAATAATGGTGGGTTTATGCCATTAGCTTCGAATATCATTTCAAAATTAGGAATTATAAATAATAGTATAAAAACTCCTGATAACATAGACATTATTATTAAAATTATTGGGTATATAGATATGTTAATAATTTTAGATTTAAGCTTTTCTTCACTTTCGTAGTATTTAGCTAAATCATTCATAATCTTATCTAGGTTTCCACTTAACTCTCCTGCTCGTAACATATTTATAAAAAAACTTGAAAATAAATTTGTTTTTTCAAATGATTCAGTTATATTATTACCACTTTGAATATTTATGGAAACTTCTTTTATTGCACTTTTCAACTTTTTATTTGATTGATTATGTAGTATATTTAGTATTCTTGTAATTTCACATCCTGATTTGAGTAATATGCTCATTTGTTTACATAGTACCTTTAATTCTTTAGATTTTATTTTTTGATTAGATTTTTTAAAATTAGACTTGCTTTTTGCATTATCTTTATGCATATATTTGGTTTCTTGCATATCATATACCCTCTAGTATGCCACACTCTTCTTGTGTAGTTATATCATTTTCTATTAAATATTTAGCACTATCTTCAAAGGTTATCATTTCATATTTCATTGCAATATTTGATATATTACTATTATTAGTCCAATTATTTATATGTTTTTTTAAATTTTCATTTATCTCTAAAATTTCGTACATCGCAGTTCTTCCATGATATCCTGTATCTTCACATTCATCACATTCTATTCCCATATTTGTATTTATTTCTTTATCTAAGTCATCTTTTATAATAATACTGTGATTACAATTGTTACATATCTTTCTTACTAGTTTTTGAGATATTATTCCTATAAGAGTTGAGCTTATTAAGTATGGTGGCAATTCCATTTCAATAAGCCTATTGATTGATGATATAGTATCATTGGTGTGCATCGTACTTATTACTAAATGCCCTGTTGAGGCAGCTCTTATTGCTATTTTTGCTGTTTCTACATCTCTTATTTCTCCAATCATTATAATATCAGGATCTTGTCTAAGTATTGATCTAAGACCTACATCAAATGTTAAACCTATTTTATTATTCACTTGTATTTGATTTATGCCTTTTATTTTATACTCTACAGGATCTTCTATTGTCATTATGTTTTTCTTACTGTTTAATAAATCATTTAATATTGAATAAACTGTTGTAGTCTTCCCACTTCCTGTAGAGCCAGTTACTAATAATATTCCTGATTTCTTATTTATTATATTTTCTATTTTTTCTATAGCTCGTTTTGAAAATCCTAGTTCAGACTTTTCTTTTATAAATGGCTGTCTATTTAATATCCTAAGAACTATTTTTTCTCCATATATTGTTGGTATAGTTGATGTTCTAATATCTGCTATAATGTCATCTATTTTTTTATCCATCCTACCATCTTGAGGTAATCTTTTCTCTGTAATATTCATACCTGAGTCCAATTTTATAACAGTTAATAAAAATGAATAGGATTCCATATCTATAGTTAATATTTTTCTTAATTGACCATCAACTCTAATTCTTACTAATATTTCGTCCTCAAATGGCTCTATATGTATATCACTTGCACCTTTATGAATAGCTTTTGTCAAAATTTCTCTAAATTGGATTCTTGCATAATCTTCATGTAAATTTGAAGTAACACTTTTATATTCTTTGCTATTTTCTAATTCAAAATCCTTATCAATATTTTGAATAGTTAATAATTTATTCTTCTTTAATATCTTTTCACTTTTTAAAATAGGTAATGTATGTTTTTCTAATATAATATTATTCACCCTCTATATACTCTAATTTATTTATTATACTCATTTTTTCTATAGTTATATTTTTTTCAATTTTAGTTTCAACTTTTAATTGATAATTCTTTTCTATACTATCTAAATATGTATTTTTCTTATTAATATAATCAGTTAATTTATCAATATCTCCTATTACATTAATATTATAGGGTTGTGCTATTGGTGTAGAATTTATATTTATATGACTTCCTGCCAAAGAAATTTCTGAATATTGATTCAATCTCTGATTGTTTATAGATATGTACTCTCCTCCATTTACTTTTATTTCATTAACTATATTTAATAAAACTTTATTGTAATCTACAGAGTTTGCTATGTTTCCTATTTCATCATTAATTGCATCTATATTTATTAGTAAACCACTTCCTTTTACATCAACATACCCTAAAACTTCTTTTAGAGTATTTACTTGATTTTCAACTTTAGAATCTTGATTTTTCGATTTTAAATTTTCTATTTCTTTTTCTATTTTTATCCTTTCTTTATTCATAGCTTTGATAGATTTTTGAGTACTTTTTATCTCTTTTTTAATAAGCTTGTCCTTATTTATATATAAAGACTCTTGTTTATTATAGTCTTTAATTAAGATTCCAATTAATAAACCTGCTATAAATACAATAAGTATTATAGACATATAATTCCTTTTCATACCACATACCTCTTACATTTTATTTTTATTTTGTATTGTTCTATTTTTAAAGTATTAAATATTGTATAGTATTAATATAAATTCATATGTTAAATTTTAATGCATTATAAACTATATTTATAAAAGGCTATGTAACTAATTTATTTAACATAGCCTTTTATAAAAACTATTATATTTTTAATTTGCATTCTTATTGTTAATTATTTTCATATTTTAATATTCTTTTTACTAATTCTTCTCTTAATTTTTCTATCTCTTCAAAATTCATATTTGGTACATAACATGCTTCTATTATATCATGTTTAGCTTTAGCCTTTTTTAAGTTTGATATTGCATAATTTATTAACTCATTAAAAATCTTTTTATCAAAATCTATTTCTTCTTGATATTTAGATAATTTATCTTTATCTATAAATTGATTAAAATCTATCTTTTCACTATCTTCAAATATACGACTTACTGTTATAGCTATGTCTAAATCTTTTATTATTATAGTTTCTATTTTTTCTTTAATTAATGGATAATGATATACTTCTACACTCATACCTTTTTGTACTGCTTTCTCATATACCTTTGTTAGAAATGTAGTCTTCCCAGTACCTATTTCCCCATTTAAATAATATATCTTTTTAACTTGACTCAGTATACTATCAGTATAATCTATATGACCAATCGGTGTTATAGCTGTTCCAAATAAATGTCTTTCCTTTTTATATTGCCCAGAATTAGAAGTTTCTTTAAATAATTTTTCTATAAATTCATCTACTAATAAATTAACTTTTCCAAAGTTCATAGAATTGCGATATTTTTCTTCTATATCAAAGTATATTGGCTCTGCAGATTTTAAAAATTTATATGCTCTTCTAAATGATGTACTAATATCTTTTCCAATTTCTATTATTTCATCTTTATTTTTTTCTAAATTGTCTACATTCCAAAATTCACCTAAGTTAACTATTTCATCAACAGCACCTGGATCTTTAGGGTCTACAATATGAGGTGATGTTCCATCTAATAAAACTATCCCTAATTTTTTTATTAGTAAAGCATCTAATGAGCTTGGATCAGATGTACAATGATGTAATTCAACATCATATCCCCTATCAATAAATTCTTGAGCAATCTTTTTCATTAATGATGATTTTCCTACTCCTGGTCCTCCTTTGAAGCAAAATATTCTATTTATATCATCTTGAATTATATTATCAAAAAAGTTAAATGAACCGTTAGCGGTATTGGCTCCCGGGAATACCTTTCTTATTTTACCTTCCATATATAAACCTCCTAGATTATCTATCTATTCTAAAATATTAATTATAATATCAATTTGTTACTCGTATTATATATTTATTAATTATTTTGAATTATTTATCTATAATGTGAACTATTATATGGAATATAAATAAAAAATTCGCTTTACCTCAGCAACCTGTTGGCAAAATATTTCATGTCGCCAACGATATATCCTTCCTACCGCTACTTATTCATCTATTGCTCAAATCATTAACAGTTGGGATTATAATTTATAATCCCTTAATATATAAAATAAGATTTGGTACTTTTTCATTTAATTAGATATTTATAAAATCTTATAATAAATGTGAATTTATAGTTAAATATGTATATCTGTTTTAATTAAAATACTTCATTAAGTAAAGTTATTATTTTGTATTGTTCAAAAA
>CALFLM010000035.1 GCA_937880075.1 uncultured Romboutsia sp. | reverse complement strand
AATAACACAAAATAATAACTTTACCTAATGAAATATTTTAATTAAAACATATATATATAAATATACTTTTTTAAAGAATTTTATATGAAATAAAAATATATTATAGATATTCTCATTAACAAATTATTTAAAAATATCTTTTTAATAAACTTAAAATAGAGGTACTATAGTACCTAGTGATACTAAAATACCTCTATTGTATTGTTTCATTAAAACATTAAAGTTCTAACATACACATTAATCAAATAAATCTCCAGATGCACAAACTATTAATAATAATATTAAAAATGGTATCCAAGCACATATATCTATATCACACCAAACATCTTGAAATGCTAAGAATAAGAAGAATAGTACTATTATCCACCAAGCTCCACCAAAACATCCATTGTTACCAAAAAATCTGTCTAACATATTGCTACCCCCTGTTGTAATTGATTTATAGAGTTTTTACTCTTAATCTATACTATGAAGGCTTATTCAATTTTGTCATTATTTTATTTATGTTTATTTCGATACCATTTTACAAATTTAAATAATACTATATTTTAAACTTACTTTTAATTATTTTAATTTACCCTTACTAATATATTTTCTTAAACCTCCATAATTATAGGAAACACACTTGGTCTTCTTTTTGTTTTATGATAAAGTAGTTGCTCTACAGACTTTCTCACACTACTTTTTAATATTTGCCATTCTAATATATTTCTATCTAAGCAAATTTCTATCTCTTCTTTTGATATATCTTTTATCTTATTTATAAGGTCTTCAGATTCCCTTGCATATATAAAACCTCTTGTTATAATATCTGGACCCGATACTATACTATAGTTTTCCTTATCTATCACAACAACTATCGTTACCATACCATCTTTAGCTAAATCCCTTCTATCTCTTAAAACTATATTTCCTACATCTCCAACACCTATTCCATCTACAAATACAACACCTGTGTGTACTTTTTCAGTTGCTATAGCTTTATCATGAGAAATTTCTAAAACTTGACCTGTTTCTAATGTAAATACATTTGATTTATTCATCCCCAATTTTAAAGCCAAATCACTGTGATGTTTTAAATGTCTATACTCGCCATGTACAGGCATAAAGTATTTAGGCTTTACTAATGTATGAATTAATTTTAATTCTTCTTTATATGCATGTCCTGATACATGTATTTCTTCTAAATCTTCATATATTACTTCTACACCTTTTCTAAATAGTTGATTTATCACTCTAGATACTAACTTATCATTTCCTGGTATAGGTGATGCAGATATTATAAATAAATCATCCGGTTCTATAGATATATGTCTATGTGATCCATAAGCTATTCTAGATAACCCTGCCATTGGCTCTCCCTGGCTACCAGTAGTTATTATTGTAATCTTATCACTGGGATATCTATTTAAATCTTCAATACTTACGATACTATCTTCTGGTATATGCAAATACCCAAGCTCCATAGCAACATTTGATATGTTTTCCATACTTCTTCCGCTAAAAACTATTTTTCTATCATGTATCATAGATGCATCTGCTATTTGTTGCATTCTATGTATATTTGATGCAAATGTAGCTACAATAACCCTTCCCTTTGCATTAGATATTATTCTATTTAAAGTTTCTCCTATAATTTTTTCAGATAAAGAATGTCCTGATCTTTCTACATTAGTACTATCTGCCATTAAAAGTAAAACTCCTTCTTGTCCAAGTTGTGCTATTTTATTTAAATCCATAACTTTTCCGTCTATTGGAGTATAATCTATTTTAAAATCACCTGTATGTAAAACTATACCTATTGGAGTATGTATAGCTAGAGCACATGATTCAGCTATACTATGAGTCACTCTTATAAATTCTATAGTTAGTTTATCTAATTTTATTGATTCTCCAGGTCTTACAGAAATTAACTTAGATCTAGATAACATATCATGCTCTTTTAATTTGCTTTCAACTAAGCCTATTGTAAGTTTAGTCCCATATACAGACATATTTATTTGATTCAATATATAAGGAATTGCTCCTATATGATCTTCATGACCATGAGTTAAAAATAAACCTTTTACTTTATCTTTATTATCAAGTAAATATTTTATATCTGGTATTACTAAGTCTATACCATACATATCTTCATCTGGAAAAGATATCCCACAATCAATAACTATTATTTCATCTTCATATTCTATAGCAGTTATATTCTTACCAATTTCTCCAAGTCCTCCTAATGGTATTACCCTTAAACTTTCTTTTCTCATATTCTCTACCTCTCACTCTATTATCTATATTAATTTTACATATTAAAATTATGTTTTTTATCAACGTTCAACATATTTATCTAAAATTTCGATTTCCTATACTTTTAGTTTTTCCTTAGTATCATATATTAATTCTTATTTTATTTATATTATTAAGTAAATTAAAAATTTTTGAATATTATTTTATATTTTACAAAAACTACTATTGGAGGTGTTTTTATGATTAATTTAAGTACAAAAGAAAGAATGTTATTAGAAGATGAAAAATCACATGAGCAACTATGTGTTGATAAGTACAATGAGTATTCAAATAAAGCACATTGCCCAGAGCTTAAAAACTTATTTTCTCAACTTGCTCAAAAAGAACAACAACATCTAAATTCTATCAATCAATTGCTAAATGGAATAGTTCCAAATATAAACCAACAACAAAACGCTCAACAAGGAATCCAACAAAATATTTCTAATCAACAGTCGATAAATCAACAATTTATAAATCAATCTCCTATAAATTTAGGATCTAATACTTATAATGAACACGATAAGATGCTTTGCAATGATTCACTATCTACTGAAAAATTTATATCTTCTACATATAATACAGCTATATTTGAATTTAGAGATAAAAACGTAAGACAAGTATTGAACCACATACAAAAAGAAGAACAAGAGCATGGAGAAAAAATTTACAATTACATGGCTAGTCATGGTATGTATCAAGTTCAATAATATAAGGTAATTAACAATGGGTATTTATTTAAATATATTTTAAATAAATACCTATTATATAATTATTTTTATAAATGTATTTAAATTTCATTATAAAAAGGTATCTCTATTAATTAGGGATACCTTTTTATGTGCTATTTCATCATAGCATCATATTCTTCTTTATCTTTTGGTACTTTTATATCACCTTTTTTTAGCTTCTCAATTTCTTGATTTACATAGTCTAATATGTCTTGTGGGACTAAATTTTTAGTAGTAGGAGCTATGCCAACAGCATTTTGATCTAGTCCATACACCGTAACTGTTCCACCTTCAAATTTTCCATCAACTAAATCTTTAACTGTTTCATAAACACCAACATCTACTCTTTTTATAGCTGATGTTAAAACATTCTTTGGTGCTAAATCACTTTGATCTCTATCCACACCTATTGCATATTTATTTTTTTCTTTAGCAGCTTCTATTGCACCGGTTCCAACATCTCCACCTGCAATAAATATTATATCTGCACCTTGACTGTACATTTGATTTGCTATTGCTTTTCCTTTTGCCTGATCTGTAAATGAGTTTGCAAATTGATCTTGTATTTGTACATTAGAATTACCATTTTTAACTCCGGCTATATACCCATATTTAAAAGTGTCTATGACTGGTATATCCATTCCACCTATAAACCCTACATTATTAGTTTTAGTCATTTTCCCAGCTATTATTCCTACTAAATATGCAGCTTCTTGAGAGTTAAACAGTATAGACTTTACATTTTTTATATCATTTGGTAACTCTTCATCTACAATAACAAACTTTTGATCTTTATATAATTTCGCACCTTCTTCTATAGCTGGAGCTAATTTTGCACCAACACCTAATATTAAATCTACACCTTCATCTACAAATGTTTCTATATTAGATGCATAATCTGAATCTTGCTTTGATTCTAAATATGTAACTTCTACTCCTAATTCCTCTTTAGCTCTTTGAAGACCTTCCCATGCACTTTGGTTGAAACTTTGATCATTTACACCTGCTACATCGGTTATCATTCCTATTTTTAATGTACCTTTTTCATTGCTTTTATTATCTAAACCACCTTTATCTTTACCTGAACATCCAACTAATAAAGATGTTGATAATACTACTGACATTGCTAGTGATACTATTTTTTTTAATTTCATACAATAACCTCCACATATAATAGTTCTTTTTATAAAGTAATAATTAAATAAAATTACACTTTATTTTTAGAGCTATTATGTTTTATTACATTAAATAATTTTTATCTTATATAATTTCTAGTTAATATAAGATTTATAATATCTACTAATTCTTCCTAAATAATTTAACCTACTGACACAATAAATATTCATGCATTATGTATTCTTAACGTTCATTTAAAAGTTTAAGTTATATTTTCTAAAATTCTTATCATAAGCTTTAATATACAAAATATTATTAATATAAAGGTTGGTGCTATATGAGTAAAATAGTTAATTTTCCATACAACGTTACAGCTGTTGCAAGATTAGATTCTGATAATGTAGTTCATAACCATATCTATCATCACTGTCCTGTAGGAAGAGTTGATGAGAATAATTTTATCTATGATAACAATAATAATGTAGTTGGTAGAATTGATGAAAATGGTATAGTTCATAATCATTCTATAAATAATAGCCCTATTGGGAAAGTTTCAGAAGATGGCTTTATAATTAAAGAAAATACTTTAGTCGGCAGAATTGATGATATTAATTCATTATTAGCCGGTGCAGCTTACCTGTTATTAGTTCAAGGTAATAGATAAAAAATGGGGCTGTCGCACTAAAAAAATATATACAATATGTTGTGCTAATTCAAATTATGCATAACTATATATTGTATTATTTACTCTTAATGCGACAGCCCCTATATGCGTATCTATCTTACAAATTGCTTTATAAAATCTATCATCATAGGTTTAAATACACCGCTATAATCTACTATTTGAGCTATTTGATTATTATTTGATGTTTGACTATTATAGTTTGCTATTTTAAATGTAAGATATTCATTTTCTTCATTTATTATATATCCTATATCTCTTGTGTTAGATATTTCAACATCTCCCATATCTATATCTAAGTCTTTTATAACTTCATTGTTTGCACATAATATACCTTGTGAATAACTGTTTATATCCGTGCCAAACACAACAAATTTAGTATTAGTTTTTCCATCTGCCTTTATATATAGTCTTGATGTAAGTTCACTTTGTTTCATATCTATAGATATGAAATTCTTATCTATAACCTCATCTAAATTTTCACTTACAGTACTTATAAATTTATCCATATCAAACTTATCATTTTCTATTTTTAGTATATTTAAATTCTCTAAGTTTTCTTTAGGTATATAACTTACTACATTTTCAAATACATGATATATATCTTTTATTTCATATCCTTTTTTTATGTAATTTTCTTTTACTTCATATTCTTCATCAAATTCAGCTAGTAGCTTAGGCAATTCTTCCTTAGTTTCTGCATTTTTTATGCTAGTTACAAATGGTATTACTTTATTTGGCTTCATTAAAAAAGTTTCTAAAGGTTTTATTGTTTCATTAGCTTCCTTCACATCATTTTCTTCAAATGCCACGTCTATACCATCTTCTAAAAAAGCTACCTCAACTTCCATTTCGTAATCATCTAAATCTATTACGTTAGTTCCAGTTGGGTACATTACTATTAATTTACTTTTATCGTAGACATATCCAAATGCATAATCTATCTCTAGTTGTTTTTTCATATATAATCTCCTTAACTTAAATTCTCTAAATATATTAACATAGTTAGATTATATTTTATAGTATACCCATCTACTTTTCTAAAATATATATTAAATAAATTTACTCATGTTATCTACTTGTATAAAATACTTTTACAACTCCATGTACAGAGTTTATTATGTTTCTTATAAAAATTGAAATAATTATAATTACTCCAAATAAGCCTGACATAGGATATATTATATTAACAAGCATTGAAAATGGTAATCTTGAGCCTATAAATCCTATAACCGTACAAAATAAAGCAATAAGTGTGAACTTAGTTGTTTTTTCTTTTGAAAAACTATCACATACACTCCAAAGTAAAGGAACTGCTGTTGTGTATATTCCTGCAATAAGCATAAACGAGAACATAATTCCTACTATAGGACCAATATTTTTAGCCATATATAATGTAGGTATTTCTGTTATATATGTATTTTGTATATCAGACATTATCCCCATATTTAAAGTCATAGCTGCAATCATAAATACTATTCCTCCTAAAACTCCTCCCCATATACAATTTTTCTTATTCGTTGCAGTTGCCCCAACACCTACTAAAAATGGTGTAGCGATTATTAGATTCAAACCGCTATAGATAATTGCTGTCATCCCCCAATTATCTATTGCCTTTGTTAAGTTTAATGTTCCTATTATTTCATTAGCCATACAAAATGAATCTATATTTCTAGATATAGTCACAATTCCAACACCTATGGATATTATTGCTATTATTGGTCCTATATTTCCTAATATACTTATTACTTTATTTATACCAAGAAGAACTGATAATAATGTTATTATAGCTAAAATTAATGATCCAAGGTTTTTGCTTATTCCATAGTATTGATTTATAGATGCTCCTGCTCCAGACAACATAATTACAAAACTACAAAAGAAAAATATTGGCATAAAGCTTTTAAATAATTTTCCTATATGCTTACCACATAAATATTCAAATATATCATTACTAGATTTCAAGTTTTTCTGATTTCCTATTTCAAGTAAACTTGCACCACAATAAGCCATTATACCCATACATATAGTATTAGATAATATACTTATCATTCCATGAGCTGAAAAAAATTGCATAATTTCTTGTCCTGTAGCAAATCCCGATCCTATACATACTGAAATATATGTGCCTGATAAAGTTAAAATTTCTTTAATATTACATTTGTTTTTCATACTAAATCCTCCCAAGCATAACCTTCTTATAAATGTATATGCTTGGGAGGTATATTAATACTAAGATTTTCACTTATTTTAAATTTCAAATAGAATAAAGTATAATATATAATTTTTAACTAATAAAAATAAGGTATATGTAAAGTACATATACCTTATTTGTTATATAATATCTATTTTCCTAATGCTTCCTTTTTTAATATTTCTGCTTTATCCGTTCTTTCCCATGGTAAGTCTATATCATTTC
>CALFLM010000034.1 GCA_937880075.1 uncultured Romboutsia sp. | reverse complement strand
AGCAAAACCGATTCTAGATTTATTGAACCAACAGGATTGGATGATACTAAACATGGTATAAGTCCTTATAGTAATTCTAACAACAATGTCATATCTAGAACTAACTTAACTGTAAAAGGTACAACTTTTACTGCAGGTTATCGTAGACATAAGATACAATATGAACCAAGCATAAGATATGATTTAGCTAGTTACAATTATGGTACAAATGACAATTATAAAAGTGATGGTAAGACTAAAGCAACTGGTAGTAGTGTTGTAACACAAAGATATGATGCTTTTCAAACTTTCTACAATATAGAAGATCCATATGGTATACTTAATGTTTCTATATCAAATCATGATGATGCAAAATCAAGTTCTCCAACTTTCTGTACATTAACAAATAATAAATCAGAATACAGAATAAGTCATTCATATACTTACAATCCTTATAAGAATTCCGCTACTTGGAATAATACTAATTATCTTTCATTCACATACAATACATTGCCTACTTATCCTAAGGAATTAGTTTTTACTTATGGATCTAATTACAACTCTATTTCTTATGATGGTGGTACTATAACTGTTGAAGCTAAAGCACGTTATAATGGCAGTTATGACAGATTTACTACTTCTACTGCTAATGATGATGGTTTCTCTTCTTATAAGAGATATGTAGATGTAACATATAGCTTATCTACATTTAATAGTTCTACTAAACCTACAGGTTCTAATACATATACATTCAGAATATGGCAACCTGGTTCTAAGTTAGGAATATCTTATAATTGGTCTATAGATAGTAATCCATCTTGGGTACATCTTTCTACTACAAAAGGAAATACAACAAAGATAACATTTGATGACCAAGGTGATGACAAACCAAGTGTTGGTGGTACTCTTTCATTATCATTGAACAATACTAATATTTCTAATGGTGGATCTACTACTGGTTCTGTTTCTGGTGTATCTTGGACAGCTCCTACTAATAAAGCTGCTCGTTCTTGTGTACTAAGACAGAATATGACTGTTACTAATTGTTGTGCACAAAACATTACACCAAAAGATACTAAAGGACAGCCATATCAAACATTGACTTTGAAACAAAATGGAATGTATTGGAACAATCCATCATTTGATATGAAATGGAAAGTAACACAAAAAAGCAAGACAACAACTACTTATAATGATAATTATGAACATGGTTGGCCTACTGTTAGTATAGGGGGTGTAGAAACTTCAGATGGTACAGAAAAGACAACTGGGTGGAATTACAACACATCGTCAAAATCTGTTTCTATTATAATGCCAACAATAAGCAGGCCTTCGATAAATGCTTACAGTAGTGGTAAAGTAACTATAACTAAAGGATCTAATGATGCAGTATCTTATAAAGGCGGTAGTATAACTATCAATTTAGATCCAAATATCACATTCAAACCTGGTTTTATTTCGGGTGTTTCTGAACGTACTTGGACAATATCTAATATAGTAAATAATGCAACAAATCAAGAATATTGGATGTTAAATAAATTTAATGATATTGTTATAAAACTTCCTGCTATAGCTGCTTCAAATCAAGCTTTTGGAGATGCAACATTGTCATGGAGAAATACCGGTACTAAAACTTTAACATTTTCTAAATCAAACAGAATATGGAATAATTCTAATTCTGATGACAGTTTTACTGCAACATTAGATTCTAACTTACCTTATATTGGTAGTTGGTCAGCTTCTGCTAGTGATGGCACACTTAGATTTACATCTACTACTAGAAATTCAAGTTCCACATCTGGTACTATATCATTTTCAGGATCTACTTATCAAAATAATATATTAACACCAAGTCCATCTACTATAACTATATCTCAAAATGGTACAAATATATCAGGTGCTATCAATATAAAAGCAGAAGGTACTGGTGTAAAAACATGTACTAGTTCAGTAACATATCCTATAGATGGTAGTACAACATCTGGTTCTTTTACATTAAATGATGCATTACAAAGATATGTTACAGGAGCTGGAACTTTAACAGCAGATATATATGGCCCATCCGGAAATATTAGTGTTAATGGAGAATCAATTTATGTTAATAGTTCAGGAAGTCCTTCAACAGATAGTGAGGCTTCTAAATCACAATCTTGGTCTATATCGGCGACATCTAATATAGTAAGTACTAATCCATCAGGAGGAAATCCAATAATATCAGGAACCATCAAACCATTATCACCAGGTTATCATTATGAATACAAATTAAATAGTGGAAGTTGGCAAAGAAGTACATCATTTAGCATTGGATCTAATATTGGTTCTGTTACTGCAAATAGTAGTGCTACATTAACAGCAACTACTTATACTGACGTAAAAGATGGTATATATAAATATGAGAGAGGACATTATAAAAGAAATTCTACTTCAGAAGTAACACATAAAGTAACTATAAGAGTTGTAGATGACCATGATGGTAAAAAAATTTATGAAGGTGGATCAGATTCAAAAAACCAAAACGGAGATTCTGGAGAAGATTATTACAAAGGTGGATCTTGGACTATAACCCCAGCTAATGATTATAATTGTATTGTTAGTACAACAGAAATTAATTATACTGGTAGTGAATATGTATCTTCAGAATCTGGTATTGGAGCATTTGATGTAACTCCGGATTGGTATGCTTCTAATACTTCATATCCTGATGGAAATAATTCAGTTGATGGGCCAGGTTATGTATCAGATTATTCAAATACAATAAGTAGAGGTTCTGTAGATAATGCAACACCAAATAGTGAATTATTTGGAGTAGATAAGACATTTCAACCAAATGAAACTATTTCACAGGAATATGGTGTAAAATCATCAAGCCCGGATATTATAACAAAAACAACATCAACATCTGGTAGTATTACATGGAAATATAAATATTTATATTCTGTTATTTCAGATGATTCATATGACCCTTGGCATTTTACAAAACATGAGGCAGATGGTAGATATGATCCACCAGCTGATACCGTCAATACAAAATATTATAGATGTGTAAACAATAATGGAAGCGGATGGGTAAGATTAACAACAAGTAATATAACATTTACAGCAATTAAAACAGGTACTTATACTGTTGAAATTGCTTGGATGACAACTGATTCTAATGGTAATTATACTACTGATGGGTATAAAGGATATAGTAAACATAAAATTACTGTAGGACAAATAACTAGAATATATAGATTACTTGTTAGTATTAGTGGAGGTTCCGATAAAACTGCATTTGATACTACTGATTGGACATTGACTGCAACAGTTACTGCTCAATACAAAGATGGTTCTGGATCATGGACAAATACCACTACACCATCAGGAATTTCATATTCTTGGAGCGGAGCATCTGGTTCTGGTAGTACTGCAACAGTCAAAGTATCTTCAGTTCCTATGGGATCTGATGGAAGTCATATTGGTACAAAGAATGTTTCTGTTACAGTTTCATTATCTGGTTATACTAGTGGTAATGCAACAGTTACACTTGGTAGATATGGTAAATCTTATTACAATGCTTAATTTACAATGCTTAATTATTTTATATACCCTGAAATGGGAGGATCTAAATCCTCCCATTTTTATTTCAATTGCTTAACTTCTCTATCAGTGATATAACCTTCTTCATCTAACCATTCTACAATATAATATCCTTTTTTCAAACAATCAATATCATATAATTTAGCTGTGAACCAATCTTCTGATGGTTTCCATCTTGAACCATCTTCATGTGCAATAATAGGTTCCTT
This sequence comes from uncultured Romboutsia sp., assembly GCA_937880075.1. Taxonomy (GTDB): domain Bacteria; phylum Bacillota; class Clostridia; order Peptostreptococcales; family Peptostreptococcaceae; genus Romboutsia. Next base: position 25,011 of record CALFLM010000034.1, on the reverse strand, counting down.
GCATTTAGTATGACCTACAATCTGAGTCCAAGTACTCATGCATTTGGTTTCATGGTCGTAATCTTCATACATATCAGACAACAATGCTTCTGGTCTTACCCAAAGTGGACCATTCAATGGATCATTTCCATAAGGATCGAAATGTGAACCATAAGTAAACTTAAAATTCTCAAAGCTATCAACATCAATCATATTGATAGGAATACTTACCTTATGACGTTCATGAATCCATTTGTTTGTTACACCAGCATGGGTATAAATGATTCTATTTGTCATATCAACAAAAGAAAATCTAAGCTTTCTTGATTTGACACAATCCTTCAACAACTGTCCTGCAAGCAACTGGGTTACTTGGTTATATCCACTGTACTTATCTTCCCCATCAATAAGATAATGGAAATCATGATTGCCAATAAGCATATAGAACAAACCATCTTCTTTGTTATGTTTCTTCTGTAATGCAAGCAAATTCTTAAAACCTTCTAATTGCTGTTCTGGTGTAATTTTTTCATAGGTGTCAAAATAATCACCTAAAGTAATTACTTCATACAATGTGGTATTTGGGTCTTCTGGTTTTTCCAAATTATAGATAGTATTGAACTTATCATAATTACAATGAATATCACCTACAACTAACCTTTTTGTCTTCTGTACTTTCATGTTATTTCTTTTCCATTAATGTTGATAATGTTAGTCCTACTGAACCCCATAATGGTTGCAATGAAAAACCAAGCATAGATCTGAAATCAATGAGATGTTTGTCATACCAATCATTCATATCTTCCAATAATTTATCTGCTGCTTCTTTGGTGTCTTCACATTCTTCTACCATTTTCCACAACTCATCTAATGAATTAGGATCATCAATTGTACTAGGATCATTCTTATAAAACTCACTAGCTTTCTTAACGGATTCTAAGGATGATCCTAAAGTACGTCCAAAATATTTTACACTTACATCTGTCAACTTACCCATTTTATTGTGCTGTTAATTTAAATTCTAGATACTGTGGTTCATCATCAAATGAATATTTGCTTCCTTTTAGCATTGTTTCAATATTATCATGAATTAAGCTATTCAAAAAGAAATCACCAAACCACCCATCACCTACTCGTTTTGGTTCTGATGTAAAAAGAAATAATTTATTGTCTTTATTTACAGCAAACCAAATTCCAATATTTTTATTTTCTCCCATGTTTTATCCTTCCATCAAACCTATTTGCTTAGCACAAGCAAAATTATATTGTGCTTGAGTTATCTTTTTTCCTTTTACTCTTGAATTATATTCAGACGGCAATACGTTATCAACATTCTTACTTGTATGTATCAATCCTTCAAAGGGAACATTATCCAATTTAGTTGTCAATATTACTTCATAAACATCTAACATAAGTGGAAATTTCTCATCTATACCTTGAATCTTGACATATTTCGTTACAGGATAGAAAAAATCTTCTGCTAATTTTTCATAATTAGGCTTTTCCTTATTCTTATCATGAAATTTGATGTAATCATAAATATCTCCATCCCCATAATTTCTCTCTTCGAAATATGAAACACCTATATGTGGATATTCATCAGTCACTGGAAAATCATCAGTCAATGGATATATTTGATCTACATGAACCACAATATCACTATCAAATATATTATAACATTTGATATTCAAAGTCTGTTTGTTATTATGAAGAATCTTCCAAGCTTCTTTTGAATATGGCATAGCACCAACATAAGAATAATTGACTACCTCCCTATCAATTTCTTTAGCATAATAAAATATGTTACATACATCAAATGGCTTATGCAACTGATGAAGTTTCATATCAGCTGGCAATATCAATTCATCAACACAACTGGTATATGCAAATCTCCAAATCTTATATTTCTTAGTTTCCATTTTAGTCAATTTTATAAGGTGATGGCATCAAATCATCATCAATACAAATATAATTGCAATAAATATCTTTTCTTTCTGGTTTATATCTTTTAATATAAGATGCTATATAAGGGCTCTTTCCAGTAAGAATTTCCATCATCTTTTCTGTTGGGTGTGCATCATCATCCATAATCTTATGAATATCATCAGCCATTACCACATCCATTGTCGGATAGAGATTGCAATTAATTATTGTACTTACTACAAACTTTCTCATTATCTATCTTATTTACCTATCTTATTTACGATATCTAACATTAGGAATATCTCCCAAATATGTAAATGACACTTCTGACTTGTCATATACTTCTTTATCATATTCTGTTCCAGAAATCTGATTAATAACTTCTCTTGTATATTCAGTTGGTGTACCATCTGAATTAGCATAATCAGATTTCCAAGAAGTATCATCCTTCAATACAAATATCTGAAACAAATATGTGCAAACTTCATCACAAACCTCATAATATGGAACTGATACCTGTACAATGACAATATCTTTTTCTAATGGAATAGGATAATGACCATTTGAACCAAAATCCATTACTTCTACTTTATTCTTATCAAAATCTTTAATCATAGTGCATTTTATTAAATGTTCTACATTCTAAATGTTAATAGCAGGAAGTGAATCAACAAATTCAAAATATATTCTAGAATCTTTATCAAGAACATCACTTACCTTGAATTCTGGATGATTCTCAATAATCCAATTAGCAAATTCTACTGTTGGTGTACCATCTTTATCAATCAATGTGGCATTCAACTTGTCAATAATCTTATCAATTGGATTCAGATTGATGTCACAAGTGTATCGACAAAGCTTTTCTTTAACGCCATTTGCAAATCTGATATTTACAATAATTGTATAAGTATATGCTTTTGAATAATTTGTTTTAACCATAATCATAATCATTAATTTTAATACATAATAAATATAGAAAAAGGTTAAGAAATTTCAAAAATATATTTAAATATTTTCTACTATTTCTTAACCTTTCCGTTGACATCAGTTCATGACAATAATATCCAGAACTATAGCAAGAACGTATCAAGGTGCAAGATCATGAACTAGAACACCATAACAACATAGCGTGTACGCTTACACATTGCATGGTCAAAAAATTATTTTATCCCTTGATACTCAGTTTCATTATCGGAGCCAAAATCAATATAGATTTTGGCTTTCACCTATGTTACTAAGATATATATTCAGAAGTAATCACATAACTGATGCCATTTGACTTGCTTATCTTAAACCGGACTTGCAAATCTACTAATTTTATTTATTGATTTCATCATAAGTCTGCTTAGGTCCTTGTGGAAGATAAATCTTCAATGCACTAACTTCCTTTACAGTCTTAGTTTTCCACATGTCAAACTTATTTCGAATACTTTCCATTGTATCAGCATATTTTGCATATGCATCATCAAACTTCTGAGCCTTAGCAAGCTTATCTTCTGTAATAGCATCTACAATTTCTTGCTTCATCTTATTGAATTCTGCTTCCTTGTGTCTAAGTTCAGTAGACAACCAATTATATTCTGCATTTACGTCAGATATTGACATAGATGGTTCATAAGAATAAATGATTGCATCACGACCAGAACCTTCTACCTTGTTTGGATTCTGTACAGCATTATTCATATGCGCTTTAGCTTCATAAAAAGCACCCTTAGGATGAATGAACTTACCAACAAGAGAACAATAAGATTCATAAACATAGTACTTATTTCTCTTAGCAACATCCCATGTACCAATTACATCAGATTCAGTAATAGGAAATTCCTTACCTGGAGCATTTGGAAGTTCAATATTCTGGTCCTTAGCCCACTTGTCAATACTAAGTGACTGAACATACTCAAGAATCTCTGTCTTTGCTTTGATTGCTTCATGAATCCAAGCACTCATAGCATTCAGATTTGCAATCTTTGCAATGGTCTTATGCATAGATTCAAAAGAATCATCTGCCTTCATACCATTTGTAATTACTTTAGAGTTTCCTCCATAAAGTAATGACATTGTGGCATTGACAAAATTAATATTGTCAAGAATTGCCTGTTCTGACTTCAACAATTCTTTACCTTTATTGGAAACATGATTAGCAGAAGTAGATGTAATACCTTTCTCTGCAAAAAATACTTTGTACTTACTAAATTTCTTGTCTAAAATTTCCATAGTCTTCTTTCAAGTTTAGTGGACCATGTGAGATTCGAACTCACGTCCAACCGAAGTTATCGATTGTCAAATCCGTAATGGCCCAAGTTATATTTGTTAACTTTAGTTCTTGAACAGAACTGAAAGTGATGTTCATTATTTATATTAGTAATATTAATATAGAACAATCTAAATCAAAAATTCATCATTTGTTATGATAATATTTGGTTTATTTTCTTCATTTTTCTCTTCTATTTTTTCTTGTTTATCAAAAAATTCATCCACTTCTTCAATTTTCTTACTTTGACAATCAATAGTATATGCTTTATTGAAGTTAGGATCATTCTCATTTATTGTAATAGTAGCTTTCTCTATTTCCTCATTTGATAATGTTGTCTTATCATAAAATACTAATGAAAGAGAATTACATACACATTTCATAATAGTATTCTCATATCCAATTCCAGATCTTCCATTAGAATATCCTTCATTAAGAGTCAATCTAGAAATGAATGTTCCAAGACTTACATTGTTGATAGTAAAATATTGTTTAGATAATTTCGTTATACTTTCAAAGCTTTTATCTCCAATAATATCCATCAACTCAGTATTCCATGTATTTCGATCTGATGTATAAGCAAATATGTTAAATTTATATGGATAGAAAGCTAAATTGCATTTTCTTGGATACAACTTCATAGCAGCTGCAGACATATTTGTATCAAATGAATAACTTTGTCTCATTTTCAGTTCTCCATTTTCACAGTATACTGCCTTCATGAAATTGTTTTCTGCTAGTATCTTATAATACTTTTCATTCAATACAATTTCTAGGTCTTCTATATATGAATTATTCAATGTATATTGAGTAGATGCACCATAGCAAATATCATTCACCCTTTCATTAAATATTTGTTCTGGTACTTTACGGAGAATACATGGTATGAAGAATGACTTACTTGTATCTATTGCTTTTACTTCCATGATTACAGTTATCCAACGTTGGAATATTCTATAATCATTATTTGTAAAAGCATAAGCAGATAAAAATTTGTCATTATCTATAATAGATTCAGGTGGAAATCTAGAATTCTCTTGTAATCTTTCTATACCCTTATCTATGTAATATAAAACCTTACTATCTTCCATTATTCTATCCTTTCTCTTTTAAATGTTCAATTGCTTTCTTTGTTTCTTTATCAAGTGTTTTAGGGAATACTGGGTTGACAATCATTGTATAATCATGCCCATCAATACCCTTTCCCTTTATTCTAAGTTTCTTACCTACTTCAGAACATTCTGGAAGATTTATTCTCATCTTCTGATTACCAGGTAAATTGATTTCAATCTTACTACCAAGCATTACATCCTTCCAATCAATATCTTCTTTACCCTCTACATTGCCATAATCATCAATATGGTATTTATTATGGTCATAAGTATGTTGTACGGTAATATAGAGTTCACCATTTGTTCCATTTACAGATTTAGATTCAGAACCAAGTGGACCAACATCAATTCTGATACCATCTTTCAAAAGATATTCCAATGGAATTCTTGACAAGTCAATTTCTTCATTTACCAACTTACCAATAAAACCAGTACCAGAACAAGCTGCACACTTATGTTCTACTGTCTTACCTTTACCATTACAATAAGGGCATGGATGACTAGATTGGAAGAACATGTTTCCTTGTCGTCTAGATTCAGTTACCATACCAGTACCATTACAGTGTGAACAAACTTTAACCCCAGTACCACCTTCACCATTGCAAACATTACATCTGAAATCCTTCAAATATGCTACTGACTTGATACCTCTAAAATAGAAATCAGAAATATCAATGTTCAATTTTCCTTCACAATTCTTGCCTCTCAAATCTTGATAATCTTCAGTATGCCAAGATGGTCCATTTGACCTATCATGTCCAAAGAAATCGGCAAATGGATTGAATCCACTACCAAAACCAGGATTGTCATATTCTTGTTTCTTCTGTGGATCTGATAAAGTCTCATAAGCTTCATTAGCTGATTTTACAATCTCTTCAGCTTCTTTCTTTTCCTTATCAGATTTGTTACCCATTCTATCTGGATGGTATTTAAGCATTATTTTCTTATATGCTCTTTTAATATCATCTTCTGATGCATCCCTAGATACACCTAAAATATCATAGTAATCTTTCATGTTATTTGTTATCTTCTATATCTGTATAATTTGGAATCTTTGAATCTATATTAAGTTCAATATCAGAATTATTGTCATTCCATGCATCTATAATATGCTGCCAATTTGTTTCATTTCTTCCTTTATATTTTGACATCAAGAAATCAACTAATTCTTTTAATTGCTTTCTATTTAAATTGTCTTGCTTACCAGGATGATGAAAATATTTTGGTTGTGTCAAATCAATACATGTATGAAATTCTGTGCCAGATCTTCCACCTTTCTTATAATCTCTTATATGAAAATGTGGTACCTTACCAGGATCATCTGTCATTACGTAGATTTCATAAGGACAAGGAGTAGATTTAGTAAGAAATCCAATTCTTGCCATTTCATCTATTTGATAAACATCTGCATATTCACTTAGACTTTTCATATATATAAAATATTATTTGACATGTTAAATATAGAAAATGGTCGATTAAATTTCATTAATTCAACCGACCATTCAAATTGTTATTGATGTAAATCATTATGCATCTTCAACCACTGCATCTTCTACTTTTACATTATCTGATTTTTCTTCTTTCTTATCATTAACAGTCTCTGTTGCAGTCTTCTTTTCTGCATTTCCTTCCTGTGTCTCTGTCTTATTAGTACCATCTTGGCTCTTTTGCTTATCGGCATAGAATTTCTCAACTATTGGGTTCCAAACTTCTTCTAACTCTTTCTTAGCTTCCATGATCTTATTATGGTCTTTGTCCTTTAATACAACAACTGATTCCAATGCATCAAGTTTCTCCTGTGCTTTAGCTCTATCTTCATCTGATGTAGCCTTAATAAAATCTTCATTGACAATCATCTCCTTTGTGTTGAACATGTAACGTTCTGCATCATTGATGTCATTGGTTTCTTGTGTCTTCTTTTCATCAGCTTCCTTGAACTTCTCAGCATCTTCCTTGATTGCTTTAATTTCCTCATCAGTAAGTGTGTTGTTACTGATTGTAATGTGCTGTTCTTTATTAGTACCAAGATCTTTAGCAGTAACAGTAACAATACCATTCGCATCAATATCAAAGCAAACTTCTATTTGAGGTACCCCAGCTTTTGCCATAGGAATTCCATCCAATCTGAATCTACCAATAGACTTATTGCCAGAAGCAATCTTACGTTCACCTTGCAATACATTTACTTCAACCATAGGTTGGTTATCCATAGATGTAGTGAATACCTGCTTCTTTTGACATGGAATTGTTGTATTTGCTTCAACAATAGGTTCCATCATATCTCCCTTAGTTTCGATACCTAATGACAATGGGGTAACATCAAGAAGCAATAAGTCACCAGTAGAATTACCAGCAAGAATATCAGCTTGCTTAGCGGCACCTAATGCAACTGCTTCATCTGGATTTACAGACTGGTTCAATGGCTTATTGAATTCCTTCTTCAATGCCTCTTGCAATGATGGAATACGAGTTGTACCACCTACAAGCAAGATACAATCAATATCATCATACTTCTTACCAGCTTTCTCTACAGCGATCTTTGCCTTTTCGACAGTACGGTCATTTAAATTCTTTACAAAAGATTCAAACTTAGCACGAGAAAGTGTCATAGCAAGATTTAATGGTGCACCATCTTTCATAGAAATATATGGAAGATTAATCTCTGTCTGTGTTGAACTTGACAATTCAATCTTTGCTTTTTCTGCAGATTCTACTACACGAGCATAAGCCATATTGTCTTTTGTCAAATCAACATCATCTGACTTCTTGAATTCATCAACTACCCACTTTACAATAGCATCATCATAGTCTTTACCTCCAAGATATACATCACCATTTGATGCAAGTACTTCAGCCATACCATCTGACAACTCAAGAACTGATACATCCACAGTGCCCAATTGTGGATTAATTTAATAGGCTCTTTATCCTATTCCTACAACATTACTTGTAGACTGACTATCTCTTTCATTTAGAAGTTCAAGAATAAAATTATCAACATATTCATCTAATACAAATCGATATCTTAAGTTATTATCATTACAAAACTGTATTGCAGCATCATTTTTCGCCTGCAACTTTCCGGATTTTAAATCATTTTTATAAAAACGATTACCACCTTTAATTTCTAATACAATTTTATATTCTGGTAAGAAAAAATCTGAAATATAAGTTTTTTGTTTGTTATTGAATATATATGGAATTTCGTATCCATTCATTATCTTTATATTATTTTCAAAACATTTATCCAAAAAATATTTTTCTAAATTTGATTGATAGGTTATTGAAGTATTTTTATATTTTCTTATTCTATAAGTATAATTAGAAAAATTACAATAACTACATTCAATTTTATTGAATGATATATTTTTAAGATTATGTGGATGTTTATTAAATATTTTTCCACAGCATGAACACTTTAATGATATGCTTTTTAAACCTTCAAATTTATTTCCATTATCTATAGATACTTTAGATGTATATATTGATTGATTATTATAATTTTTTACAACATCTTTATAAATTATTTTTTCTTTATCTATGTCTTTATTATTTATTTTCACTATATAAGGTAACCATGACATAAATTCATTATTTGTAAGATGATGAACCCAATATTTTGCTTTTTCTTCATCAGAAAGATCTTCAAAATCCTTAATTTTTCTTTTAATAAAGATTTTCTTTTTTCTTTTTATGTCATTTGCTTTAAAATGATCTTCAAATGATGTATCTTGTGAACAATGTTGACACCAATATTTTGGTTTTACAACATATTTCATAAATAATATTTTTACATTTCTTCCGCATCTACACTTATATGTTACATATAAACTTCTAAAGTAAGATGATTTTAACTCTTTACCATCAATAAGTATTATTATAGATTTTGTTGAAGAATATTTTCTTTGTTTTATTTTATATTCAATAGTTTTAAACTTTACTTCATTATTTTCTTTATCTTCTATTTTAATGATTTTACTTAATAATGTTGGTAATATATTCTCATTCTTAACCATACGATTTAAATTATCTTTATAGTTAAAAATAATCAACTGTACCACTTCTAAACTAACTCGCTTTCGTGGGAATTTCTTCTTTAGTACAAGATTACTTTTCCTAGTCGATGAACTTTCAACTTGTCACCAAGTTGCTTAGCTGCGCTATACTTACATGTTGTATCATGTTTGTATTTACTTCGGCCATCCAATTCTTAAGATTATTACTATACCCAACACATTAAAGTTGGTGTAAATTTTATGTCACCATAAAATAACAGTACTTAAGACCATTTTTTACGAGAATAATAAGAATGTATCAATTTCTTATATTCTTAATCGTGGAACTCTCCGCAATTAACGAGTTTTTAATTTTTCATTGTTGATGATTAAGCAACAACGCGGATGCAGCACTCTTTACAACCGGAATCTACAACAACAACTGTCTTGTCTTTTTTATCTTCCATTAAACCTACAGCCAATGCTGCTGATGTTGGCTCATTAATTACACGAAGTACATTCAATCCAGCAAGCTCACCTGCTGTCTTAGTTGCTGTACGAGCAGCATCACCAAACCAGGCTGGTACTGTAATTACTGCATCTTTAATTTCCTCTCCAACATAGTCTTCTGCAATTTTTTTCATTTTGCTAACAATCATAGATGAAATCTGTTCAGGAGAATATTCTTTGCCATCGATCTTAACATAAGGCTTACCAGACTTATTTACAATATCATAAGTTGCAAGCTTTTGCATTTTCTTTACATTCTCATCATTAAAATCGGCACCCATCAAACGCTTTACAAAACTGATAGTGTTCTTTGGATTTGTTACCATTGCACGCTTTGCTGCATTACCAATCTTCACTTCATCTTTTGTAATCTGTACTACTGATGGTGTTGTTCTTGTTCCTTCTTCATTTACCACTACAACTGGTTTACCTGCCTCAATTACTGCTACACACGACATACCCGTGCCTAAATCTAGGCCTAAAACTTTACTCATTTTAAATTTAATCTTGTATATGTTTTTATTTATCTAATTAATATATAGAAAAAAGTGTGCCAGAATTTCATAATTACAAAATTCTGACACATTGTCATATATTTGTGACAAAATGTCACTCTGTTACCTCAATCTTATTGATAAAATAATTTGCCGTCAATGTAAACTTAACAATCACTTTAGTGTCTCCAATCTCTAATGAAATCATCCATGGTGCTAGTTCGACATCTAATTTATCTGGCCCATCAACCTTCTTTACATCAAACTTACCACCGGTAACATCAGTTACTTTCTCAATAAGAGATTTGACACTACCAATCTTACAATTCAACAATGCTTGTCCTAAAAGAACTTCAACGATACGCGAAGCTCCACTCTGTTTCTTCAATTGCTTCATAAAAATTCATATTTAAAAGTTTTACTAATATATGATATAATATTCACCAGGATGGCGGCTGGGATGGCCAGGGAGCGGAATAGTATGCTTAAGCATATTCTATCAGCCTAAGACTTTTTAGTTGTTCCTGGTGACTTTTTAGAGTTTTTATTCTTTCTTCTAGTATACATTTTCTGAAATGCATGAACTTCTTCTGGTTCTACGTAATCAACTATACGATATTCATGCTTCAACTTTGCTTTTATTCTCTTATCATTGTCTTTATAGTCTGAAATTTTCTGCTCAAGAAAAGCTTTATCTTCATTAGGACCTTCTGATAATATACAAAACCATTTTGTCCATTCAATACCAGTTCTTGTATGGTACTGATATCTTGATTCAATGCTATATAAGTTACTCATTTGTACAATCTAAGAATTTGTTACCTTTAAAACCAAACTTCTCTGAAATTTCTTCTGAAGTCATATCTTTTACTCTATTATAGTAAGTAATCCATATAGGAAGAGCAAATACAAACAAACATGTTGTTGCTAAAGATATATTGTCTGCTATCAATATGATAATAAATGCTGACAATATTCCAAGGCAAAAATGAATTGTCAATGAATTGATATATTTATGCATCGTATGCTGTAATTTTCTTATTAGTATAATAAATGAGAATACACATGTTATGAATTGCCGCTCTAAAATCAAAACTATGTAATGTATCAGATGATGCACTATCATCATACAAATCTAATACACATGATTCAACAATACAATTTGATGACTCAGCTTCATCAAATATATTCTGTTTTGTTGCTATTCGCCAGATTTTCCATTTGATATCAGATTCTGATAATCTTGATACACCATTCAAACAATCATTGATGTTAGGATATAAATCAAGCATCTGTCTTGCTATCTTGCCAATAATCTTTTCAATATTAGCATTAATCTTAGCATATATAACTTGAGGATTTGTATTTATCATAATTTTACTTTTATATTAATATCTAATGATTCCACCAGCACTTTCAATATCAAAGTTATGTAAAGCCATCATACCTTTGATTACATTCACAATGCCATCTAAAGTATTCTTATCATGAAGCATAGTATAGATTACATCTTTTACAGATGGCCATGCATCTCTAGTAAAATATCCATTTAAACCATTAAAAATATCTTCTACCAACTGGTCAAAATTAATAGTAACTACTTCATTGAGGTATTCCTCATTACCATAGTTATTAGCAACTTCACCGAGAGCTTCTGCAATATGTAACTTAACGAAATCAATAATCATAATATTTATGTTTTAACTTTATTAATTTAACAAAAATTATTATTGTAAATGTTTTTATTCATTTACATTTTTCAAATCATCTTCTTCACAAGGACGAGATGCATTCTTATATTCATCTGGAAGATTGATCCATGTAGTATAAAGAATTGGTCTAGCTTCATAGTAATTACAACCAGATTCATAAGAATACATGGCTTTTACAGCATTTGCAACTTCTGTTGTCAATGAACCTTTAATTGTGTACATCAATGGATCATGTGTACCATATTTTGTTCTTACAACTACACAACGTTCCAATTTGGCAAGCTTAGATTCATTAATATCAGTTAATGGATCAACACCGTTACCATATACTTTGATATATTCTTTTGCTTTCTTTTCAAATTTAGATTCTATAATTAAACCAGAAAGATTCAACTTACATACATTAATAAGGAATTCCTTATTATCAATAAATGCATTAGCTAATGAATCTTCAGAACCAATCCCATATTCTTTAAGATTTTTATTTACAATATCCATTGTAAAATACTTTGTCATTACATTGAAAACTTCATTGTAAAAACATTTCTTATCCATTTTTGTTGTAAGGTTGTACTTCTTCTTACCACAAGCAATTTTTGTAAGAAGATTCTTAATACCTTCTGACATGTAAATTGTATTACGTGTTTTCTTACCAAAAATATCTTTAATTGTATTCATAATCATAATAATTTTAAATATTTAACTTACAATAATAATATAGAACAAATTTGATTTATTTCAAAATATTTTCAAATATTTTAGCAATGTAAAACTTCTGAATATTTTACAAGAGCTTCACGATATACAATCATCTTAGCATCAGAAAATTCCATTATAAAACCAATTAGTCTATCAATATTTTTCTGCTCCATCTTAACAATATTGTTATGTTCAATTCGATTACAAATAGAAATACGAAGAGTTTCAAGAGTGAATTCATAAATTGCACTAGGAGAATAAGTTGAGCAGAAATTAGCATTAATCATTGCAAGTTCTGTAGCGTAATCATTCAAAGTCTTTGTAATCATAATCATAAAATTTTAAAAATTAAACTTCTTATTTTGAACAGATTTAATATAGAAATGAATTTAAAAATTTCAAAATAAATGCAAAAAAGTGAATGACTTTTGTCATTCACTTGATATCAATCCAAGTACTTCAAATGTAGGTTTTACTCCAGTATCAAGATATTTGTCATATATGTATTTTTCATAATTTCAAGCTTTCTTTTCATTTTATCCATCAATGGTCATTTTTATCACAAAAATACCGACAATTGAAAACCAATAACTTCTTCTTTTACTTTATCCAATTTACCTAAATCACCAGTCGTCATCACTATCATATAATGGGTTATCATAAAAACCAGAATCAGAATAACTATCAATATCACTGTTTTCATCATACTCTGTATAATCAAACCATCCATCTTCTGGCAAATCATTTTCATCAATTACTTCTTCACCATTGGCATAATTCAAATAACCATTTCGATCTGTTGTCACATAATCTCCATTTTCTTGCCATTCTTCAGTTGTATATCTGTTGCCTTTGTTAATATAAGACTCTTGCAACATTTCTTCTTTAGTCATCAAATCAATTTTCACTTCCATTAAAATTATATACTTAGATTAAAAATAAGGTTAAATAGTTTTCACAATTACATTTTCCGGACGCTTCTTAACATATTCATATTCATTTGGATAGATGTCGCCATCAAAATATGGATTTTCAGTTTCTATCTCTACAAATGTCTTACCTATTGCAGTTACTTTACCTAAAGCAAGTGACTTCCTAGAAGATACTGGATTTGTAAAAGCTACAGTATCACTCTCTTTAATTTCTGTACCAAAAAATCTTTCATAACATTTACTTTTCTACAAGATTGTCAATCAACATTGCTTTACCTAGCATAGTATCACCACCAGAAAGTACAGCGGCATCATTATTGATGTTATACTCAATAGTCTGCAATGCACTAACTGCATCCTTATTAGAATAATAAATATTGTTTGTCTTACTTCTGTACAAGTCGGCAACAGGATTCATCCAATAATATGTGCAAGATACCTGACCTTTTGAATTCAGAAACCAATATTTTCTAGTATCACTAACAACATCATCGGTATTGACAATCTCTATCTTTCCGCTATTCACATCTTTCACTTCCATTTCTTGAATGAACCTCAAAGGAACTTTTCCATATCCCTTTCGTGGAATAATCACAGTTGGTTCTTTGATGATTTCAACAACACGATTCTTTGTTGGATTACTAGCCGATACTTCTCTTGCCTTATCCTTATTATCTGATAGTACAATCAAATCACCTTTAGAATAATTAGAAATATTGAAATTATTAATTGTCTTCTCAAATAGGCCAATTTTAACAAGGTCTTCAAAATTAATATCTCTAAGGCAATCCTTTCTAGTTACTCCATATTGGTTTGACAAAAATGTAAAGCCATTTACAACATAAACTTTATCATTAACATTAAGCTTAATCAATGGATTTGCCTTAACATACTTGTATACAGGAACTGGATTCATCATAATTTTATAATCTTATTTAATTCATAAAGTAATAATTCAATACAACATCTCTTGAGTCCTTCAAGATTTCACTATTTCTATCACTATAAACAACATAAATTCTCTTATTAGTAAAACCAACAACAGTACCATGTTCAAGGCATTTTCTAGATTCACCAGGATCACAAAATACAACTTTATCACCATATTTCAAAGTTGTTCCAAGAAAATCTGTCAAGTTAGTTAAATTCTCTTTATTATGCTCTTTATGCTCTTTCATAAGTCTTATCAAAAATATCTGGTTTGCACGGATAAAACTCACCATTTACACCTTTGATAATATAATCATTGATAGAAGCTTCCATATCACCTTCTAAAGTATGAATTATTAGACTAGTACCTTTAATACCAATACTTCCACCAACAAAATTATCTATCTCCGTCAAATTTTTACCATTCCATTGAATTGCTTCAATAATAACTGGCTTCTTTCTGTACTTTTTAACCATAGCGTATTTTATTAATATTAACTTATTTATTTTACATATTTAATTAACATATCTAATATAGAATAAGTACATAAAATTTCAAAATAAATTCAAAATTTTATGCACTTTTTTAAATTATCCGTTCAATTTAATTGTTGTCAAATCATCCCATTCGATAATACCATCATTTACTAAGTCATCTATCAATAGCTTGTTTATTTTCCATCCAGTTCGCATTCCAATTTCAGAAACATCTAAACTATCAGGATATCTCTCTTTACAAAGTTCTACTATTAATTGCTTTTGTGATTCTATAGATTCTTTTCCTCTCTTGTCCATATTTTACTTTACAAATTCTAAATCATCTATCATACATATTTTATTCTCCTTAAATGATTTCTGTACATCGATGATTCTCTGATTAGTACTTCCTCTGAATGGTATTGTTATGTTTCGTTTTTCCTTTACATAAGGACCATCAATTATAACATCACAATTCTTAATTACTTCTTTATGAGGATAATTCTTCAAATCTTCAATGAAATATCCCGTATAAAGCCAAATACTCTTTTCTGGATATCTCTTCTTTATATTAGAAAGAAACTTAGCAAGTTCTTCTAATGCTTGTACAGACTGGTCTAATGGGTCACCTCCAGAAATTGTTACACCATCAATATGTTCATCACCTATCAAATTCAATATCTTGTCTTTATAAGTGGTGTTTGTATATGGTACCATATCATCTAACTTATGACCTTGACCATATTTCCAGGTATGCTTATTCTGACAACCAGGACATGCATGTGTACATCCAGATACCCATATAGTTACTCTAAACCCAGGACCATTGTTGATATCCGGTCCAGTAACTGCTATGATATGTAAGTCGTTAGACTTGTCTGTATGCAAGTTGTTAGACCTGTCTATGTGTAAATCTTTTGTTTCCATATTTATAATATAGAATCAGGATGAACTTAAGTTCATCCTGATTTGATTTTAAATTAAATTTTGTTCTACATGCTTTAATCGTTTAGAAACTTCATCTTGTTTACCTTCATTCATATTAGAAACATCAGTTGATAAATACAGTATTGTTATCGAACTAGTTTTTTATCAAGTTCTTCTCTCTGTTACCAGGAGCTCAGCGTACATATTCATCCAATTATAATATTGGAGTCGGTCACTCTTGGGAATATTTTATTCTCTTAAAATAAGAGTTTCAATTCCTACGCGTTACAATGATTTAGAATGTTACTACTAAATTTATCTCGGTATTAACCAATAACACTTTATTGGCCTCCACCGATTTTGACCGATAATAATCAAGAATATTACTATTCAAGACGGCTATTTTATTAACCAGTGACCATTCTTAGTTCCTCTATGTTATGGCTTCCACAATGTGGGCATGTTCCATTGAAATCACCTTTGCTATGACAATCTCGGCAGTAATCCAGAGGAAAATGCAAAGAGAAATATGGAAGATCCTTCTCCATTGCATAAACCACTAATTCTTCACAAGCATCTATATTGTTAGTTGCCGAACTTGGCATTTCAACATAAGTGATGCATCCTGCATTACTGAACTTATCCAATTCACTTTCAATATCAATTTTCTTGAAGCAATCAATATCTTTATATACAGGTACATGAGTTGAATTTGTAAAGAATTTGTTATCATTATCAGTAACACCTTTAACATCATTACCATACTGTGCTCTGAATTTTGTCATTGCTGTCTTACAAAGTGATTCTCCTGGAGTCAAATATACTCCAAAATTCAACTTGTCATTTTTCTTGAATTCTGCACATCTGTCATTGAATAACTTTTCAATTCTCTTTCCAAGTTCAAGACCTTGAGCTTCTGTCTGGTCACACCCAATCAATATTTGCAATGTTTCTGCTAATCCAATTTGTCCGATAGCTAATGTACCATGTTTCATAGCAGATACAGGACCTTCTTCTGGAATATATCCTACCATTGTATTGTTTGTCCACATGAATGGGGCAGACTTAGAATTCTGGCTGCAAATCAAAGTAAATCTTTCAAGAAGCATTTCTCTTGCTTCATGGATCTTCTTATCAAGCAACTTCATGAATGTTTCTACTACATCTTTGCTACCAGATTCTTTTGCCATCATAGCTAAAGTAGGCATGATGATAGTAACAGGACAAATGTTTCCACGACCATCTTTCTGATTTGCAGATAACATCCAATTGTCTTGTACTTTACCAGTTTCTGCTATCTTTTTAAATATGTCAAAGAAATAATTTGAATCACAATTGATATCATAACCATTGTATGTGCGGCAACCCATCGTGCTCATCACTTCATATCTAGTGAATTTCTCTGCTGGTTTTACTTTAATTTCCCAATCATCTTCAACAGAGTCATAATAACCTTCCAATGACAAATAATCTTCATAATCAGGATGTTCTGACAACCATTTAGCAAATGCACAGTATGTTGAATTAGAGAAATTGAGCAAATCTTTCAATGCCAGATTCTTTTGCTCTCTATCAAATATATTACCTTTCAGATTAGTACGCCAATCAACATTACAATAATTAGGATAATCACGTTGTGTTGTAGATTTCAATGCTAATCTGAACAAATCATAGTTAGGACCAGGATTCTTTTTAGAACCATGAATTTTCTTACTGTATTGGAATATACAACATGGGAATATAGCAGTACGATGATACTTACCAGTACCTTCCAACGTCATACCAATTAATGCTTTAATAATTTCACGACCTTCCTTTAAAGTACATGTACCATAATTGATACTGGAAAATGGCAACTGGGCACCACTACGTGATTGCAAGCTATTGAGATTATGACTCATTGCTTCAGTAGCTTGACTTAATTCCTTCAATGTAGAATTCCAAGCTTTCTTCCATATCATTTTCTTCAATGGTTTCAACAATCCAACACCAATATAAATCTTATCATCAACACTAATATGCTTGATAGATTTAGAATCAATGTTAGGTTTAGCCCAATTCATCAATGGAATTCCATCACACCAGTTGTTGTAATGCTTAAAGAAACTCTTACGGAAATATGGTACCATTGTCCAATCAAGATGTGATGCAGAAATACCACCAAACTGTTCAAGTGATTGTACTTGGAAATTGACAGCTATCAATTGGAATGCAGTATTCAATGAATTAGCAGGACGAATGTCACACTGTTTCAATGTAATGCCATGTTCAAGAAGAATATCAACTGGATCTGTCAAACAATTGTGCATTCCTGATACAAATTTGTCAAGGTCATGCTGATAAATCATATTTCCTTCATGGTTTTTTCTTGCCATCTTCGACATACTGTTCTTCAAAGCAAAATCTTTACAAACAACCGCTCCAGCTTCACCAATACGGCCACTAAAACTGTTTTCATCAAGATTGGCATTTTGGTTAACTACATTCTTAGCATAAAGTTTTGTAGCAATATTCTTAGCAAGCTTTGTATTTGATTCTCGATACCTAGATCTCTCTTCTCGATAAATGATGAATTGCTCTGCGGCTTCATTCTCTCCTATTGACATGAGGAAATCTCTCAAGAAATCTTGTACAGTCTCAATATCAACTACATCTTCTTTCATGCTTTCTAACCAAGCTCTTATTGATTCTGTAAACTTACTAATAAGTCCATCAGGAACTTCTTTCTTCACTCCATTCTTATACACCTTTTCGAGTGCATGAATTGGCTTGTTAAGATCAAAGCCTTGGACTTTACCATCTCTTTTCTTTACTTTCATAGTTAATTTATTTCAAAGATCTATTTGTAAAAGTGGAGAGTTAGATCTCCACTGTATATTAAAATAACTTCCATATCAAATCACTTGTGGTAGTTTGTTTGCTACTAATATTCGGTTTGCTTCATCTAATTTCTGTCTTGTCTTTATATATAATCCAAATCCAAGACCAGTAAGACTGGAAAGCAATACCAATGTCCAAATACTTATTGTAATGTCAAACATAGATTTATCCTCCGACTGTCTTATTCTTATTCCACTTATTGAACTTAGAATTACTGATAGTAAATCCAGCAGCACCTGGATGTCCACCTGCAGTCTTTACCAAACTCTTAATCCATCTTCCAAGATTGTATTCTCTATCATCATCTTGCCTTACATTATATACAGAACCAGACCATTTTCCATTAGGCAAATGTTTGAAGACAATAGCATGATCTACTTTATCTGCTACTGATTCGAACATTCTACTTGATGATGGACCTTGGCAGAACAATGCAACTGCCTTACGTTCCTTTCCATTGATGATGAACTTCCAATTAAAATCACCATAGTTGCTTACTAACTGTTTGTTCTTATAGTTTTCATAATCAACAATACTTTCCGCTTCAAGTACAGTTTCACTAATGAAGTTTCTTCCATAATCAGATTCAGAACCATCATCATACATGATATGCTTTACACAATCATATACTTTATCAAAATCCAGCTCAAAGTCTCTATTTATTACAAGATTGACTCCATAGCAATCATCTAATTCAAGACAATACTGCTTAGGATGGAAACTATCCCAACCGGCAAGATACTGTAACAACTCTGGCATATTGCCTTTATTCTGATTAATCCTAAGTACATCAAACAAATGTTCATAAACTAATCCAATTGTTGAAGTAGTTGTTGCTCTATATCCAGGTGTATCATCATATCCATGTTGCTTTGCTAATGCTAATGCAGGGCCATGATGGTCAAACCAACTAAAGCTTAAACGATAACTATACGCATCATGCAAGAACTTCATTACTTTCCAATTATTGAATGAAATATCAAGCATATAAACATGTCCAAATTTGTTTATCCAATTATAAGGACACATATCATTCTTTCTGTCTTTAGCTAATGTATCTAGCATATTGTAATCTGCACCAAGTAAAGTAACATTTTCCTTCTTAGTCTGTAAATGTTTAGATATGCAATCAACAATCCAATGATACATCAATGCTGCAGAAAACACACCATCATTATCTTCTTTATGATATACAACCAATACTTTATTTGCATTCTCTTTTGTCAGTTTCAAAACATTCTTCATTATTAATCTTTATTTAAATTTTTAAATTCTTCTTGAATTACCACTACAACCACATAGGCAAATGCTGTAAACATCATTGATATTATCACATAAAATGATGTTGCCAATATGCACATATCCGTTTTTTCTTCAACCAAGTTTGTTGCAAAAAAATTCCAAGAAATATAGCATATAACAGTATATATAATGCATGGAAGTATTATCGATCCAATCTTATAATCTTGTACTAATTTCACAATTTTCGAATATTTAATTCTGTAAACATTAATGTCAATATTACAATTATGATTATAGTAAATAAAGTCATGAATACCAAATTATGAATCATAACTTCTTTACCTGTATATTCAACACCAGATTTCAATATAAACCAAGCTATTCCAAAGAAGATCGAATATACGATACAAAAAGCCTTATGGTTGAATTTCTTACTTTGGATGAGTTCTCCTGTATTCATCATCGCTACTAATAATTAAACAAACTATACTGATAAACACAAAAAACAGATATATCAAGATGAATCCTGGAATAGTATTTTCTCCAACATTATTCAACCACATCAATGCTACAAGTATAAATGTTGCAATGGTATAAGTCTTGAATCCGTCTTTCTATATTTTATCTCTAAAAAATGTATTTATCGAAATTGTTACCTTCATTTCTTTTTCATCTAACCACTCTGTTAATGGAATTCCACCACATATAATGAATGCTACAAATACTAAACATGCTGAAATTGACGTTATAAATATTGACAAACAAAAATCTATAGTTCCACCAATATTACCCATAAAATAATCAGTCAATGGATAGGACAATACAACTGAAATTAATGAAATAGCACCATAATATCCATATAAACCTAATTCATATATGGTTGGAATTTTTCTATTCTTTACTATTGTTGTCTTTCATTGTGAATATGCTTAGTAAAATCTATTTCTTGTTTAACTTTGTCAATGCTTACATTAGTAATCTTAACATGTCTAGCGATATTTTTCGCCTCTTGCTCATCATTAGCAATAACACTTATAGATAATGGAATTACTCTACTGGTAAACTGGCCATGTACAGTAATATCAGCATGTACTTTAAATAATTTCTTATTTCTCAAGTTTTCTACATTAACATTCATTGTAATTCATATATCAAATTTAAAAAATCAAACATAATATAACAAAGATAGCGATACACCAAAAAATGAAACTACCTATGGCCTTCAAAACAAATCCTCCCATGAAAGCTATACTTCCAATAAACAGTTTTATTAATCCTACTACTATAAACAGGACAAGTACTGTTATGAAAAGACCTGCTAATAAAGTAATTATTCCAAAAATCAATTCTATCATAATTTCAATATTTTTTATTCAAATATAAGATAGAACAATCTCAGGATATTTCAAAATTTTATTTAAATAAAAAGTCACACAGGGAGCGTAAATAAATTAAGGAGATAAATTTATCATCCAAATTGTTTTCCGCTCCCTGTGTGACCCAGGCGCTTCCCTAGAGAACATTAACTTAAGTTCTTAAACAGAACTATAAGTGATGTTTATTATCTTCTCTTCTTTGATTGTACTTTTTTATGAACAGGTCTATAAGTACAATTTGTCTTCATCTTCTTGAGCATTGCAACTTCAGTTCTCAAAGTCTTTACTTCTTTCATCAATACAACATTGTCATTATGCAATGAATTGAGTTTAGAAAGTACAACTCTAAAGTTAGCTTTTACAATAGAATCAGAACTCATACTATTATGATTGTCATTATTTGTAATGACTGTAGTAATGTTGTTCAGTTTCTTTATACTACATCGACAGTTAGGATCATGGACAACAAAACTTTCTGCATTGCCATTCTCATCAGATTTTACAATATTGATGAACTTATGGTTTTGATAATCGAATTCCATCACTTTACCTTCTGATGTCAATGTATCACCTACTATAGCAATATTATTTGATGCTCCTGTACATTTATTGACAATAAGCATGCTTCCCACAAGAAACAATACAAATGTTATAGCTGCTATAATAATACTCTTAGTATTTACCTTTTTCATAATTATAATATTTTATACTTCTTCTGTCATTTTATTATGTTCTGCTTTTCTTCTGTTCTTGTGACCAGAATAATATATTCTAGAAATGTTGGCCGTCTTTACTGCCTCTATAGCATAAATTAAGTCTTTCTTGTTGATAGCTTTTGTTTTCTTATCATATCGACATGCCTTCATTCGTTTCCAGAACCTTGTTTTTCTTACACCATCTGGTCCACAATTATATGTCAATGATGTCAACCCATCGACAAATGATTGTGTATATATAAATCTATGGTCAAGGTCAGAAAGCAATTCTCTTACATGAACATTGAACTTATCCATATCTTTATCAAATAGCTTATCAGCATATTCTTGACTTATCTTATGTGGGATATCATCTTCATAGATTACATGGCCATAACCTATAGTATATCTCTTTTCACCTTTAAGCTTGTAAGCAGTAAGGACACAAGATTCATATTTCTTAATGAACTCTTTTCCTTTCTTACTTATACTAGCATTCTTATATGTATAAGTATTAGTATGATGTTCATGTACATCAGAAGATTTTGCCATTGTATTGATGTCAATAGTCATCATTTCCTCAATACGGTGCACTCTTTCTTCTATAGTCAATGTATCTCTTACTACACTATATAGCTTGATATTTTTCCAAAGATGAGTACTATCTTCTTTTTCTTTTACTAATGAATTAATGTTAGGACTAGCATTAATAAACATAGGTGGTAATGTTCCGGATAGTCCACCAAGAAATGCTGAGCATCCTATCAAATATTTTATCTTCTTCATTATTATCTTATTTTAAAGTTAAAACTACATTGTACCGTCCATTGTCATTCCAATCATAAGTGCACCAGCCATCAATAATAGGAAACCAATCATACACAACCAATCATTAGATATACGTCTTTCATTGTTTATCATATAAAAGCCCATACCTAAGAAAATCAATATAATTCCAATCAAAATCATCATAATCATAAATTTTAAAAATTAAACATGTTGTTTTTAACAGATTTAATATAGTACAAACATAAAAATTTTCAAATTATTTTTATTATATAAAAACAAAAAAAAATGATAAGTTTAACAGAATCATTAAATGTATCTCTGAATGAATCAAAGAATTATTCAGTAAAAGGCGTTAAAACAGAAGATGTTGTTACATTCTTAAGACAAAATCCAGAATATTATTTCTATACTAGAGGATTTGGTTCAAATGCAGCACATTATGGTGCAAAAGGTAAATTGTTAGATTGTGAAATTCAATATCAACCTAAAGCAAAGAACTGGTATGTATATTCATATTCAAATCAATATACTGGAGGATTTGAAATGAACGATGATAAGTCAATTGACTCAATTGATAGTTTAGTTTCAGCAATAGATTCTGCTGATAATACGGATATTAAAATAGGTGGAAGCAAATTTGGTATATATGGTACCTATGATTTTGGTGTCAATGGAAGTACACCTAAGGCAAAAATACAGTTAAGAAAAAAAAATAAATAAATAAATGAAAAGCTTAGTTAATTTTATTGTAGAGGCACTAAACAAAGGCAATAATGAATTGTCATTATCTCAAATAAAAGATAAAATTTATAATTCAAAAGAAGATATATTGGATAAATTAGGATTTGATCCGTTCG
The DNA here is from genome assembly GCA_937880075.1 of uncultured Romboutsia sp. GTDB lineage: Bacteria > Bacillota > Clostridia > Peptostreptococcales > Peptostreptococcaceae > Romboutsia. Next base: position 1,231 of record CALFLM010000034.1, on the reverse strand, counting down.
ATAAAAATTTTGATGGAGATATGAAATCTGCTGTCAAGAAAATAGAATCTTCGAATAGTGTATATATTGCTTTAGATAATATAAGGGATAAAAACCAAGGTTATTTTGGATTCTTATACAAAGATGGTTCATCAATTACATTTGAATCTCCATCAAGTAAAGTAATGGATGGATATTTTTATGGTAGTACAATGGCAAATGGTATAACTAGTGAAGTTATACGTTATGTGTGTACTTTTGCTAAAGCAGTAGGTAAGTTTACGAATAAAACAAAAAACATAAAATTCAATAATGATGGATTATACGTGGATGCAATACAAGATAAAACAATAATTCTTCATGTATTTGATGATCCAGAAGCATTTGGAAAATTTTCAAAACAATTAATTAGATCAAATAAATCAAATAAATAAAAATACAAAAAGAAAGCTGGAACTAAGTTCCAGCTTTTTATGTAAATTAGAATGGAAGATCATCAGAACCAGCTGTTGGTGTTGATTCTGTTGTATCTGAAGGAGTAGTACCAGGAGCAGTAGTTGTTGATGCTGCTGGAGTTGTTGATGGCAATGGATTTGTTGGATCATTACCAGCAAGAACTATGTTAATCCATGCATTGACACGAGCTGTTACTTCAGGTGACCACTCATGGTAACCAAGTTCCTCAATCAGATTAGGGCAGAAGCTCTTGATCTTTTCAATTACACCATGATACAACTCACGAAGTTTCTTTGTGTTCTCTTCTGCATTGATTTCTGCAAGAGCTGTAGCACGAAGATCTGGATCCTTCTGCTTCCAAACTTTCTTTGTCATCTCCTCAACATACTGATCAAGTACAGCTTGCTGATCATCATCGAGTAATGGACTTCCATCAGGATTAGTACAACTAACTACATCATCAGTAAGTTCCGAAGTATTGTAACTAATCTCACGAGTCTTACGCTCAGGAGCTTTTGGGTCATCTGGACCTGGTGTTACCTCAAGGTCAATAGCACGACCAAACAAGAAATCCATAACTGGGATACTTGCTTTCTTAGACTCAGGACTTGGAGCCATCTTAGCGTTGATTGTCTCCCAAATAGCCTTAGGAAGCTTCCAGAATAAATATTTTCCTACTAAGTCTGGCTGGTTGTTATCTTCAATCACCTGGATAAGTGCATAACGTGCATAACGTTTGTCGAACAAACCACGGCCACCCTTGTCCTTGGTCAAAGCCTGCTTCTGCATCTTTTCA